>JALSJV010000293.1 GCA_026989215.1 Acidimicrobiia bacterium | reverse complement strand
GGGGACGGTCGGTCCTGGCCGCCAGCTCCGAGGCGACGTCCATCCCCTCGGAGGTGTAGGGGACGAGCACCACCTTCGGGTCGCGCGCCGCGACCACCGCCGCCGCTACCCGCGGGTGGCCCTCGGGGTCGAAGCCGTCGAGCCGGGGATCGTCCGCCACCAGCACCACGTCGGCCCCGCCGAAACGGTCGGCCATCGAGGCTGCCCCGTCACCGGCAACGAGGGCCTCGACCTGCCCGCCCAGGTCGGCGGCGAGCCGCCGGGCGAGCGCCAGCAGCTCGAAGCTGATCTCGGTCGGTTCGCCCTCCAGATGTTCGGTGATCACCAAGACGTTGTCGCTCACGGTCCGCCTCCCCTCACGCCACGCCGGCCCGGCGCAGGATCTCGACGATGGCGTCGGCCGCCGCCGCCTCGTCGCCTTCGATCATCTCCGCCCCCTCGCCTGCCTCCGGGATCCGCATCTCGACCACCCTCACCCCCGGGGCCGGATCCGGGGCGACGACGTCCCGCTCCTCCAGGTTCCCCTCCTGCTGGGCTTGACGAACCCGGCTCACCGCCACGTACCGGGGCGCCTCCCGAGCGGCCTGGATGCCGAGCACGGCGGGGAGCGCCACCTGGTAGTCGCCGGTGATCCCGCCCCAGAACTCCTTCGTCACCCGGACGCCGCCGTCGGTCGCCTCGGTCCCCACCACCACCTCGACGTGGGGAAGGTCGAGGGCGGCGGCGACCATCACCGCCACCTGACCGGTGAGCTCGTCGGCGGCCTGGACCCCGGTGAGGATGAGGTCGGGACCTTCGGCGGCCAGGGCGTCGGCGAAGATCCTCGCCTGGGCCCACGAGTCGAGGGCACCGAGGTCGTCGCCGAGCTTGCAGGCACGGTCCGCTCCCTTGGCGAGCGCCGTGTAGAGGATCTGGTCGACCTCGTCGGCGGTGCCCAGGGCCCACACCGAGACCTCGGCGTCGGTCTCGTCCTTCAGCAGCAGCGCCTCCTCGAGGGCGTGGTCGTCGAACTCGTTGAGCACGTAGCCGAGGAAGTCCCGGTCGAGGTCCGTTCCGTCGTCGGACAGCTCCAGCTCCTCCACCGGGTCGGGCACCGGCCGCAGCAGCACGGCGATCTTCACGCGTTCCCTCCTCTGTGTCGTGGGCGACGACGGCGCGTGCGCCGCTGTCCGCTCAGTCGGTGGGCAGCCCCATCGCCTGGGCGAGCAGCTCGGCGATGTCCAACACCTGCAGCCGCCCGTCGTTGTTCGTCGACTTCACCGCGTCCTCGAAGCGGGAGACCTCGTAGGGGCAGACCACGCAGAGGGTGTCGGCACCGGTCTCCACCGCCTCCAGCACCCGCTTCTCGGACAGTCGCATCCGCTGATGGTCGGCGGCGTGGCCATCGAGCCACATGCCGCCGCCACCGCCGCCGCAGCAGTACCCGTTCTCCCGGATCCGCCACATCTCCACCAGCTCGGCGCCGGGAAGGGCGGCGATCAGCTCGCGGGGGGCGTCGTACTCGCCGTTGTGGCGACCCAGATAGCAGGGATCGTGGAAGGTGATCTTCTGGGAGATCTCCTCGGTGAGCCCCAGCTCGTCGATCCGGTCGGCGAGGAACCGGCTGTAGTGGACGACGTGGTAGGTGCCGCCCCGCTTCGGATACTCGTGCAGGAAGGCGTTGTAGGCGTGGGGGTCGGTGGTGAGGAGGATGTCGAACTCGTAGGAGTTGAGCACCGAGATGTTGTGCTCGGCGAGCATCTCGAAGAGCCCCTCCTCCCCGGCCCGGAGCATCGAGTCGCCGTCGTGACGCTCCTCGGGCCCGAGGATGGCGAAGTCGACGCCGAGCCGGTGCAGGACCCGGGCGAGGGCGCGGGAGGCCTCGATCCCCCGGGGGTGGTAGGCGGGGTAGTCGCTCACCCACCAGAGCACCTCCACCTTCCTGCCCAGCTCGGAGATGAGGGGCACCTCCACCTCCAGGCCCTTCGTCCAGGCGTGACGCCGCTTCGGGTTCTTGCCGAGGGGGTTGCCGTAGCGGGCGGTCTTCTCGAAGACGTCCTGCAGCTCGGCGGGGACGTGGCCTTCCATCACCGCCTCCTTGCGGACCGCGGGCATCACCTCCATGAGGTTCACCTCTTTCGGGCAGACCCGCAGGCAGTTGGCGCAGGTGGTGCAGAGCCACAGCTCGGGGCTGGTGAACAGGTCCATGCCGGTCTGCACCCAGCGGACCAGCTTGCGGGGCCCGTAGCTGCCGACGTGGTCGACCGGGCAGACGGCGACACATTGGGCGCACTGGTAGCACCACCCGAAGGACTCGCCCCCGTCGAGGTCGATGATCCGGTCCATCTGGTCGGTGTCGTAGTCCCAGATGACGCGCTGCTCGAACATCCGGTTCCAATGACCGGAGATGTCCATCCCTTCGAGGACGACCTCCTCGAGCTCGATGACCCGTTCGGGCTCGACCTTCGGGTTGACGCGCTGGGTCATGGGACCACCTCGCTCAGTAGGGGGGACTTGTAGACGCCGAGCAGCCGACGGAGCAGCTCACCGAGCTCGGGCATGATCTTCGAGAACTCCTGGGTCATGCGGATCCGCAGCGTCGTGTACATGTAGACGCCGTACACCGAGGCCAGGAAGACGTCGGTGCTCCAGGGGCCGTGGCCGCCCCTGGTGAATCCCGCCGCCTCCCCGACGTCGGTGACGAAGGCGACCGCCACTCCGACCCGCCGGTAGCTCTCCGCCACGCCGTCGGCGAAGAGATCCACCTCGTCCATGACCACCAGGGGGAGCGCCCCCTTCCGGGTGGTGGGGTCCCACATCCAGCGGGTCCACAGCCAGTGGCGCTCCGGATCGGTGAAATGCAGCAGCTCGGAGCCGAGGTCGTAGCCGAGGCTCGGCGGTGCCCCGCGACCGACCCTGGAGAGCGTCCGGTCGAAGACCTCGAGGCGTACCGCCGGGTCTCCGGGTCCCCAGAGCAGCCGGGTGACCTCGTCGCGGAACCCGTCGAGGGTGAGGGTGCCGAGGATGGGATCGACCCGGCGCCGGGCGGCGAAGACGGACCGGAGCACCGCCCGGGCCTCATCCTCGTCGAGGTCGACGATCCGGTCGGGTGCGAGGAGCTCGGCGAAGGCGGCCGATTTGGCGGCGAGCAGCCGCCCCACGGCCTCCAGCTCCTCCTCACCCACCCGCTCCAGGGTGAGACGGGTGAACTCGGCGGCGGTCGGGGTGTCGACCACCTGACCCCGGAAGGTGGGCTCGGTGTTCAGACCGTCACCTCCGCGCCCCGCAGCAGGGCCACCGCCTTGGCGGCGGCGGCGCCCGCCGACGAGATCGAGTCGTCCAGGTCGGCCGGACCGGTGGCGGCGCCGACGGCGAAGACCCCGGGCACCGAGGTGGAGACGGTGTCGAGCTCCCCGTGCGGAGTCTCGATGTAGCCGTATTTGTTGGTCGCCACGCCCAGCATCTCCGCCATCTTCCGGGTGCCGAGGGACGGTTCCATCCCCACCGCCAACACGACGACGTCCATCGGGACCTCCATCGGACGCCCCATCGTCGTGTCCTCCCCCCGGACGAGGAGCCGTCCGTTCTTCGAGAGGATCTCGGTGACGATGCCCTTCACGTAGTTGACCCGGTACTCCTCCTGGGCGGGCCAGTAGATCTCGTTCTCCCAGTACCCGTACATCCGCATGTCGATGTAGAAGATGAAGACGCGGGCGTCGGGGACCTGCTGGCGCACCTCGATCGCCTGTTTGGAGGAGATCCCGCAGCACACCTTCGAGCAGAACTCGTTGCCGATCTGACGGTCGCGGGAGCCGACGCATTGGATGAACGCCACCCGCTCGGGCGGCTCGCCCGTCGACGGACGGACGAAGTTGTTCGCCTTCAGCATCGCCTCGGCGTCGGCCAGGGTGATGACGTCGGGGAACTCGTAGTAGCCGTACTGTTGGGTCTCCCGCCCCGGGTCGAAGTGCTGGAACCCGGTGGCGAGGATGATGGCGCCGGCATCCACCGTCTCGTCGCCGGTGCCGGTGGAGAGGGTGACGCTGAAGTCCCCCACCGAACCGTCCACGGCGGTCACCTCGGTGGCGGTGCGAAGCTCCACGTTGGGGTGGCCGGTCGCCGCCGAGATGAGCTCCGACATGGCCTCCCCGGCGTCGCGGAACCCGTGGGTGAGGGCGGCGTAGTTCTCGTGGATCGGCATACCGCCGGCCACGTCCCGCTTCTCCACCACCAGGACCTGGCTTCCCAGGGAGGCCGCCAGACGGGCCGCCTCCAGACCGGCGGGTCCCGCTCCGATCACCAACAGTCGGTCACTACCCATCGACGTCCTCCCACGTGAGGTATTCGATCTCGTTCGCCTCGAGGCGTTTCAGGTCCTTCTCGAACTCGATCCACGCCGCCTCCCAGTCGATGCCCATCTTCTCCAGCAGCGGCCGGTAGTCGGTGGAGTGCCAGTGGAGCTGGCAGACCCGGTAGGGGTGGGCGCCCATCGCCAGGGCGGCGAACTGGGCGTCGGACATCACCGGCACCCCCACGTTGCGGCCGTGGGCCTGGGGGGCGAATTGGCTCTTGTCGAGGGTGGTGACACAGCCGGTGTCGTGGGTGATGACGACGTCGGGGTTGGCCTCCTCCTTCATCACCTCGATCTTCCGCATCGTGGCGAAGGAACGACTGAAGTCCCGGGACACGAGGATGTGGCGGAACCCGAAACCGCAGCAGTCGAAGAAGGTGGAGTAGTCGGCCACCTCGGCCCCGAGGGCCAGGATCAGCCCCGACACGGTGGCGGTGCGCTGCCCGCCGTAGATGTCGGGGTCGTAGATGGCGTCCTCCTGGATCAGCTTGTAGTAGTGGCAGGCCGGGTGGACGCAGGCGACGATGTCGGAGAAGTCCCTGACCTGGTGCTGGGCGATCTGGTCCCTGACGGCATGCACCCATTCCGAGTAGTGGACGATCTCCTCGGGCATCACCAGGGGCTTGCCCAGCTTGGACATGATGTCGCGGACCTTCTCCCGCACGTCCCCGTGGTGCACGATCTCCTGGCGCACCTCCTTGTAGTGGCCGTAGGAGGTGCCGCAGTGGATGATGGGGAAGTACCCGGTCTCGTAGGCGGCGGCGAAGTTCCGCATCGCCACCCCGCCCTGGGCGGCGACGTTGGAGGTCGCCGAGGCGTAGTAGTTCCAGGCGGTGCACGACGTCTGGTCCTTCGGGTCCAGGTAGTCGTAGCCCAGCTTCCGGGTCAGCCAGAAGATGGCGGTGGAGTACCCGGGGATGTGGCCGCACTGTCCGCAGGACTTGTGATGCCAGGTCTGCCCGAGGGGGATCTTCTTCGTCCTCCCGTACTTGGTCATGACCTCCACGTAGGGCTCGGGCACCCGCTGGACGATGATCTCGCCTGCCTCCTCCAGCTCGAAGAGGGCCTCCCGGATGTCGGCCGTGGGGGCCTCGGACGGGTCCACCCTGAAGGGCTTCGTCTTCAGGGACTCGACGGGGATGATGCTGGTCATGGGGTCTCCTTGTCCGGGCTCAGATCTCGTAGCCCGCCTCCTCCAGGGTCTCTTCCATCACGTCCAGGATGATCATGTGGAGGCCCTCGTCGACCTCCTCGATCATGTCCATCACGTCGCTGTAGTGCCAGATCAGGTAGAGCTCCAGCAGCGTCTTCTCCGACACCTCCCACCCGGTGGAGGTGGTGTGGAGGGTCTCGGGGGGCAGCGCCCGTCGCCAGAGGTCGAGCTGGTCGGAGACCTCCTTGACGTCCGGTCCCCAGTCGGGGAAGGCGTCGGGCTGGAGCATGTCCGGGGAGACCTGGGTGCCGGTGGTCATGATCTTGTAGACGACCCGCCCGTATCCCTCGAGGGCCTCCTGGGAGGAGGCGAGGCCGTGGCGGACCGCCACCTCCCGCAGGATCGTGATGAGTCCTCCAGGAGAGTTCTGACGGGGGCAGCGGTCGCAGGAGAAGCACTGCGAGCAGTTCCAGACGTCGTCGTTCATCTGCTCGAAGATGAGCTCGACGTCCTCGCGGGCCGCGGCCTGGGCGATCTTGCGGGGGGAGAAGTCGTAGAAGCGGGCCGACGGACAGGCGGCCACGCAGATCCCACACTCGTAGCACCCGTACAGGTAGTCGGGGAAGCGTGGGTCGGCTTTCACCTCCTCCCACAGGGCCAGCTTCTCCTCGTAGGGCACGTCTTCGTACGCCCGGGGAGCCAACGTGGCGCCGGGCCGCTGGGCGAAGGTGGTGGCGGGGGCGGCGCGGGACATCAGAACGAGATCACCGCGTCGGCCTCGATGGCGAGGTCGTTGAAGGCGGCGCCTCCGATCATCTGCACCCCGTCGATGAGGTCCTCCATCTGGAGGTCGTTGAGGTCGAGCGAGGGTTGACAGACCAGCAGCTCCACCCCCATGTCCTGCGCCATCGTGATGAACTTCGCCACCGAGGCGCCCCCCTCCTTCACCGACAGCGTCTCCGCGGTCCCCTTCCGGAGGAGGGTGGGCCCGTGCATGGTGAAGTAGATCGCCACTTCCATGTCCATGGCCGCGGCCGCGGTCGCCAGGTAGAAGGGGGTGGCCGCCTTCGACGGCTCGTCCTCACCGTGGGTCTGGACGTAGAGGATCTTGCGGGTGTCTTCCACGGCGGAGCCCCCTCAGACGAACAGGCAGACGTCGGCCTCGGCGGCGTAGTCGAGGAACGCCGTGGCGCCGAGGCACGACACGCCGTCGATCATGTCCTCGGGATCGACGCTCATGACACCCATGGTGGTGGCGCAGGCGTAGAAGTTGACGCCGAACTCCCGGCAGGTGTCCAGGAGATCCTGGAACTCGGGCATGTTCGAGTCGCGCATCCACTTCTTCATGAACGTCGTCGCCGCCGCCTGGGCGCCGGGGAGGACGCCGAGGATCGGCGGCACCTTGAGGGGAACTCCCTTGAAGGGGGGCGGCGAGGCGGGGTTCCCGATCGCCGCCACCTGCAGATGCTTGTTCCGCTTCTTGTTGACGATGTCGAGGCCGTAGAAGGTGCAGAAGATGCCGACCTCCCAGCCGAGCGCGGCGGCGGTGGAGGCCATCATCAGCACCGGGTAGACCATGTCGAGGCTGCCCTTCGAGGCGACGAGGGCCAACCGCTTCCGCTTGGGTTCGGCTTCGGTGGCGGCGGAGACCTCCTGCGGCGCGGGGTCGGTGGGACCGGAATCGGTGGCGTGCACGGTCATCTGCGCCTCCTCAGCTCGTCCGCCGGAACCAGAAGCGGAACACTCCGTCCGCGGTGTCTTGTTTGACCAGCTCGTGGCCCGTCTGACGCGACCAGGCCTCCATGTCGGGGGGAGCTCCCGGGTCGGTCGCCTCCATCATGAGGATCTCGCCGACGGCTACCTCCTTGATCGCCTTGGCCGTCTTCACGACCGGGATGGGACACAGCAGGCCCTTGCAGTCGAGGACCTTGGCCGCCTGGAGTTCCGTTGTCATGCTGCCCTCCTCGGTCCGGGGGCCCGACGGGCCTGGAATGCCCGGACATAGCCGCATGCGCAATCATGCATGTTCGATTTGGCCCCGTCAAGTGATTCTGCTATGCGAAAAAAGGCGCAAGCCGGTGATCGGCGTCACCCCCGATGCCGCCTCGGTCGCCCTGGAGCGGGTTCGCGGCCCCCGGACTCCGACCTTCCCTGCCCATTTGTCAGGACATTTCTGCGCCACCCCGTGACCCGGACCCTCCGAGAAAAACCCTTCAGGTCGTTCCCCGCGGTGTCGATACCGGAGGGATGGAAGCCTTCGAGGGGACATTGAGGCTTGCCAACCATCCCTCCGAGAGCGTGCGCGCCGTCGTTCGCATCGAGGGGTATCGGCTCACCGTGATGGCGGGACGTCACCTGATCGGAGACTGGGACGTCAAGCGCGCCGGCCTCCGGATCCGCGAGGATGGCCTGCACCTGCGGGTCGAAGGCGAAGACGTGATCATCACCCTCGACGACCCCTCCGCCCTCCAGGCCGCCCTCGACACCCCGGTCCGCCCCACCGAAGCACCCCCGCCACCCGAAGCCGACCCCGCCCCGCCCACCGTCCCGGCCCCGGAGCCGTCGATCTGGAAGCTCCTCGCCCGGGCCGTCGGAAACACTCCCCGGGGGATCAAGCTCGGCATCGTCGGCAGCGTCCTCGTCATCGTGCTCGGGTTCTTCGCCCCGCTCACCGTCGCCGGGATCACCATGCTCGTCGGCGGGGTGCTGCTGATCACCGGCATCTTCGCCACCGACGACCCCCTCCTCACGGCCCGCCTCCCCGGGTCGCCCGAACCGATGACCCTCATCCTCGTCGGTGTCGGCATCATGTTGATCGGGCTCGTCCCCGTCATCGTCTTCTGAGTCCTCTGACCACTCCGATTCCCGACACGACCCGCGTAGGCTGGTGACCCGCGACCAGGGAACCACCCATGTCCGACGAACCGGCAGCGGTCCTCCGTCATCCCGCCCTGGCTCCCTTCCTGCCGTTGCTACACGCCGCCTGGGAGGACGGGGAGCTCACGGCCGAGGAGCTCGCCGAGCTCTACGAGACGATCGAGCAGGCGCCGGGCATCACCGACGAGGCGCGCCTCGCCCTCGGGGCCTGGCTCGACCCGAACCGGCCCCCTTCCGCCGACGACCTCGCCCGTCTCGCCGACCATATCCGCCGGAACCTGCCGGACTCCGTCCGCTCCATCCCGATGGCCCCCGCCGACCTCGGTCTCGAGCTGGCCGGAGCCGTCGACCCCGAGGTCGCAGAGCTGCTCCGCCGCGCCGACCGAGCCCTCGGCCGTCTGTCGGCCGCCGCCGGAGCACGACTCCTCGGACCCTCCACCATCCGCGTGGCGCCCCTCCCCGAGCCCGCGCCCGCCCGCTTCGACCCCCGAGGCCTCGCCGCCCTCTTCGATGGGCCCCACGGCGCGGTGAAGGCCCGGGTCCGTGAGATCCTCCGGCGCCCCGAGTTCGCCCACCCCCGGGCGCTCCCCACCGACGAGTACCGCGAGGTCGTCCTCGAATGGACCCGGATCCTCGCCGACGAGGGCATCGGCGGATGGGGTCTCCCCGTCGAGCACGGCGGCCGAGGCGACCCCGGAGGATTCATCGCCGCCTTCGGCGTCCTCGCCCACCACGACCTCTCCCTGCTCACCAAGTTCGGGGTGCAGTTCGGCCTCTTCGCCGGAGCGATCCTGCGGCTCGGCACGGACCTCCACCACCGCCGATACCTGCCGGCGGCGATCACCCTCGACCTGCCCGGATGTTTCGCGATGACCGAGACGGCCCACGGCTCCGACGTCGCCAACCTGGAGACCACCGCCACCTTCCTCCCCGACGCCGACGCCTTCGAGATCCACACACCCCACGACCTGGCCCGTAAGGACTACATCGGCAACGCCGCCGCCCACGCACGCCTCGCCGTCGTGTTCGCCCGCCTCGTCGTCGACGACGCCGACCACGGCATCCACGCCCTCCTCGTCCCCCTCCGCGACGAGCACGGCCGTCTGCTCCCGGGGATCACGATCGAAGACGTCGGGGAGAAGCAGGGCCTCGAAGGGGTCGACAACGGCCGAATCCGGTTCGACCACGTACGAGTCCCCCGCGACCATCTCCTCGACCGGTTCGGCGGCGTCTCCCCCGACGGGACCTACCACAGCCCCATCCCCAGTCGGACCCGCCGGTTCTTCACCACCCTCGGCACCCTCGTCGGGGGGAGGGTCAGCGTCGGCACCGCCGCCGTCTCGGTGGCCGAGACCGCCCTCACCATCGCCGTGCGATACGCCACCCGTCGCCGCCAGTTCGACCCGGGAGACGGGGAGCGGCTCCTCGCCGACTACCGCTCCCACCAGCGTCGCCTCATGCCGCGGCTGGCCGCGACCGTCACCTACCACTTCGCCTTCGCCGACCTCGTCGACGACTACGTCGCGCTCGACGCCCTCGACCAGGACACTCCCGACCGTCGTCGGCTCGAGGCCCGGGCGGCCGGACTCAAGGCCTACGCCACGTGGCACGCCATCGACACCCTCCAGGCATGCCGAGAGGCGTGTGGCGGGCAGGGATACCTGGCCGTGAATCGCCTCGGCCCGATGCGGGCCGACGCCGATGTCTTCACCACCTACGAAGGCGACAACACGGTCCTCGCCCAGCTCCTCACCAAGGGCCTCCTCACCGATCATCGATCCCAGTTCGAGGATCTCACCCCCGCACGGCTGCTCCGCCACCTCACCGCTCGCCTGAGCGGCGCCATGGCCGAGGCGATCCCCCGTCTGGGCGCGGTGGCCGAGGTCGCCGACCCAGACGCCCAACTCGAGCTCCTCCGCCGCCGCGAGGCCCACATC
>JALSJV010000292.1 GCA_026989215.1 Acidimicrobiia bacterium | reverse complement strand
GCCGAGTTCGGGTCCGGGTTTCGGGTGGTACGACTACTCCGAGACGCTCCAGGAGACCTACATGGCGGTGATGGTGGCGTTGGGATCCGAGGCCGTGCCGGAGATCGAGCGGAGGATCGAGCGTGCCGACGGTGTCGCCCGTGCCTGGTACGTGATCGCCCTTGGTTATCTGGGGGAGCCGGTGGATGACGAGCTGCTGGCGCTGCTGGACGACCCTCCGAGCCCACCGGTCGCCGCCCAGGTGATCGAGCTGGTGGGTCGGCGGCGACTCGAGGAGGCGGTTCCGGTCCTCCTCACCTACCTGGAAAACGACGTCTCCTTCGAGGATCCCCACCGGCCGGGTCGCCCCCCCGACTATCCGCTGCGTGATCACGCCGCCGCCGTCCTCCGCATCTTCGGCTACACGGTGTACTCGCCGCCGGACCGTCCCTTCGACTATGAGCTGTTGGGGCCATGAGCGACGGGGACCGCCCTGCCCAGTCCCGGGAGCGGCCACGGAGACGCCGTGGCTGCCTCGTCTTCGGCTGCCTCATCCCCACCGTCCTGGTGGTCGGGCTGGGTGTCGCCGCGTTCGTCTTCGGGAGGGCGTACGTGCGGGAACGTCTCGACACCTGGCGGGCCGAGGCGCCTCTCGTCGATCTCGCCTTCACGGCCCTCGACGTCGGGAACGATGGGAGCTCGGGTGTTCTCGAGCCGGTGAAGGGCAGCCAGGATCCCGGCGACCTCCCCGAGGACATCCCGGTGCTGGCGGGGGCTGATCCCGTCGTCAACATCACCGGAGATTCGGTCGTCGTGTACCAGGAGACCGGTGACGCCCCGGACGAGGTCGGGCGGCGCCTGCGGTCGGCGCTGTCGGCGTCGGGCTGGGAGCTGCGGTCAGAGGGCGAGTTCCCCGGGGGACGAGAGATGGTGTGGTCGAGCTCGTCGTGGATCTGCGGCTACCAGGTCACCGACGGGATCCTGGCCCGCGCCGAGGTGTGGATCCGTTGTGTCGCCCCACCGTCCGGTTCCTGACTCCGGTCTTCTTCCTCTACCGACCGGCTCGAACCGGGAGCTACCCTGGCGTTCATGAAGGACCCAATCCGAGTGGCCGTCACCGGCGCCGCCGGACAGATCGGCTACAGCCTGCTGTTTCGTATCGCCACCGGGGAGATGCTGGGGGCCGACCAGCCGGTCGATCTGTCCCTGATCGAGATCCCGCCCGCCCTCCCCGCCTTGGAGGGTGTGGTCATGGAGTTGGAGGACTGCGCCTTCCCGCTGTTGGGCGACGTTCTCACCACCGCCGACCCGGAGGAGGGATTCGCCGACGCCGACGTCGCCATGCTGGTGGGGGCGATGCCCCGTAAGAAGGGGATGGAACGGTCCGACCTCCTCGAAGCCAATGGGAAGATCTTCCAGGTGCAGGGTCGGGCACTGGCGTCGGCGGCGAAGAAGGACGTCCGGGTCGTGGTGGTCGGCAACCCCGCCAACACCAACGCCCTCATCGCCGTCAACAACGCCGACGGCCTCGACCCGAAGAACTTCACGGCGATGACCCGGCTCGACCACAACCGGGCGAAGACCCAGCTCGCCAAACGTCTCGGCGTCTCGGTGACCGCGGTGAAGAAGATGACGATCTGGGGCAACCACTCCACCACCCAGTACCCGGACCTGTTCCACTGTGAGGTGGACGGCAAGAACGCCTGGGAGGCGGTGGGTGACCCAGACTGGGTGGCGGACGTCTTCATCCCGACGGTCGCCAAGCGCGGTGCGGCCATCATCGAGGCCCGGGGTGCCTCGTCGGCGGCGTCGGCCGCCAACGCCGCCATCAACCACGTCCACGACTGGATGCTCGGAACTCCCGACGGCGACTGGGTGAGCATGGCGGTCGTGTCGGACGGCTCCTACGGCGTCCCCGAAGGGCTCGTCTCCTCCTTCCCCGTCACCTGTCGTGGCGGCCGGTGGGAGATCGTCCAAGGCCTCGAGATCGACGAGTTCAGCCGCGAGCGCATCGACGCGTCGGTCGCCGAGCTGATCAGAGAGCGGGACACGGTCCGCGAGCTCGGCTTCGTCTGAGCACCGAGGGCGGAATTCTGGGCGGGGTCGGCTTCCGCTAGCGTCGGCGCCATGCCCAGTCGACGTCCGCGAGGCGCGTCCCGGCGGGGACGGTCCAGCCGAGCCCGGCCCCCCCGATGACCGCCCTCACCCTCTCGACGTTGTTCGCCTTGGTCGGGGTCGGGCTCGGCGCGGGATGGTTGGGGGCCCTCGTCGGGATCGGCGGCGGCGTCATCATCGTCCCCGCCCTCGTGCTCGGCTTCGGGCTCGACTTCCAGGTGGCGGTCGCCGCGTCGCTGGTCGCCGTCATCGCCACGTCGACGACGGCCGGGAGCGTGTACGTGGGGCGGGGGATCGCCAACATGCGTCTCGCTCTCACCCTGGAGATCGCCACGACCGTCGGAGCGATCACCGGCGGCCTCGTCGCCGCCGTCCTCGCCGAGGACGTGCTGGCGGCGATCTTCGCGGTCGTGATGGCGGTGACGGCGGTCCTCATGGTGCGGGGAGCTCGGCGACCCCGCCAACGAGTGGTGGAGGAGGTGCCGGAGGAGGCCTCCGGTTGGGAGGAGCCGGGCACGCTGGCCGGGGCCTACATCGACGACGTCCGTGGCGGGTTGGTCCGTTACCGGGTGGAGCATCTGCCCCTCGGGTGGTCGGTCTCGCTGCTGGCGGGCGGCGTCTCCGGGATGCTCGGTGTGGGAGGCGGCTTTCTCAAGGTTCCGGCGATGAACCTGGGGATGGACGTCCCCGTCAAGGTGGCGGCCGCCACCTCCAACTTCATGATCGGGGTGACGGCCGCCGCCAGCGTCTTCATCTACTTCGCCCGGGGCTTCGTCGAGCCCCTGGTGGTGGCGCCTCTCACCCTCGGGGTGATCGTCGGATCGTGGCTCGGCACCCACTCGTCGGGTCGGGCACGGCCGGAGGTCCTGAAACGGGTGATGGCCCTCATCTTGGCGGTGGTGGCCGTCCAGATGGGCCTGCGGGCGATGGGGGTGACCTTCGGTGGCTGACCGGACGGAGCGCACGCGGGTGCAGATGCGGATCCAGACGCTGCTGCGTCTCGGACTCGTCCTCGCCGTCACGTTGATCGTCGTCGGAACGGGGATCGCGCTCGGGGAAGGGGAGCGGACCCCGGTCCCGATCCGGCTCACCGACCTGTGGCGCGACGGGTCGGTGCCCGACCGGGTGGCCGCCACCGGCATCCTGGTGCTCGCCCTCACGCCGGTGGCGGGTGTCGTGACGTTGATCTGGTCGTGGTGGCGGGAAGGCGACCGGCGTTTCGCCCTCGTCGGGGTCGTCGTTCTGGCGGTGCTGGTGGTAGGCGTGGTGCTGGGTCACGCGTGAGGCGCCGCCGGTCGGCTTGAGCTGGGCTCCACCTTCCCCGTAGAATCACATCGGTGTCATTCGTTTCCCGACCAGGAGGGACACATGAACAAATCCGAGCTCGTCGAGGCGGTGGCGAAGGCTGCGAAGTCCTCGAAGGCCGAGGCGCAGGCTCATGTCGACGCGGTCATCGACACCATCTCGAAGAGCCTCAAGAAGGGGGAGAAGGTCTCGATCACCGGCTTCGGCACCTTCGAGGTGCGGAAGCGGGCCGCCCGGACCGCCCGCAACCCCCAGACCGGTGAGACGATCAAGGTGAAGGCGTCGAAGGCTCCGGTGTTCCGGGCCGGCAAGGGCCTGAAGGACCTCGTCAACAACCGGAAGAAGTAGCGGTCGAGACGTCGCCGACGTCAGGGCCCCCCGACGACGTCGGGGGGCCCATCACGTCACGGCTCCTGGTCAGGGCGTCAGTACTCGACGTCGATGCCTTCGACGGCGTTGCCCCACTGTTGGATCGCCGACTGGTGCATCATCAGCTTCGCCAGGTTCCCGCTCACCTTCAGCTTGCCGGTCATGAAGGCGGTCTGGGTGTTCAGCTCGCCGCGGGAGATGGCGGCGGCGGTGTCGTAGGTCTGGCCGACGGTGACGTCGGGGTTCTCCAAGGTGCCGAGGGCTACCTCGGCCTGACCGCCCGACGCCTTCAGGTAGTAGGAGATGTCACCTTCGGGTCCTTCGGTGACGTTGAATTGGAGGCTCAGATCGGCGTTGCCGATGGCACTCTTGAACCCGTCGTGCGAGTTGAGGGCTTCGGTCACCGCCTGGGCCCATTCCTCGCTCAGGAACTTCACAGCCACGCCTGCTCCTTCCGTCGTGCTCGTGGACCACGCCGAGGCTAGCAGTCGGCGCCCTATTTGACCTCTCGATCAAAAACGGTCTCAGTGGGTGCTGTGAAGAAATCGCCCCGACCCGTACCCCTCACCTCCCCTGCAAGAGGCCGGCGACGCCCAGCGCCTCCTCGATGCGGCGTACCGCCGCCCGTCCGACCGGACGTAGAGGCCGGCGGGGCGCCCCGGGGCGGAGACCCATCACACCGGCGGCGGCCTTCGTGCCTGCCACCCCGTGGGACTCGACCACCCGGGTCAGCTCGGTGAGGCGCCGTTGCAGGGGGTTCGCCCGGGCCGGTGAGCCGCCCGGCCGCCGGGTGAGCTGGGCGAGCAGCGGGACCGCGTAGTTGGCGGAGGCGGTGATGGCCCCGTGGGCCCCCGCACCCATCGCCAGGGAGAGCGACGCCGAGGCCCCGTTGAAGACGAGGAACCCGTCGTCGCGGGCGCTCACCGTCTCCTGGATCCGCACCGGATCGCCGCCCGAGTCCTTCATCCCCGCCACGTTCGGGTGGGATCGCAGCTCGTCGATCGCCTCGGCCGGGAGGGCGTAGGCGGTGACGGTCGGGACCGAGTAGAGGTAGACGGGGAGCGGCGCACGGTCGGCCACCTCCCGGAAGAACCCCACGATCACCCCGGTCCGACCCCGTGCGAGCGTCGTGGGGGTGAGCACCAGGATGGCGTCGGCTCCGCCGTCGGCGGCCTCTTCGGCCTGGGTGAGGGCGCCACGTGTCGTCTCGGCGGCCACCCCGGTCATCAGGAATCCACGGCGGCCGAGGGTCTCCCGGGCGGCGGCGGTGAGGGTCCGTCGCTCTCCCGGCTCCAGGTAGGGGCCTTCGCCGGTGGAACCCCCGATCAGGAACCCCCGCAGCCCTCGCTCCCACAGGGTGGCGAGGTTGTGGGTGTGGGCGTCGAGGTCCAGCTCGCCGCGCCGGGTGAACGGGGTGATGAGGGCGGGAAGCAGTCGAGGAGGGGTCGGCATGGGCGCGATCGTAGAAGAGAGGTGCGCTCCGGGGCCGTCGGAATCTCGTGGACGGTTCCTCCGCGCTTCCGCGGCCGGCGCGACCGACGAACGATGGAGTCACCCATGCGACACGTCCCCTCGATCCCGTCCGGACTCATCGCCGCAGGCCCGTCGGGGATGCCGGGCATGTTCACCCTCGGGACCGTCGCCGAGGCCGTCCTGGTCAGCCGTTGGGGATGAGGTGCACGGGGTTGCCGACGATGTAGGCGCGCCAGGTGGTGGTGTCGTTCACCGCGTTCGGGTAGTTGTAGTTGACCTTCCACCAGCA
Source organism: Acidimicrobiia bacterium (assembly GCA_026989215.1). GTDB lineage: Bacteria > Actinomycetota > Acidimicrobiia > Spongiisociales > ZC4RG35 > S012-128. The sequence continues at coordinate 4,880 of JALSJV010000292.1, read as the reverse complement.
GTTGGCCGAGCAGGTGTAGGTGGCGGGGAGGGTGATCTCCAACTTGATCCAGTCCCCGTTGTACCGGTCGTCGCTCACGCTCGGGCCGCCGCCGCTCTGGGCGAAGAACTGGCAGGGGGAGAGGGTGCCCCGGTAGGTCCAGGGATCGGGCCATTGCAACTTCACGTACTGTTCGCATTCGGCGAACACGGTCCAGCTCCCCGGGCCGTTGGGCGCCATGATCTGGATGGTGCCGCCCGGGTTCGCCTCACCGGGGTCGTACAGCTCCACCACGAAGGTCTTGCCCTTGTAGATGTCGGAGACCTCGGCGAGGTAGAACTGGGTGGTGGTGCCCGAGGCGTTGTTGTAGATCGACATGTCGCCGAGGCCGTAGAGGCGGGCGACGTTGCCGGGGGAGACGGCGCGGATCGAGTATCGGTTGAGCCCGTCGTCGTTCCCGCCCGAATCCAGGACCTGCACCTGGACGACGTAGATGCCGCTCGACGGGTTGTTCACGGTGAAGCAACCGGCGGGGGTCGTCCAGACGTAGGGGTCGCTGGGGTCGATCTGGGGGACCGGGGGGATGTCCACCGAGCAGAGCAGGGTGTTGTCGGAGACGTCGAGGGGGGTGGGGTCGGGGGCGTAGAGGTTGACGCGCACGGTCTGGCCGCAGTCGGGTCCCCCGGAGTTCCACGACACCTCGCATCCCCGGTCGCCGGTGCGGATGCTGTCACTCGTGTTCTGGCCGCCCGAGTTGTTGCGGAACTCGATGTCGACGAACTGGACCGTGAACGACGACGCCCCCTGGGCTTCGACGCCGTAGAGGTAACCCCGTTCCCGCCAGGTGGGGTTCTGGGGGCAGCTCGAGTTGCCGCTTCCCGTCCCGTCGTCGCAGTACGACGAGTAGGCGTCCCCCATCCTGGTGTCGGTGTGGCGCCCGTGGATGTTGGCCCAGAAGTTCGGCTGGCCGCTGCAGCCCGACTGCCGGGGGTCGCAGGCATTCCCGAACTGGTTGTCGGGACTGCCCAGCGGCAGAGGCGGCACGTACTCGGCCCGGGCCCGGCGGGAGATCGTCTGGGTGTCGATTCCGAAGGCCTTCAGGAAGAACGTGGGGACGACGTCGGTGACCGTCACCTCCACCTGGTTCGGCTCACCGGGGATCTGGGCGACGGCGACGGTGACCCCGTCCACCCCGTCGGTGTACCCGTTGGCGGTGGTGACCTCGTTGGCGGCGACCACCGCACCGGGGAAATCCTGGGGCATGTGGACCACCGCCGCCAGCGCCCCGGCGTCGGCGGTGCGTTGCACCTGGGCGGCGTTCACGTAGAACCATCCGAGGTCGACGGCGAAGGCGGCCATCCCCAGCAGCACCACGAACATGAGGGCGACGAGGGGGATGGAGACGCCCCGTTCGTCGTCGGCGATCCGGCGGAGGAGTTCTTGGTGTCGGCGCATCGGTGTCTCCTGGCTACGAGCCGATTCCGGTCTCGGGTTCGAGTCGCATCACCGTCCGGTCGGTCCAGGTGACCGAGCCGGTCCACGGGGGGATCCCGGTGATCCATTCGTGGGTGTAGGTCACCCGCACCCCGACCTCGTCCAGGTTGGTGACGACGGTCGACCGGCTCGACGGTGTCCACGGGCAGCCGTTGGCGCAGGTGAGGTTGGTGGTCGCCGAGTTGGTGCAGTTGAGGCCGCCCGACGGGGTGTAGAGGTTGAGCTTGGCTGCGGGGTCCGAGGGGTCGCCGTTCGGGTCGGCTTCGTAGATCTCCACCGAGACGAGCGATCCGTACTTGAGCGCGCAGGCGGCCTGCTCCACCGACCGGAGGATCGACTGGTCGGCGTTGGGGGTGTCCCCGGCGGCGGCGCCGACCCGGGCTCCCTGACGGGCGGCGTTCGCCATCGTGAGGCGGTCGATCGCCGCGAAGCCGATCTCCGCCAGGCCGATGGCGAGGACGATGAGCACGGGAAGGATGATCGCCGCCTCCACCACGGCGGCTCCCCGATCCCGGTGGCGCGACCCTCTCCTCATTCGAAGATCTGGGGTTCGATCTGGAACTCGACGGCGGTGGTGAACGTCGACGAGGTGGCGAACATCCCGGTGATCCAGCTGTGGTCGTAGGTGATGCTCACCCCGAGGCGGTCGGTGACGGGCGCCGAGACGTCACGGGTCACCGGATCCCAGACCGGCACCACGTAGGGAGGGGTCGGCAGGTCGGGGTCGGGACAGGGCGTCCAGTCGCAGCAGTCCGGCCCGTTGCAGTTGGAGCCCGGCGTGTAGGTGTAGGTGGTGCCGACGCCGGTCTGAGGGTTGTAGATCTCGACGTGTTTGATGCTGGTCCCGGCGGCCGCCGCCATCGTCTGGGCGACCTCGTCGAGGATGAGGATGTCGGCGCGGATGTCGTTGCCGAAGGTGGCTCCGGCCCGGGCACCCTCGCGGGCGGCGTGACTCACCGACAGCCAGTTCTTGAACGCCATCCCGAATTCGAGGACGGCGACGATCGCCAACAGGACGATGGGCAGCACCAAGGCCGCCTCCACCATCGTGGCGCCACGTTCTCGGTTGTGCATCCCTCACCGACCCTTGGTCTGGGTGATCACTCTATCGGCAGCAGCGACGAAAACCATGAGGAGAATCCGCCTCACGCACCGAAGGGCTAGTTCGTCTCGGCCGAGGGCGTGTCAGCCCTGCTGGGCGACCAGGCGACGGTTCTTGAACTTCGCCTTCACGTAGTCGTGGTTGAGCATGGCGATGAAGTCGATGGAGATTGACTTCGGACAGGCCTTCTCGCACTCCCCGTGGTTGGTGCAGGACCCGAAGAACTCCTCCATCGTGTCCACCATCGCCACCACCCGGTCCCAACGCTCGGGCTGCCCCTGGGGGAGGAGGTTGAGGTGGGCGACCTTGGCGGCGGTGAACAGGTTGGCGGCGCCGTTGGGGCACGCCGCCACACAGGCGCCACAGCCGATGCAGGCGGCGGCGTCGAAGGCGGTGTCGGCCACCGGCTTCGGCACCGGGATCTCGTTGGCGTCGGGCGTCGACCCCGTGTTCACCGAGATGTAGCCGCCGGCCTCGATGATGCGGTCGAAGGCCGAGCGGTCCACCATGAGATCCTTCACCACGGGGAACGCCGCCGCCCTCCACGGCTCGACGGTGATCGTGTCGCCGTCGGAGAACTTCCGCATGTGGAGCTGACACGTCGCCGTACCGAGCTGGGGGCCGTGCGGCAGTCCGTTGATCATCACCCCGCAGGCGCCGCAGATCCCCTCCCGGCAGTCGCTCTCGAAGGTGATCGGCTCCTCCCCCTGGAGGACGAGTCGCTCGTTCAGGACGTCCAGCATCTCCAGGAACGACATGTCCGGGCTCACGTCCTCCACCAGGTAGGTCGCGAACCCGCCGGGGGAGGAGGGTCCGGGCTGTCTCCACACCTGCAGCGTGATGTTCATCTCGTCACTCCCCGAGCCGTCACTTGTAGCTTCTCGTCGTCGGCGTCACGAACTCGAACTCGAGCGGCTCCCGGTGCAGGACCGGTTCCTCCCCGGTCCATTCCCACGCCGAGACGTAGGAGAATTCGTCGTCGCGGCGCAGCGCCTCCCCCTCCGGGGTCTGATACTCCTCCCGGAAGTGGGCGCCGCAGGACTCCTCCCGCTGCAGCGCGTCGACGCACATGAGCATGCCGAGCTGGAAGAAGTCGTCCACCCGTCCCGCCCGTTCCAGCGACTGGTTCACCGACTCGTTCTCACCGAGGACCCGCACGTCGGTCTTGAACTCCTCGTAGAGGGCGGGGATCTCCGACAGGGCCTTCTGCAGGCCCTCGGCACTCCTCGACATGCCGCAGTAGTCTCACAGGATCTTGCCCAGCTCACGGTGGAAGTGGTCGACGGTGCGGGTCCCGCGGCTCTGCAGGAACCGCTCGATCTGGTCGGCGACGGCCCGCTCCGCCTCCACGAAGGCCGGGTCGTCGGTGGGGACCGGCTCGGTGTTGAGGTAGTCCGCCAGGTAGTCGCCGATCGTGTACGGCAGGACGAAGTAGCCGTCGGCGAGGCCCTGCATGAGGGCGGAGGCGCCGAGCCGGTTCGCCCCGTGGTCGGAGAAGTTGGCTTCGCCGATGGCGAACAGGCCGGGGATCGTGGTCATCAGGTTGTAGTCCACCCACAGCCCCCCCATCGTGTAGTGGGGTGCGGGGTAGATCCGCATCGGCACCTCGTAGGGGTTCTCGTCGGTGATGCGCTCGTACATCTCGAAGAGGTTGCCGTAGCGCTCCTCGATCACGTGCTTGCCGAGGCGGGCGATGGCGTCGGCGAAGTCGAGGTACACGCCGTTGTGGCGGGGACCGACGCCGTGGCCCGAGTCCACCATCCGCTTCGCCGCCCGGGAGGCGACGTCCCGGGGGACGAGGTTGCCGAAGGCCGGGTACATCCGCTCCAGGTAGTAGTCGCGTTCGTCTTCGGGGATCTGGTTGGGCGGACGGTCGTCGCCGGGGTTCTTCGGCACCCAGATGCGCCCGTCGTTCCGCAACGACTCCGACATGAGGGTGAGCTTCGACTGGAACTCGTCGCTCTGGGGGATGCAGGTCGGGTGGATCTGGGTGAAACACGGGTTGGCGAACGCCGCTCCCTTCTTGTGGGCCCGCCAGACGGCGGTGGCGTTGCAGTTCATCGCGTTGGTGGACAGGTAGTAGACGTTGGCGTACCCGCCGGTGGCCAGCACCACCGCGTGCGCGGAGTGCGACGTGACGGCTCCGGTGGTCAGGTCCCGAACGACGATCCCCACCGCTCGGCCGTCCTTGACGACGAGATCGAGCATCTCCTTGCGGGTGTGGAGGGTCACCTTCCCGGCGTGGACCTGACGCATCATCGCCTGGTAGGCGCCGAGGAGAAGCTGCTGGCCGGTCTGACCCCGG
>JALSJV010000291.1 GCA_026989215.1 Acidimicrobiia bacterium | reverse complement strand
CCGACAAGATGGGCTCGCCAGAATGGTCGAACTCGAATCTCTCGATGCGAAGCCGAGGGCTCTCCGCAACCGCTGCCGCGCCAGGCTCCGCTGCAGCGACCAGGAAAAGGCAGCCGGCTGTGAGGGCAGCGACTCGCCGCATCTCGACCCCTTCCTCTCACGCCTCTGCCCACCATGCCAAAAAAAACGGCTGTCAAGCCCTTTCCTCAGGTGCTCACGCTCGGAGCCGGGCGGCCAGAGCTCGCAAGGCTCGGGCCCGGTGGGAGATGGCGTGCTTCTCCTCGGCCGTCATCTCGGCGAGGGTGCGTCCTCCCACCTCGAAGATCGGGTCGTACCCGAACCCGGCGTCACCGCGGGGCTCGGTGGTGATGGAACCCTCCAGGACGCCCTCCGCGGTGACGACCTCCCCGTCCGGAGTGACCAGTGCCACCACCGTCACGAATCGTGCCCGCCGATCCTCGACACCCTCCAGGTCCCGCAGCAGCCTGGCCACGTTGTCGGCGTATGTTGCATCCTCCCCTGCGTACCGAGCCGTCCGCACCCCGGGAGCGCCTCCGAGGGCTGCGACCTCCAGGCCGGTGTCGTCGGCAAGCGCCGCGACCCCCGTCGTCTCCGCCACCGTTCTCGCCTTGAGGACCGCGTTCTCCTCCAACGTCGTCCCCGTCTCCTCCACGTCGGGCCAGTCCAGACCCCGCACGACCTCGGTCACCCCGAGCCCGGCCAGCACCTCCTCCACCTCCCGGACCTTGTCCGGGTTCTTCGAAGCGACCACCACGCTGCTCGGCTTCATCCGAAGGTCGCCCTCCGCTGAGCGTCCACCAGCTCGGCGATGCCCCCCTCCGCCAGGTCGAGCATCTCGTCGAGCTCGGGCCGGCTGAAGGGTGCGGTCTCGGCGGTTCCCTGGATCTCCACCAGGCCGCCGGACCCGGCCATGACCACGTTCAGATCCACCTGGGCGGCGACGTCGTCGGTGTAGTCGAGGTCCAGGAGCACCTGGCCGTCCACGACCCCCACCGACACCCCGGCGACCTGATCGACGATCGGGTTCGTACGCATCGACCCGCCCTGCACGGCGGCGACGCATGCGTACCAGAGGGCCACCCAGGCCCCGGTGACCGCGGCGGTGCGGGTCCCCCCGTCGGCTTGGAGCACGTCGCAGTCGACCCGCACCATCACCTCCCCCATCGCCTCCAGGTCGGTGACCGCTCGAAGGGACCGTCCGATCAGCCGGGAGATCTCCTGGGCCCTCCCCTTCGTGTAGGCGTCCCGGCGGATCCGCTCGCCGCTCGACCCGGGCAGCATCCCGTACTCGGCCGTCACCCAGCCTCGACCCGTCTCCCGCATCCAGCGGGGCACCTCCTGTTCGACCACCGCGGTGCACAGCACCCTGGTCCGCCCCATCTCGATCAACACCGAGCCCGGGGTCATCTCCGTGTAGCCGACGTGGATCTTCACCGGCCGGAGCTCGTCGGCGGGTCGCTCCCTCGTCATCGTCCCTCCCTCACACCTTGTGGGTCGTTCGTGGTACCGCCAACGCCACTTCCCTCCCGAACGTCGCCTCCGCCTCCTCCACCGACCGTGCAGGATCGAGGTGGGGTGGAACGTGGGTGAGCATGAGACGTCTCGCACCGACCTCCCGGGCGATCCTCCCCGCCTCGGCGGCACGCAGGTGGTGGGGGTAATCGGCGGCGGCGTCGGTCTGGTAGGTCGCCTCGCAGAGGAACAGATCGGCGTCGGCGGCGACCTCCATCCAGTCTCCCGCCGGGCCGGTGTCGGCCGAGTAGGCAAGGGTACGGGCTCCGTCGCACCACCGGGAGGCGACGGTGGGGACCGAATGGTCCGTCTCGAAGAAGGCGACCTCGAGTCCGCCGATCGTCTCCCGGTCCCCGCCTTCCACCGGCCGGGGTGTGAACACGTCGAAGAACGGATGGTCGGTCCCCGCCCCGAGGAACGAGACGAGGGCATCGATCACCGACGCCGGCGCCACGAGGGGAACACCCCGGCGGGGTTCGGGCCGGTACGCCCAGGCGTGGAAGGCGGCGAGGACGTCCACGCAGTGGTCGACATGCCGGTGCGAAAGCACGACGGCGGTCACCTCGTCGGGGGAGAGATGCAGACCGAGCGCAGAGAAGGTCCCCGAACCGGCGTCGCACCACACCCGGGTCGACCCTGCTGCGATGAGGAACCCGGAGGAGGGACGGCCGGGCGCCGGGTACGACCCGCTGGAGCCGAGGACGGTCACCTGCATCGTCCGGCGAGTCTACGGGTCACGGCGCCAGCCGCTCCAGGACCCAGGCGTCGCCGACCCGGCGGTACCGAAAGCGGTCGTGGAGTCGATCCTCACGGCCCTGCCAGAACTCGATCGTCTCGGGGACGACCCGATACCCACCCCAGTGCTCGGGACGTGGAACGTCACCGTCGGGATGTTCGGCCCAGAGCTCGGCGACTCGCCGCTCCAGCCAGGCCCGGTCGGGGATCACCTCGCTCTGGGGCGAGGCGGCCGCACCGATCCGGGCGCCCGCAGGCCTGGTGGCGAAGTACGCGTCGGATTCGGCGTCGCCCACCTCGAATGCCGTCCCCTCGATCCGGAGCTGACGGTGGATCTTCGGCCAGACGAAGGTCAGCGCCACCGCCGGGTTCTGGCGGATCTCCCGACCTTTCCTGCTCCGCTTGTTGGTGAAGAAGACGAATCCCTCCTGGTCGTAGCCCTTGAGCAGCACCGCCCGCGCCGAGGGCCTGCCCTCCGGCCCGACGGTCGACAGGACCATGGCGGTCGGTTCGTCGACACCGGCGGCGACGGCGGCGTCCAGCCAGCGTTCGAATTCGACGATCGGGTCGGCCGCCAGGTCGCGGCGGGACAGCGGCATGCGGGGTGTGGTCATCGCGCCCCCACGTTAGAGAGCACGATCACAGTCGCTTCGCCACCTCCTCCAACATGACCTCGGTGGCGCCGCCGCCGATGGAATGGATGCGAGCATCCCGGTACATCCGTTCGATGGCCGTCTCCGCGATGTACCCGATCCCACCGTGGAACTGGACGCAGTCGTAGAGCACCCGGTTGACCAGCTCCCCCAGGTAGGCCTTGGCCATCGACATCTCACGGGTCGCGTCGATGCCCTGCTCCATCAGCCACCCGGCGTGGTAGAGAAGCTGGCGCCCCGCCTCCACCTCGGCGGCGCGGGTCGCCAGTCGCTGACGGATCGCCTGTTTGGACCAGAGGGGCTCCCCGAAGGCCTTCCGCTCCTTCGTGTAGGCGACGGTCAGCTCGAGCGCCTTCGTGGACTCGCCCACCGCCATGCCGCCGAGCACCAGCCGCTCGTTCTGGAAGTTGCGCATGATGGCGTAGAAGCCCTTGTCCAGCTCCCCGATGAGATGGTCGGCCGGGACCCAGACGTCGTCGAAGACCAGCTCGGCGGTGTCCGACGACTTCCAGCCCATCTTCGGTAGGGCTCGGCCGACGTCGAAGCCTTCGGTTCCCCGTTCGACGGCGAAGATCGAGATCCCTCGCGAGGGTTTGGCCTCCGGGTTGGTACGGGCGGCGACGAACACGAGGTCGGCGTTCACGCCGTTGGTGATGAACATCTTGGTGCCCGAGATGCGAAAACCCTCCCCGTCGGCCACCGCCTTCGTCCGGATCGCCGCCACGTCGGAGCCCGCGTCCGGCTCGGTGATGGCGATGGCGGCGATGATCTCCCCCGAGACCATCGCCGGGAGCCATCTCCGCTTCTGATCGCCGGACCCGTAGTTGAGGAGGTACGGCATCGCCAGGTCGGTGTGCACGAGCGCGGTGATGGAGAAGCCGCCGAACGTCGACCGCCCCAGCTCCTCGGCGAAGACGAGGGAGGCGAGAGGACCCATCCCGACCCCCCCGTACTCCTCCGGAACCCGGAGACCGAAGAACCCGATCTCCCCCATCTCGATGAGGATCTCCCTGGGCACCCGGCCCTCGACCTCCCACGCTTCGGCGGAGGGGACGACCCGCTCCTCCACGTAGCGGCGGGTCTGGGCACGGACGGCGGCCAGGTCCTCGTTCTCGTAGACGATCATCGGGCTCGCATGGTAGAGGCCCGGCCCCGGGGTCAGCCCTTCACCACGCCGACGGGCCGCAGCCGCGCCACGGGCCGGGCCAGCCCGGCGAGGCGGCAGGTCTCGACGACGGCGTCGACGTCCTTGTAGGCATAGGGCGCCTCTTCGGACAGCAGCTTGGTGGAGCCCGGCCGAACACTGATCCCTCGGGCCTCGAGCTCGTCGCGAACCTCTCGGCCGGGGCTCACCTTCAACGCCCGTTTGCGACTCATCAGCCGCCCTGCACCGTGGGCTGCCGATCGGAACGCGGGGTTGTCGGGCTGACCCGCCAAGACCCAGGACGCCGTACCCATGGATCCGGGGATCAACACCGGTTGGCCGACCGGCCGCAGGTCGGCGGGGAGGTCGGGATGTCCCGGCGGCAACGCCCGGGTGGCACCTTTGCGATGGACACAGACGAGACGTTCGGCGCCGTCGACGACGTGGCGTTCCAGCTTGGCGAGGTTGTGGGCGACGTCGTAGACGAGCTTCATCCCCGTCGCCTCCGGATCGACTCCGAGGGCCTTGGCCACGGCCTCCCGGGCGGCATGGGCGAGGATGTGCCGGTTCGCCCAGGCGAAGTTCGCCGAGGTGTTCATGGCGCTCAGGTACCGCTCCCCCTCCGGCGACCGGACGGGGACGCAGGCGAGTTGCCGATCGGGAACGTCGATTCCGTGACGAGCCATCGCCGCGCCGAGCACTTTGAGGTGGTCGGTGCAGGTCTGATGCCCCAAACCACGGCTCCCGCAGTGGATCATCACGCACATGGTGCCTTCGGCGAGACCGAAGGCCTCGGCGGCGGTCTCGTCGTGGACGGAGTCCACGATCTGCACCTCCAGAAAGTGGTTCCCCGCGCCGAGGGAGCCGAGCTGTCGCCCTCCCCGCCGCAGAGCGAGCTCGCTGATCACCCCAGGATCGCCACCCGGAGAACGGCCCCGCTCCTCGCACCGTTCCAGATCGCCGGGAGTGCCGAATCCGGCGTCCAGCGCCGCCTCCGCCCCTCGCTCCAGGACGTCGGCCAGGAGGGCTTTCCCGGCGATCGCCCCCTCCCCGAGCCCCCGAGGGATGGCGCGGTCGAGCTGGTCCATGATCGCGGTCCGGTGACGCTCGAAGTCCTCGGCGGTCAGCGCCGACGTGAGGAGCCGGACCCCACAGCAGATGTCGAAGCCGACGCCGCCGGGCGAGATGACACCACCCGCCTCGACGTCGGTGGCGGCGACCCCTCCGATGGGGAAGCCGTAGCCCCAGTGGATGTCGGGCATGGCCATCGAGGCCACCACGATCCCGGGCAGCGTCGCCACGTTGACGACCTGGCGAAGGGCCTGGTCGTCCCGGGCGGCGGCGATGAGGTCCTCGGTGGCGAACACCCGCCCCGGGACCCGCATCGCCCCTTCCCGGGGGATCTCCCAGACTCCCGGATCCACCTGTCGGAGTTCCATCGGGTTCACCTCACACGTCGAAGACGATCGTCGCTTCCCATCCTGACGCGGCGTGGCGGATCTGCAGTCCGTGGTAGGTGACGGCCTTGATGGGGGGTCCGGCCACGGCGAGGGAGTCGACGGGCGCCCCCCGGACCTCACCACGAGCCTCGGTGCCGCTCACCTCGACGGCGGCGACGTCGAAGTAGGCGACACGGTCGATCTCGCTCCAGGAGAGCAGGCTGGAGAGCCAGTCGACGAGGAGCTCCTCCGATGTGGGGGCCTCCACCCGCACCGTGCGGCTCGAGACGGGCCGGGCAGACGCCAGGTCGAACATGAGCGAGAACATCGCCCGGGCCGAGACGACCAGCAGACCCTCCATACTGGGGGCCTCCACCCGCACCGCCGTGTCGGCGGTGTGGTCCAACACCTCGAACCGACCGTCCATGACCGCAGTGTGGCCGACCCGCCTTCCCCGCGCCAGGGTCCTGCGTCCCCTCCCCGACCGGCTCGCCTCAATCGGCACCATCACCGATCGTCGACAGTGCGGCCCGGAGACGCTCCCAGGTGTCCTCGAGGGCTTCGGGGACGACCCGGGTGCTGCCGACGCTGGACATGAAGTTGGTGTCCCCCGCCCAACGGGGCACCAGATGCATGTGGAAATGTCCGGGCACACCGGCGCCCGCCACCTTGCCGACGTTCGCACCCAGGTTGAACCCGGCGGGGCTCATCGCGGCTTCGAGCGCCCGTTGGCTCCGCGCGATGAGATCCCAGATCGCCAGACGTTCGCCGTGGTCGAGATCCTTGGGCGTGGCGACGTGCCGGTACGGGGCGACCATGAGGTGCCCGCTCGTGTAGGGGAACCGGTTGAGCACGCTGAACGCCCGCTCGGCCCGTTCCAGCACGAGCGCTTCGTCGTCCGGTTCGGTCGGCAGCCGACAGAACAGACAGCCGGCGTCGTCCAGACGCTCGGCCGTCCTCACGTATTCGCTCCGCCATCCCGCCCAGAGGATGTCCATGACCTCAGCCTATTCCCCCGCCTCAACCGTGTCGGGGGTCGAAGGTGATCCCGGCCTCCGCCTGTCGAGAGCGGACGAACGCGATCACGGCCTCGATGTCCTCGTTGCTGAGTTCGGGTCGCGGGGGCATCGGGCCGAAGTTCCAGTGGTGGGGGACGACCCCCTGACGAACGGCCCGGTAGAAGGCGGCGTCGGCGTGGTGGTTGGGCGCGTAGATCGGGTCGAGGAACGATGGCCCGGAGTCGGTCCCCTCCAGGTTGGCGCCGTGGCAGGCGGCGCAGCTCGAGGCGAACACCTCGGCTCCGGCGGCGATCAGCTCCGGGTCCGCCGGCGTCGTCGAGGGACCGGCACCGGAGAAGGCCATCACGACCACCGACACGACCACGCCGAGCCCTGCCACCCAGGCGGCGACCACCAATGCTCGTCTGACGGTCCTTCGCCGTCTCCGCCGAGTCATCGTCGAGACCCTATTCGTCACGCGGGATTAGCCCAAGCCCGAGGCAAGGGACGGTCCTGGGCACCCGAACGGGCGAAGGACGTCGCGGGGCATGACACGTCGCGGTGGAGGTGCGGGGAGTCGAACCCCGGTCCGTCGAGCCCGCGATGTCGGCATCTCCGAGCGCAGCCGTCAGCGAGCGTTCGGCCGGTGGGACTCTGACGGCCAGTTTCCCCTCGGCCTAGCCGGAGTTGGTCTTTCGCCGCCGGTCCCGGCCCCCGACGGCGGCATCCCGCATTGCGACGCCCGGTCCCGGTGGGGCGGGAACCCGCCGGGCGGACGAGCTACCTATCGATCAGGCAGCCAGTGCGAAGTCGTCTTCGGCACTTGTTGGTTGGGTTTCGGGGTTTTACGAGGTTCCGAACACCTCGGCTCGCTTCCGACACCTCGACACTCGACGTCGAAACCGTTTCACCCCCATGGGGTGACACCATCATACCCCGGTCGACGCCCTCGTCACCCGGGATCCTCCCGTAACGCCTCGCGACCGCCGAGGTCTTGAACGCGACTCGGGCGGCTCCGGCGGTGACCGACCCATCACCCAGGCGACGCACGAGACGCGATGCCGAGGGGATCACCCCACACCCCCGGGCCGTCCCCCGGAGATCGGACGCCGACGAGGCACCGAAGCGTCCGGGAACGGACCGGCGATCCGCACCGCATCGCCCGTGAGGTGCCAGACCGGGGCGGGCGACGGCCCGCCCCGGTCGGCGCCTTCAGCGGCGCCCCCGACGCAGCGCCCGCTCCATCTCCCGCCGCTGCTCACGCTCGCGCAGCGCCCGACGCTTGTCCACGGTCCGACGGCCACGAGCCAGGCCGAGCTCCACCTTGGCCTTGCCATCTTTGAAGTAGATGGACAGCGGGACCAGCGTAAGCCCCTGCTCGGCCAGCTTCCCGGCGATACGGTCGATCTCCCGGCGATGCAGCAGCAGCTTGCGGGGCCGCTCCGGGTCGTGTCCACCGCCGCGGGAGAACGAGTAGGGGGCGATGTAGGCGCCGACGAGCCACACCTCACCGTCCTTCACGTAGGCGAAGGAGTCCTTGAGATTGGCGTTGCCCTGCCGCAGCGACTTCACCTCCGATCCGAGGAGGACCATGCCCGCCTCGAAGCGGTCGATGATCTCGTAGTCGTGACGGGCCCGGCGGTTGGTCGTGACGACCTTCATCGGGATCCGAGATACTTCATGGGGTCGACCGGCGTCCCCCATTCTCGGGTCTCGAAATGGGTGTTGGGACCGGTGCAGTAGCCGGTGCATCCGACGTATCCGATCACCTGTCCCCGCTTCACCTTCTGCCCGACCGAGACGGCGATCCGCGACTGGTGGGCGTACACGGTGGTGAGCCCGCCACCGTGATCGATGACGACCGCCTTCCCGAACCCGCCCCAGACGGACGCCAAGATCACCGTGCCGTCACCGGCGGCGACGATCGGGGTTCCGTAGGGGGCGGCGATGTCGATCCCCCGGTGCATCCTCGTGTTCCCGAAGATCGGGTGGACTCGGGGACCGAACAGCGACGTGACCCGGCCGTTCAACGGCCACCCGAGGACCCCGGGGTTCGTCCCGCCGGTGCTCTGGCTCCTCCGGATCTCCTCTTCGAGTCGCTTCGACTCCTCCTCGAGGCTCTCCTTGTGGTCTTCCCAGTCTCGGATCTCCTGCTGGATCGACTCGAGCAGCGCCTTCGCCTCGTGCAGGTCGTCTTCCACCTCGGCCCGGAGGGCCTCCACCTCGGCTCGGTCCTGCTCCAGCTCCGCCTTCTTCGTCGCCAGCGCCGCGATCCGCTCCTCCACCAGTGCCTGCTGGGCGGCGACCGCCTCCTGCTGCCGCTCCTCTTCCCGTCGGAGGATCTCGTAGGAGGTGATGACGTCCTGTCCCCGGCCGAGCACGTCGTCGGCGTAGGCGAGGCTCACGACGAGGTCGGCGGTGTCCTCGAGCTCGAGCACCATCCCGGCGGTGCCGCCCGACGCGTTCATGTACATCGAGATCGCCTGACGCCGCACCTCGTCCCGCATGGTGGCGAGTCGCAGCTTGGTCAGTCGGAGCTCGTCTTCGATCCGGCGCATCCGTTCGGTGAGGGCGGCCAGATCCTGCTCTTCACCGGCGATCGCGGCCTCGACCTGTGCCACCCGACCCTCGACCTCCCGGAGCCGAACGAGCACGTCGTCGAGCCGGGCCTGGACGGCGGCGAGCTGGGCCGCGACCCGGCTCTGCTCGGTCTTGGCCTCCTTGATCTGTCCGTTGAGGGCCGCGATCTCCTCCCGGACACGCTCCAACTCGTCGTCGGAACGGGCCGAGACCGTGGTGGGGGCCACGATGGCCAGGACGACCAGCATCGCCGTCGTGGTCGCCACCCACCGTCGCATCACACCGCCACCACCCGCTTGTCGGTGGGAGGCCCTCCCGACCCGTCGGCCTCCCGCAGGTAACGGCTGAGGCCGAGCAGCGAGCCCAGCACCCCGGCGAGGGCTCCGAAGAGGATGAAGATCACGCCCCATCGCACGACGAAGTCGACGGGCACGGACAGGCTGATCAGCGGGATGGACTGGTCGACCGACTCCAGGTTCCGACTGGCGACCCACACCACCAGGACCGCCAGTCCGGCTCCGAGCACCCCTTCGATCAGCCCTTCCAACAGGAACGGTACCCGGATGAACCAGTTCCCCGCCCCCACCAGCTTCATGATGGCGACCTCGTCGCGGCGAGCGTAGATCGCCATCCGGATCGTGTTGGCGATGAGGACGACCGCCGAGAACCCGAGCACGACGGCCATCCCCAACCCGAGGAAGTTGAGGATCCGCGACAGCGACGAGAGCTGCTCGATCTGGTCCCCGAGAGAGCTCACCCGACGCACGGCCGGGTTCGCGACCAGCCGGAACCGCACGTCCTGGTACGTGTCGATGTCGGCGAGCTCGATGCGGATCGACGCCGGCAGCTCCGCCGGGTTGACCAGCTCGACGACCTCCGGTTCGTTGGCGAAGATCTCCTTGAACTCCTCGAACGCGGCGGCCTTGTCGACGTAGAAGGCGTTCTTCACCTCGGACCATCCCTGCACCTCGGCGAGGAGCGCGAGCTGGCCGTCGAGGTCCAGACCCCCCTCCGGCGGGTCCTTCAGGAAGGCGATGATGTGCACACCCTCCTGCCACGCCAGGGTGTTCACACGAACGATCTGGTTGAGGACGAGGGCCCCGAACGCGAGGGAGAGGGAGATGAAGACCGCGAGGACCGCCCCGGTGACGACGAGCGCGTTCCGCCGAAGGTTGACGACCGCCTCCCGGAAGAGGAACCCGATGCGACTCATGGGGCGCCCGCCTCCCCTTCGGAAGGCGCCGCGGCCCCGTCGGCCTCGGCGACCGGTTCGGCCGGGGCGTCGTCGTTGCTCGCCGGAGCCGGCTGCGGCTGCATCTCGACGGTGTCACGCAGAACGGTCTCGTACCGACCGGCTCGCTGGTCACGGATCATCCGACCCTGCTCCAGGGCGAC
>JALSJV010000290.1 GCA_026989215.1 Acidimicrobiia bacterium | reverse complement strand
CGCTCGCCCTGGGCGCCGCCGCCGGTGGCGGCGACGACCCCGCCGCGACCACCCGGCCGATCCCCGCCTCGGTCCCGCCTCTCCCCGAAGCGACACCCGCGCCACGCGCCTTCGACGAGCGCCGGCCGATCCCCTGCGACGAGACGCCCCCGAAGAGGTTCTCGCTCCTGTGCCAGACCTACGACCTCGTCGTCCACCACTACTACCGGCCGGTCGAGCCCGCCGCCCTCGCCGCCGCCGCCCTCGCCGGTGTCGCCACCGTGGATCTCGTCGCCGCCGAGCCGCCGGAGGCGTCCGCCGAGCCCTTCGTCTGCGCGCTGCCCGACCCCTCCTTCGACGTCGTCTGTGCCGAGATCGCGGACCGCGCCCGCGCGGGCGCGTCGGTCCCGGATCTGGTCGAGGCCGCCGTCTCCGGCATCTTCCGGTTCGGGCTCGACCCCTTCAGCACCTACGTCCCACCGGCGGCCACCGAGCTCATCGACCCGGCGGCTCCCGGTCGGGTGGCGTCCCTCGGCGTCATCGTCGCCACCCGGGCCGAGGACGGCGCCGCGTGTGCGGTGGTGGGGGAGAGGTGCCACCTGGAGATCGTCGCCGTCGACGACTTCACGCCGGCCGCGGCAGCCGGTCTCGGGGTCGGCGACATGATCGATCGGATCGACGGTGTCTCCGTGAACGGGCTCACCCTGATCGAATCGGTGACGTTCCTCGACGGCCCGGCAGGGAGCATGGTCCGGCTCGGGATCTCCCGTTCGGGTCTCAGCCTCACCAAGACCCTGGTGCGCGACTACGTCCCGACCGCCTACGTCGAATGGGATCTCGTCGACGGGATCGGCTGGGTGCACCTCGCCGACTTCTCCCAGACCGCCGCCCAGGCCCTCGGCGAGGTGCTGTCGGGGGAGCTGGCGGGGATCGACCGTCTGGTACTCGACCTCCGGGGCAACCCCGGAGGGCTCCTTCCGGCGGCCCAGGCGGTGCTCAGTCAGTTCCTCGACGACGGCACCGCCTTCGTGCTGCAGCAGGCGGACGACACCGTGCCGATGCCGGTGCTCCAGGGAGGCCTCGCCACCGACGTCACCCTGGTGGTGCTGGTCGACCGGGGGACCGCGTCGGCCGCCGAGCTGGTCGCCGCCGCCCTCCAGGAGTCCGGCCGGGCCGTCGTGCTCGGAGAGCGCACCTTCGGCAAGGAGGCGGTGCAGGAGATCTTCCCGCTCCGCAACCGGGGGGAAGCCCGGATCTCGGTGGCCACCTGGACGACGGCGAAGGGCCGCAGCGTGGGCGTGAACGGACTCGTTCCCGACGTCCCGGTCGACCCCGACCCCGCCGGGGCCGTCGACGTCGCCTTCGAAGAGGCGATCCGACGTCTCGGTGGCTGATCGTCACGGAACGAAGGCCAGGCCTTCCACCACCTCGGCCGAGGGCAACCGGGTGAGGACGTCGGGCCGACATCGGATCTTGGCCGTGCGGGTTCCCGCTCCGACGACGACCCGCTCACGGGTCGGCACCCGGGAGTCGATCAGCACCGG
>JALSJV010000289.1 GCA_026989215.1 Acidimicrobiia bacterium | reverse complement strand
CGCCCTGGGAGTGTCGAGCCTGGTCCTGGTCCGGTTCTTCGCCAGGCCGCTCGCCGCCGCCGCACTGGCCACCCTCCTGGTCCTGCTCGGGGGGGTGCTCGTCGCCCTCCGCCGTCGGGTCCCCCGGAGGACGGTGCTCGAGCTGGATCTGGAACGCGGTGTCGTCGAACGGATCCCGCCCGAGCCGCTGGGACGGGCCCTCGCCGCCGGCACGCCGGTGCTGCGAGACGTCGTCGACGCCCTCCTCCGAGCTGCCGGCGACGACCGGGTGATCGGCCTCGTGGCGCGCCTGGGCAACGGGAAGATCGGTCCGGCCCAGGCCCAGGAGCTCCGGGATGCGGTGCGGGCGTTCCGGGCCGGGGGCAAGAAGGCCTACGCCTTCGCGGAGACCTTCGGCGAGGGCCGCTCCGCCACCGTCGCCTACCACCTGGCGGCCGCCTTCGACGAGATCCACCTCCAGCCCCTCGGTGAGGTGCACCTCACCGGCCTCGTCGCCCGCACCCCCTTCCTCCGTCGGCTCCTCGACCGGCTGGCGGTGGTCCCCGACCTGGATCACCGCCGCGAGTACAAGTCGGCGATGTACCTCCTCACCGAGGATCGGTACACCGCGCCCCACCGGGAGGCGACCATGGCGATCCTCGACTCCCAGCTCGCCCAGATCGTCGCCGACGTCGCCGAAGATCGACGCCTGGACCCCGTAGCGGTCCGCACGCTCATGGACCGCGCCCCACTCCTCCCCCACGAGGCGGTGGACGCGGGGCTGGTCGACGCCCTCTCCTACCGAGACCAGGTGTACGAGCGGGCGAAGGGCGGGAAGGGAGGTCTCCTCACCGTCGACGCCTACCTTCGGCGAGCCGGTCGCCCTCATCGCCGGGGCGTCAGGGTGGCGCTCGTCTACGGGGTGGGCGGGATCCAACGGGGCGCCCCCCGCTTCGACCCGTTGAGCCGGATGAGCTCGATGGGGGCCGACGCCGTGGCGCAGGCACTCCGGGAGGCGGTCGCCGACGACGAGGTGCGGGCGATCCTCTTCCGGGTGGACTCTCCCGGAGGGTCGGCGGTGGCATCCGAGGTGATCCGCCGGGAGGTGGTCCGAGCCCGGGCGGCCGGCAAGCCGGTGGTGGTGTCGATGGGGGACGTCGCCGGCTCGGGCGGGTATTGGATCGCCGTGGACGCCGACCGGATCGTCGCCCAGCCGGGGACGGTCACCGGCTCGATCGGCGTGGTGAGCGGCAAGCTCGTCACCCGGGACGCCTGGGCGAAGCTCGGGGTCGACGTCGACGAGCTGCACGTCGGCCGCAACGCCACCATGTTCACCCCCGACCGACCCTTCTCCGACAGTGAACGGGCCCGGCTCCGGGCTTCGCTCGATTTCCTCTACGACGAGTTCAAGGCCCGGGTGGCCGAGGGTCGGAGCCTCGCCCCCGACCGGGTGGAGGAGCTCGCCAAGGGGAGGGTGTGGACCGGAGAGGACGCCCACCGCCTCGGCCTCGTCGACGAGCTGGGAGGGTTGGAGACCGCCCTCGCCGCCGCCCGGGAGCTGGCCGGGCTCGCACCCGACGCCCCCGTCCGCCTGGTGGAGTATCCGAGACGACGGCGCATCCCCATCCCTGCCCGACGGGAGAGCACCGAGCCGATCGAGGCGCTCCTCCGAAGCATCGCCGAGGTGGCCGAGGCGCCGTTCCTCGGATCCCTGCGCATGCCGATCCTCTGAGCGCCTCCCCCGACGCCCGGTTCGGTACCGTCCCCGCCATGGACGACCGCGCACCCTGCGACGACACCGTCGACCTCTCGGTCCTCGCCGCCGACCCCTACCCGACCTTCGACCGGCTCCGGGCCAACACCCCGGTGGTGTGGGCTGAACGTCTCGGGGTGTGGCTGGTCACCGGTTATGACCTGTGCCGCCGTATCCTCGCCGACCCCGACACCTTCACCGTCTCCCACCCCGACAACATCCTGCAGCGGACCATCGGGCCGATGATGCTGTCCCGCGACGGACCCGCCCACAAGAGGATGCGCCGACCCTTCGCCCAACCCCTGCACCTCCCGGCGCTGAGGAGGGCCGGCATGGAGGACAGGATCAGGAGCGTCGCCGAACACCTCATCGACGCCTTCGCCTCCGACGGTGCCGCCGACCTCCGTGCCCGCTTCGCCCGTCCCCTCGCCATGCGGATCGTCGCCGACCATCTGGGGATCCCCTTCACCGTCGAACTGTTCGACATCTTCGACGCCATCGCCGCCGCCTTCGCCAACCAGGAAGACGATCCCCGTGTCGCCGCCGCCGGGCAGGACGCCTTCTCGGCCTTCGCGTCGATCCTCGACCGTGCCCCCGCCGACGCTCCCTTCCGGTCGATGGCCACCCACACCGACCCGCCCCTCGACCCCGACGAGACGGCCTCCAACGTCGCCATCACCGTCTTCGGCGGATTCGAGACGGTCACCGCCACCGTGGTCAACACGCTGTGGGCGTGGGGTCGTCTCGGCCTCGGCGAGGAGATCGCGCAGGGTGCGACGACGTGGGGGACGGTGGTGGAGGAGACCCTCCGATGGGAGTCACCGGTGCAGACCGCCACCCGCCACGTCACGCGGGAGGTGACCCTGGCCGGAACCACCCTCCGGCGTGGGGACACCCTCCAGTGCCTCCTCGGTGCCGCCAACCGTGACCCGGCCGCCTTCGACCAGCCGGAGCGGTTCCGCCTCGACCGTCCCCGGACCCCGAAGGTCCTCTCCTTCGCGTCGGGACCCCACCTGTGCATCGGGGCGCCCCTCGCCCGCATGGAGGCGGCCACGGCACTTCGGGTGCTCCTCGACCGGCTCCCGCACCTGCGGATCTCCGAGGATCTTCCGCCTCCCCGCGGACACGAGTTCCGTTCGCTACCCGCCCTCCCCGCCCACTGGTGAACCGGCCCACCCCCTACTCCCGCAGCCCGTAGATCTCCACCAGCGGCGCCAGATACTCCCCCGCCCGCTCATCGGGCTCCACCATCCACACTACAAACGTGATCGTGTCGGATCCTCCCGAATAGACGACATGCAGCCGCCAGGTCTCCGTCTCGAAGGTCGTCGACCGAGGACCCCAATCATCCACATCGACCGGCACATACCCCGCCGCCGTCAGCTTCGCCACCGCCGCCCGATACACCCCCTCATCGGTGACATCATCCCAGCCGGCGCTGACGTGAAGCGGCTTGGGATCCTCCCCGAGAACGAACAGAACCCGTGCCGGTTCGGTGCCGTCGCCCGTCCAGTCGATGGACCCCACCAACTCCGCCAACCGAGGACACCCACAGTCGTCGGTCGAGTCGCCGAGGCCCCGGAAATACTCGGCGCAGCCCGCCGACACCACCGCCAACACCACCACCACCAGCACCCACCGACGCACCGACCCCGAACCAGACATGAACATCACAGATCGATCCCGACGAAACCGTCATCCACCAACACCACCGCACCGGCGCTGTCGGTGACGACGACCCGATACCGCACCGTACCGGAACCGAGGGGGTAGAACACGTCGAGACGTTCCCACACCCCGGCGGTGGTGAGGGTCCGGGTGGTGGACGCGACCACGACGCCGTCGTACCCGACGAGCTCCAGGGTGACCTGCGCGGAGGTCTGGGACCCTGCCTCCAACGCCACCCACACCGACGCGGTGTTCCACGGGTCGACGTCGACCGGCTGCTCCAACCCGAAGGGCTGGGCGCTGAAGGGTGTGACGCGGGCGGCGAAGCTTCCGTTGTGGGTCGGGGAGCCGACCACGGACACGTTCCCGCCCGAACCGCCGGGGTCGACGACGGTCCAGCCGGTGAGGTCCCCGGTCTCGAACCCGCCGTTCACCAGGTTGGTGGACACCGGCGGGGTCGGGTCCCATCGGGCCTCCCACGACACCCGCGTCGTGCCGAAGGGCAGGTCCGGGTAGGCGACCATCACCGTCACCCGGGGACAGTCGGGCGTGACGGGGACGTCGAGGGGTGTCCCCGGGGTGAGGGCGAGGACGTCACCGGCCCCGTCGGGACACAGGCTCGGATGGTCCACCAGACGCAGGGCCCGTGCCGCCGGTGTGCCCTCGGGCACCGTCACCGTCAACGTCCCGGTGGTCGCCCCGTCGGCCTTGAATTCGACGTAGACGGCGCCGCCGTCGTCGAGGAGGTGGGTGTCGCCGAAGGTCTCGACGATGTCGGTGCTCAACGGGTACGTCCCGGCCACCGCCGGCCGCCGGTTCATGCCGGCGTCCTCCAATCTCTGACTCCAGTCGGCACGGGCCGGGTCGGTGTAGGTCTCTTCGATCCGATAGTTCGCCAGGGCGAACCCGGTGAGGACCTCGGCGAGGGTGTCGCCGTTGGCGGAGATGGTCTCCTCGATCGCCTCGGTGGCGGCGGTGGGGATGATCCCGTCGCCGGTGACATCCCAGATCTGGCGCACCATGTCGGATCCGGCGGCGAAGCGCTCCTCGAGGTACTCGAAGAACAGGAACGCACCGTAGGCCCGCCACGGCACCCACCCGAAGGCGCCGGATTCGGTGAGACGCTCCGGTTCGGCCAGGAACAAGGGAAGTCGACGTGCATACTGGCTGCCGGATCCGTCGGCGGCGGGGTGGCGTTCGTCGACGTAGTGGGCGGCCCACTCGGCGGTGGCCTCCATCAGCCATCGGATCCGGGTCGCGGGGATCACGGCGTCGCCGATCGAGATGTACTCCCACTGGAAGACGTGGAACGCCTCATGACGGGGAAGATACTGCGACGGCACACCCGACCCCTGCCAGTCGATGCCGCGTTCGTACTGCACCAGCCACGGCAACGTGTACCCGTCGGTCCATCCCGGCCCCAACAGGTCGTTGATCACCACCCGCCTCCGACCCTGCGGCGCGACATACCCGGCGGCGGTGAACTCGTCCCAGGACGTCTCCATCTCGGTGACGATCACATCCACATAGTCCGGCACCCCGTTGGCCGGGTCGACGTCGGCCAGGTGCTCGACGGCCTCCATCGGGTACCGGGCCTCGCCGTCCCGGAACACCCCCTCGACCCGGTTGTAGTACACCTCGAAATGTTCGGAGACGACCCGGCATTGGAACGCCTCGGCCGCCCCCGGCAGCGGGAACCCGACGTGGATCCGCCACGGATCGTCGACGAAACATTCCTCCGCATATGCGCCGCCACCCTGCGGAGCCGCCCGGAGCGCACCGCGGGCCGACGCGGCGGGCGCCGTCGGGTCGTAGACGATCTCACCGATCGACCCGATCCCCTGCTGCACCTCGGGTGACAGCGCATCCCATTCCGAGAGGAACATGAGCGCCACCTGGGTGGCGTCGACCGGAGCGTCCGGACCCGCCGGAACTCCGAACAACGTCTGGATCTCGGAGGCGTAGCGGCCTGGCAACGACTCGGCGCAGCACAGCGCCTGCAACCCCAACGTCACATACTCGTCGGCGGTGATCAGCCCGCTGGCGTAGTCCTCCATGATCCGGTCGAGCGAGCCGACCGTGTCGTTCCCGACGTTCACCGACACCGCATCGGACGCCGCCACCCTGCCAACACCATCGACGACCTCCACCGTGACCGTGTGCGGCCCGTCACCGACGGTCCGGGTGTCCCACTCGATCGACACGGCCCCGCCGACGATGACCCCCGAACCGACCCGCACCCCGTCGACCAACAGCTCCACCCACCCGTCGGCGTCCGCAGGCTCCACCGTCGCGGTGACCGTCTCGACGTGGAACACCGTCGACTCGTCGGCCGGATACGACAACGACACCCCGACCGGATCCGTCGGATCGGCCTCGCAGCGAACCTCACGTTCCGCCGCGCACCGGTCCGTCCCCCAACCACCGAAGGCGAGGTCCGACCCGGCCCCACCCAACAGCACGTCGTCCCCCGTTCCGCCGAACAGGCGGTCCTCCCCGCCACCGCCGACGAGCACGTCTTCCCCCGACCCGCCACCGACCCAATCCTCCCCATCCCCGCCGAGGATCCGGTCCTCCCCGCCGCCGCCCCAGATGAGATCCTTCCCGGCACCACCCCGGATGACGTCGTTCCCGGCACCACCGAAGATCACATCGTCGCCGCCGTACGCGCAGATGACATCGTCCCCGGGCCCACCCACCAACACGTCGTCGCCGTCGGTGCCGACGACCGTGCACGCCGAATCCTCGCCCGACCCCGCTGCCGCCGACCCCCACAGACCCACCACCGCCACCGCCAGCACCACCAGACGCCACACCCTGCCGCGCCCCCGTCCGCCTGCCACGAGCACGGAACGGACCGACAACACCACCACCGACCCCCTCGTCCACGATCGGCCCCGTGCAGTCAAGACGGTGTGTGTGTGTCAACCACAACCGACGGCCGGGCCCGCCTCCACCGCCCCACC
Source organism: Acidimicrobiia bacterium (assembly GCA_026989215.1). Classification (GTDB taxonomy): domain Bacteria; phylum Actinomycetota; class Acidimicrobiia; order Spongiisociales; family ZC4RG35; genus S012-128. Next base: position 4,375 of record JALSJV010000289.1, on the reverse strand, counting down.
GGTGACCCCCCCGACCCCTCGACCTGGCCCGGGCCGCAAGCCGGACACCCACACCGTCGACCCGCCCAACAGCGTCCTCCGATCTACGACCGTCACCACGCCCGCCAGGTGTCGGGGCACCGGGTCTCCTTCAGCTTCTCCTGACGGGAAACCGGCACCAGATCGTACGGATACCAGACCGACCCCGCCGACTCGACGAACGCCTCCAGGCTCGGCGGCTCCGGCACCTGATAGCCCTCCCCCTCCAGACATTCCTTCACCGTCAGATAGAACGCATACAGCTCCCGATAGAACGCCTCCGGATCGGTCGGCTCCGGCTCCAGCACCCCCACCTCGATCGCCTCGTGCTCACACGCCTCCAGCAAGGCCTCGAGCCTCCCCTGATCCACGGCCCCGAAGACCTCGACCCCACCCTCGGCGACCTCCGCCTGCCGCGCCGCCACATACTTCGCCAGCTCAGGCGAGGACACCGTATCCGGAACGACCTGATCCCCAGATCCTCCACATGCAGACACCGGCACCGAGAGGGCGGTGACCAGCCACACCCACGAACGACCGCTCACATCTCACAGCTCCCGAAGCTCGCCGCGTGCGACATCAAGCCCTCGGAGGCGATGAAGAACCTCGCCGTCAGGTAGTTCGTCGCAAACTGGCTGATCGTCTCCTGAAGATGCGAATTCCGATCGACGGACCGTCTCGTCCCGACGTAGTGGTAGTGATCACCGTAGCCTTTGACCTGCGTGTACACCGTCCGCGGCGGGTAACAGGAGACGCGACCGTACTCATGATTGATACCAGCGATGGCGACGCCCCCTCCGGCGAGAATCGACATCAACCCCACCGCGACGAGCCAGACCTTCCACCTCATCTCATCTCACCCTCTGGGTTCTGAGGCACCCCCGAACCTACGACTCCGTCCGTGTAACCGTCAACGCCAAATCTGGCACCGGCCGTGCCAACCTCCAACTCGTCTCCGAAACGGCGTCGGACCGCTGGTAGCCTCCACCGTCGAGACGACCGGGGGACACACCGTGCGACAGGTCCACCTCACCACCGGACCCGACCCTGCTCAGGGAGACGGCCACTCCCCCGCGGCCTTCAACGAATCCAGCTCACCCGCAGACAGCGACGGGCCAGGCTGCGCGGCGACGACGACCGCCAATGCCTCCACGTCGATCGGTGAGCCGTCCAGTCTGCTGGCCCCAACCACGGCGTCCACCACCCCAAGGGGATGAACGGGACGCACCACCGACTTCCCCGACGAGCTCTCCTCCGTCCGCAGGAACAGCACCAACCGATCACCCTCCGCCACATCCTCGCTGGGTCCCAACCCGATCGCGAACTCCACCGGGCCGGTCGGCGGCCCTTCGGACTCTGCCTGACCCGGCCCCTCGGGCCCGACCGGAACCAACACACCCAACGCCGTCGCCTCCTCCGGCCCCAGCATCGTCACGAACCGGCCACCGAACAGCGTCACCACCGCCCGCTCCTCCTCGTTCCAACCCTCCACTGCCGCTGCCGGGCGGATCGCCAGCACCCGAACCACGTCCACGACGACATCGGTCTCGGGGAGGACCTTCTGGATCTGCTCGGGACCGCGACTCGGATCGATCACCGGGAACCGCCCATCCGGAGTCGTGAGATGGGAAGGACGCACGTCGAGGACCGTCACCTCGACCACCAGATCCGTGACGAAGGGCAGCTCGTCCGGATCTAGAGGCACCAGCGACCCGCCGCCTCCGGTCAACTCTTTCGTGCTCACCGGATCCGGCAGAAGGTTCTCACCCGTGAACACGAAGCCTCCCGACGTTGCCCGCTCCACGGCAACCGCGGACCTTTGCGGATCGGAGCCGACCACACCACCACCACACGCCGCCGAGACCAGCACCCACACGACCGCAGCAAGGACGACCTTCACTGTGCACCTCCATGCGAGGCACAGCCACCCCAGTAGCCGTGGGCGTGTCCGTACACGTTGCACCGCCCATCCTTGTCATATGTGTGGAGGCTCGTGCGGTTCGTGTTCGCGTACCACATCACCGCCGATGACGAAGACGAGTGCCCCAGACCGAGTAGATGCCCGAACTCGTGGATCGCGGCATTCGTTTTGTTGGCACTCGTCGACGCCTTGAACTCAATGAATGAACTCCCCTCGACGATGTGCCCACCCGAGTCGACCGCCCGGGCACACCCCACCCAGCCGTCGTTCCCGCAGGGTGCGGCGACGACACGGATGTCGGAGTTGTAGAGCGAGTTCGTGGACTGGATGATGTAGTCGAACTGGTGGCCGTTCGTTCGGTCCCATACGCCATGACCTGCATTGACCGCGGCACCCCATCCCCCCGGCCAACTCCACGGATCCTGCTTCCAGACCCGCGCGTTGGCGAAGCTGTGGTGGTTGAAGCATTCGCCAGACTGTGAGGACCGACCCTCGCCGTCGTCGCATGTCCATACATAGCCGACCTGATTTGGATAATGAGCCGAGAGCGGGACCTGCCCGACCGCAGGCCATACTCCGAGGATCGCAGCCGTCAACGCGATCCGGATGGCAGCCCTTCGCCTGACACCGGGACCGAGGGAATCGCCTGACATCGTCCCCCGAAACCTACGGCTCCGCCCGCGTGACCGTCAACGCCAAACTTGGCACCGACAGTGCCAAATCTGGCGACGGCTGTGCCAACCTTGCGGTGCTTCTGAGTTAACGCGACAGGTTTGGTGTGGTAATTCCCCACCGGGTCAGGTCCTGTCGTGTGTTGTTGGTTCGACGGTAGGCGATCCGGGCGGCTCGTGCCGTACGGAGGCCTTCCCGTCGGGCTTTCCGGATGGCGTCTCCTCTCTGTTCGTGTTCGTCGTCGGGGGTCACATAGCCGATGCCGGCGTGGAGCCGGACCGTGTTGTACTCGCGGCGGACCTGGTCGAGCTCGGCGACCAGCAGCTCGGGGTCTGAGATGGCGAGCAGGTGGGGCCATTCGCCTTTGACATGGGAGAACAGCGACTCGATGTGCGCCTGATCGGTGGGCACCCCGGGTCGGCCCAGATGCATCGCCAGGGCATGCAACGCCATGAACTCCCGGGTGGTGCCGGAGGTCATCTGCGGCCCGTTATCGGACACTGCCAGCAGGATCGGCAACTCGTCGTCGACATTCGGGGCGACCATGCGGGCCTCGACGTCGGCGAGGAGCCCCTCGCCGTCGAGCGCCTGGGTGTAGGCGACCTGCACATGGGTCGATTCGCCCCGACCGCGGGGAACGACCACGGTGGTGATCCACTTGCGGGACACCAGATCCATGATCGCCAGCGCATCCCGCCGGGCGGCCCTGAACGCGGTGAAGTCATGCGCCCACACCTGACAGGGCCGATACTGCACCCAGTCGGGCCACGGCCTTCTCAGCCCGACCGGTTCCCTGCGTCAGGAGGGCTGTGGCAACGTGAGGCCTTCGGCCGAAAGCACCCGATACACCGTCGATTCGGAGACGAACACCCGCTGAAGCCGGGACCCCCGGTGGGCCAGTTTCCGATGCGACCGGTCGATGTGCCCCCACTCGTCGAACAGCGCCAGGATCTCGGCCCGTTCCCACGGGAGGATCCCGCGGAGCGCCTCGGCAGGCCCGGGACGGGCATCGGCCAAACCCTGACCGTCGTCGAGGCGGCGTCGCCACCGCCACAGGCGTCGACGATCCACCCCCAAGGTGACACATGCCGCCTGCTGGGACCAGCCCGCTGCGACAGCGTCGTCGACCAGGGCCAACAGTCCGGACTTCACCTCGCTGGAAACTCTCGCAGGGACGGGGCCGCCGGTCAGCCCCAACGCTCTTCACCCTCGGAACAGATGCAACTCGACCGCCTGGGCGGTGATCGTCTCCCACAGCCCGGGCGATCTCCGCTCGGGTGTCCTCCAACGCTGCCTGCTCAGGGGTCTTCGACGACCGGCCCGGCCGGGACGCCGCCAAACCCCGCAGTCGCCGCCTCCCGGGCGGTCTTGACGATCCCCGCCACCGTGGAACGGTCCACCCCCCACCGATCGGCGATCTCCCCCTCGGTGCCCTGCCCGGTCACCACCTCCAACCACACCTGATACTTCTCCTCCGCAGTTAGATAGCGTCGCTTCCGACGCTCCCCGCCGGCCCTCTCTGCCGTCATCCTCCACCTCCCAAGGTGTCCTCACGGACCCTCAGCGGTGGGAAGTTTCTCACCCCAATCCGTCGCGCGAACTCAGATACAAAGCAACCTCCAACTCGTCTCCGACACGGCGTCGATCCGCTGGTGGCCTCCACCGTCGAGACGACCCGGGGAACACCGTGCGACAGGTCCACCTCACCATCGGACCCGACCCCTACCTCCACACCCAGGTCACCGACACCCTCACCACCTGCGG
>JALSJV010000288.1 GCA_026989215.1 Acidimicrobiia bacterium | reverse complement strand
CCCCGAGCTCGAGGCGATGGGCGGGCCGGACATGGGGCTCTCCACCTCCGAGATCGGCGATCGGATCGCGGCGCGCATCGGGGACTGACCGCGACCCCTTGAGTTCTCCCTGGGGGTCCCGACAGGGTTCGGGATGGCCACCGACACCCGGCCGGACGCGAGCCTCGCCTTCACCCGGGCACTCCTCAACGCCCGGGCCGAGGCGCGTGCCTTCGACCAGGCCCCCATCGACACCGGTCACCTGCTGCTGGGTCTCGTCGCCGAGCCCTGGTCGGATGCGGGGAGGATCCTGGCCCACGTGGCGGTGTCGGCAGCCGTGGTGCGACCGCAGGTGGCGGATCGTGGCCCCCGACGTGAGGGGCCACCGGACGAGTTGAGCGACGAGGCGGCGGTCGTACTGCGGTACGCCCGCCGGGAGGCGACCGCTCTCGGCCACCGCCAACTGGGAACCGTGCATCTGCTGCTCGGGATTCTGTGGCATGAACGCTGCTTCGGAGCGCAGATCCTCGACCGTCTCGTCGGGTTGGGCGCCATCGACCATCTCATCGTCGAACGTCTCCAAGAGGGCGGGGAGCTGCCTTCGGTGGCAGTGGCGGTGTAGGACGCCGACGCGGGCGCGCCGACACGACCTCCCGATGCGGGTGGCCCCATGGCGCATTCGGGCGGGTTCGGGCGAGGTGGTCGGGTCGAAAGTCTCGGGGTGAACGTTGACGGCGGGTGGCCCGCCCCTCAGGGCGGATCCCGGCCGGGCGGCCGGAACCGCACCCTCCCATGGTCCGGATGCCGGTACGGCGTGTACCCCCGCTGGTGGACCACCACCTGATGATGGAACCAGCAGAGGGTGATGAGGTTGTCGGGATCGGTGCGGCCCCCCTGGGACCAGGGCCGAAGGTGGTGGATCTGCAGCCGATGTCGGCTCTGACATCCGTCGGCGGCGCACACACCGCCGTCACGGTGCAGGATCGCTCGCCGCAGGGCGGGAGGAACGGTGCGCGTTCGACGGCCGTACTCCATGAACCGCCCATCCGCCGTGCGGGCGACCACTTCGGTGACGGATTCACACAGGACCGCTTCCAGGGCCCGACGCCCCACCGCGGGCCCGGCCTCCAAGACGACGCCGCCCTCCGAGGAGACGGCGTCGGCGGCGTCCACGAACACCGTCACCTGGGCCGGCGGCGGGTCGTCGTTGACACAGAGCTCCACCAGCGCCGTCGCCCGCCGCCACGATGCCCCGCCGCCGTCCCCATCGGGCAGATCGGGAAGCCGATCCGCAGCCTCGGCCAGAACCTTGTCCACCAGGGCACCCGACGGACCGTCCAGCCCGCCCCACAGTCTCCACCACGACTCGTCCAGGGACGGTTGCATGACGAGGAACCGATCGGTCGCCGTCCGGAACTCGGCGTCGGCCGCGACACCTCGCCGGCGCGCGGCCTCCCTCCGCACCCCCGCCACATCGAGCTCTTCGCGGAGCCCGACCCCGTCGGGGATGCGAGACACCGCCTCGACCCGGTCGAAGGTCGCCTCCCCCGCC
>JALSJV010000287.1 GCA_026989215.1 Acidimicrobiia bacterium | reverse complement strand
GGGCCCTGCCGCCGTAGGCGGCCGCCGGCGTTCCACCGGCGACGACCTTGCCGAGACAGGTGAGGTCGGGCGCGACGTCGTAGCGTTCCTGGGCGCCTCCGAGGGCGACCCGAAACCCCGTCATCACCTCGTCGAAGATGAGGAGGGCACCGGAGGCGTCGCAGGCTCGCCGCAGCCCGGAGAGGAATCCGTCTTCGGGGGGGACCACCCCCATGTTCCCGGCGACGGGTTCGACGATCACCGCCGCGACGTCCCCGGCGGCCAACGCCGCCTCCACCGCGTCGAGGTCGTTGAAGGGGACGACGACGGTGTCGGCGACCGTCGCCGCCGGGACCCCGGGGCTGTCGGGCAGGCCCATCGTCGCCACGCCGCTTCCGGCCTTGACGAGGAACGGGTCGGCGTGGCCGTGGTAGCACCCTTCGAACTTGACGATCCGCCGGCGGCCGGTGGCCGCCCGCGCCACCCTGATGGCGGTGGCGGTGGCCTCCGTCCCCGAGTTCACCATCCGGACGACGTCGATGGAGGGGACGGTCTCGACGATCGTCTCGGCCAGGGCGACCTCGGCCGGGGTGGGGAGCCCGAAGGAGGTTCCCCGCCGCGCGGCGTCGACGACGGCGTCGACGACCCGAGGCTCGGCGTGGCCGAGGATGAGCGCTCCCCACGACGCCACGAAGTCGATGAGCGTCTCCCCGTCCACCGTCTCCACCGTCGCCCCCGACGCCGAGGCGACGAACGGCGGCTCCCCCCCGACGGCCCCGAAGGCCCGCACCGGAGAGTTGACGCCACCGGGCATCACCCGACGGGCCCGTTCCAGCCAGGGGGCGCTCATGACTCCTCCAGCAGACGGGCGGCGTCGACGGCGAAGTACGTGAGGATGACGTCGGCTCCCGCCCGGGCGATCCCGAGGAGGGACTCGACGATGACCCGCTCCCGGTCGATCCACCCGTTGGCCGCCGCCGCCTCGATCATCGCGAACTCCCCGGAGACCTGATAGGCGGCGACGGGGACGTCGACGGCCGCCCGGACGGATGCGATCACGTCCTGGTAGGGGCCGGCCGGTTTGACCATCACCATGTCCGCGCCTTCGGCCAGGTCGAGGCGAACCTCGACGAGGGCTTCCCGGGCGTTCGGGGGGTCCATCTGGTGGGTTCGGCGGTCGCCGAAGGCGGGAGCCGACTCGGCGGCGTCACGGAACGGCCCGTAGTAGGCGCTGGCGTACTTGGCCGAGTACGAGCAGATGGGGAGTTCGTGGTGTCCCGCCCCGTCGAGGGCCTCCCGGATGGCGGCCACCCGGCCGTCCATCATGTCCGAGGGGGCGATCACGTCGGCTCCGGCGTCGGCGTACACCACGGCGGCGTCGGCGAGCAGCGGCAGGGTGGCGTCGTTGTCGACGGTGTCTCCGACCACCACCCCGCAGTGCCCATGGCTGGTGTACTCGCAGAGACACACGTCGGCCCAGACGACGAGGTCGGGGGCCGACTCCTTGATCGCGCCGATGGCGGTGGGTACGGGCCCGGCCGGATCCCACGCGCCCGAGCCGGTCTCGTCCTTCGACGGCGGGATCCCGAACAGGATCACCCCTCCGACACCGGCCGCCTGCGCCTCACGGGCGACGTCGACCACCCGATCGACGGAGAGCTGGTGATGTCCCGGCATGGAGCCGATCGGACGGAGGACGTCGGACCCCGGGACGACGAACAGGGGGAGCACGAACGCCGCCGGGTCGAGGCGGGTCTCGGCGACCATGCGCCGCAGGCGGGCGGACCGCCGCAGACGCCGGGAACGGACGGTGGGGAAGATGGTCATGTGGGGCTCCTCTCCTCCAGATGGCCGACCAGGGAGTCGGCCAGACGCTCGGGGCTGGGGGTCTCGGCGACCATGCGCCGCAGACGGGCGGACCGCCGCAGACGCCGGGAACGGACGGTGGGGAAGATGGTCATGTGGGGCTCCTCCCCTCCAGATGGCGGACCAGGGAGTCGACCAGACGCTCAGGGCTGGGGGTCTCGGCGACGACGTCGACGGGGTGTCCGAGCGCCTTCACGGCGGCGGCGGTCGTGGACCCGAGGGCGGCCACGACGAGCCCCTCCAGGGTGCGCGACCGGCGCCAGCCGAGCACCGCCGACGGGGAAGCGAAGGTGACGGCGTCCACCACCGGCTCCGTCGGGGGCGGGACCGGCAGCGTGGTGTAGACGGTGGCGGCGATCACCTCCGCCCCGGCGGCGCGGAGCGTCGTCTCGACGTCGGCGGCGGTCCGTTCCGGTCGGGGGTAGAGGACGGTCGCTTCGCCGACCTCGGGTTCGAGACGCCGGAGCAGCGACGCCGCCCCCTCCGTTCCGACCAGGGCGACCCGACCTCCGGCGGCGGCGACGGCTTCGGCGGTGGCCGGGCCGACGGCGGCCACCGGCACCGGCGGCATCCCGCCGTCGGGCCAGAGGGTCCGCACCGCCCGGGCCGAGGTCACCACGATCCAGTCGACGGTCGCGGCCAGTCCTCGCACCCGGCGCAGCGCTCCTTCGTCTCGGGGCCGGGTCACGACGCAGGGCAGGACCACCCCTTCGAGGCCCCGGACGTCCAATGCGCGGCGGATCCGCTCGGCGGTGTCGGCGGTCGCGGTCACCGCCACCTTCACAGCCCCAGCTCCGTGATCATGGCCGTGACCGCCTCCTCGGGGTCGGCCCCGTCGACCGTGGCGCGGCGAGCGCCCCGTTCGTCTTGGACGAAGGCGACCAGCGTCACCCCATCGGGGGTCGGTGAGGCGTGGGCGCCGAGGGCCGAGCGGCATCCGGCCCCGGTGCGGGCCAGCAGCGCCCGCTCGGTCTCCACGGCCCGTCGGGTGGCCGGGTCGTCGAGCACGTCGAGGAGCTCGGCGACGGGACCGTCGGCGGGAGCCTCGACCGCCAGAGCCCCCTGGCCGGGGGCGGGCACCATCTCCTCGATCTCGAACCGCCGGGCGATCTTGGAGGTCCGTCCCAGACGACGCAGGCCCGCCTCGGCCAGCACCGCGGCCCGGAACCGGCCTTCGGCGACCGCCGACAGCCGGGTGTCGACGTTGCCGCGGATGCCCCGGATCTCGAGGTCGGGACGGAGCAGGGAGAGCTGGGCGGCGCGCCGGGGGCTGCCGGTTCCGACCACCGCCGCCACCGCCAACTCGGCGAGATCGGCCCCGACCAGCACGTCCCACGGCGCCTCCCGAGCCGGATACCAGACGGCGAGCCCGGGCGGACCGGCGACGGGAAGGTCCTTGCAGGAGTGGACCGCCACATCGGCCTCGCCTGCCAGGACCGCCTGCTGTACGGCACGGACGAAGGCGCCCGTCTCGGTGAGGGCGGTGACCGGGCTGGTCCGGTCACGGTCCCCGAGGGTGGAGATCGTCACCAGCTCGGTGGAGAGTCCAGGGTGAGCCTCCTCCAGCCGGGCGGCGACGAACCGCGCCTGGGCGAGGGCCAAGGCGGAGCCTCGGGTGGCGATGCGGAGCTCACGCATCGATCCCGAAGACCTCGGCGACGACGGCGGCGAGCTCCCCGGGGCGATCCGCCTCGTGGATCCGGCCGACGGGGCGGGAGACGAGGGTGCGCGCCGCGGTACGAACCGCCCGCCGGAGGATCTCGACGTCGGCCGGGTCGGCGAGCTTGGTGGCGAAGCGATCCACCGTGTCGGAGACGACCCCGTCGACCGACCGGTAGAGCTCGGCGATGAGGGGACCGACGTCGTCGACGTTGCGGTACCTCGACCAGGCCGAGGCCGCCTCCTCTTCGACGAATCCGTCGACCTCGTCGAGCTGCCGATGCTTCGCGGCGCGGGCCGCCACCCGGTCGATGGGGAGATAGTGGACCAGGTCGCTCTCCGTCACCGGGAAGTCGGGGGGCATCGCCAGGTCGACGAGGGTGAGGGGAGCGTCCCGGGTTCGGAGGATCGCGGCCATCGACGCCTCGTCCATGAGGAACCCCTTGGCGGACGTCGCCGAGATCACCGCCGGGAGACGCCGCAACGCCTCCCCGACCCGGTCGAAGGGCCAGACGGCCACTCCGGGGAGTCTCACCTTCTCCGGTGCCCGGGCGACGACGGTGACGTCGGGCGGCGCGGGCAGCGAGCCCAGAGCCTCCGCCGCAGCCGTGGCCATGCGTCCCGCACCCAGGACCGCCACCGCCGGCGCCGGCCCGACGAGCTGGGCGGCGACGACGGCGAGGGAGCCGTGGGGCGACTCGGGGAGACGGTCCCGCGCCCCTCGACCGGCGGCCACGGCCGTCTGGAGCATCTTCGTCAACGCCCCCGAGAGACGACCCTGGGCGTCCGCCACCGCCTGCCGGAACTGGGTGAGGATCTCCCGCTCGCCGAGGACCGGCGATTCGAGCCCGGCGGCGATCCGGAAGAGATGGGTGGTCACGTCGGCGTCCTCCCGCACGATCGTCCCCGGTGGCAGCGCCCCGAACAGGTCACCGACCACGTCGTCGAGCCGTCTCCGGGGCCCTTCGACGACGACCTCGACCCGCAGACAGGTCGCCAACGTGAAGACGCCGGCCGGAAGCCGGAGGTCAGGTGCCGACAGACGCGCGCCGAGGACGGCCCGGTCCTCCGCCGGGACCGCCGGATAGGCACAACTCGCAGAGGTCAACTGGCGAACGATGGCGGCCTGCCTTCCACGTCGGGGCGGGAATGTAGGACGAGGGTTGACAACGTCCAGTCAGATCGAAAACGACGAGAGGTCAGATCGAAACCGACGCCCAGTCGACCGGATCTCCGCGGAGCAGGTCGAGCAGTTCACGCTCCGGGGACCCCTCCGGAGGGTCCTCGTCGGAGTCCCAACGGGCTCGGGGAGGCAGCGACGCCAGGATGGATTCGGTCCGTCCCCCGGTCTCCAGCCCGAACCGGGTCCCCCGGTCCCAGACGAGGTTGAACTCGACGTAGCGGCCGCGGCGCCGCTCCTGCCACACCGTCTCGGCCTCCCCGTACGGCGTGTCGACCCTCCGGGCGAGCACGGGAAGGTACAGGGACGTGAGGCTCCGTCCCAGGTCGCCGACGAAGCGCCACAGGGCCGCCAGGTCGTCGGCCTCGTGGTCGAAGAAGATGCCGCCCACACCGCGGGCCTCACCCCGGTGCGGGAGGAAGAAATACTCGTCGCACTGCCGCTTCCAGGTCGGGTAGTCGGCGACCGGATGCCGGGCACACACCTCGGCCAGGCCCCGGTGGAACTCGACGGCGTCCCGTCGGGAGAGGTAGACGGGGGTGAGATCGGCCCCACCCCCGAACCAGGCCGCCCCGGCGTCGGTCTCGAAGTACCGGAGGTTGGCGTGGAAGGTGGGGGCGTGGGGGTTGCGGGGATGGACGATGATCGAGACCCCGGTGGCGTAGAAGTGGCGACCGGCGGCCGCCATCGACTCCGACAGCCGGTCGGGGGTCGGACCCCACACGGCGGAGACGTTCACCGCCGCCTTCTCGACGGGGCCTTCGCTTCGGAGGATGCGAGTCACCCCTCCACCGCCGCCGGGCCGCTCCCAAGGTTCGGTGGTGAACCGTCCCGCGCCGTCGAGCTCCTCGGTGGCGGCACAGAACGATTCCTGGACCTCGGTCATGAGGTGTTCCACCTCGGCCCGGGAGGGACCCGTCACCGGAGCACCCCTTCGACCATGCGGGCCAGCCCCTCCACCCAGACTTCGGTGTCGTTGACGCAGGGCACCAGGAGAAGGTCCTCGCCGCCGAGGTCCAGCCACTGCTCCCGGGCCCGGATCCCGATCTCCTCCAGGGTCTCGAGGCAGTCGGCGACGAAGCTCGGGGTGAGCACCGCCAGGCGACGCACCCCGGCCTCGTAGAGCTCGACCAGCGTCCGATCCGTGTAGGGCTCGATCCAACGTTGGCCCGCCATCCTCGACTGGAACGACGTGCCGTAGGAGCCCGGTGGGAGGTCGAGGGCGGCGGCCACGGCCGCGGTCGTCGCGTGGCACTGGGCCCGATAACAGAACCGGTTCTCCCCCCGGACCTCGTCACAGCATCCCTCCCGCAGGCACCGGCCACCCGGATCGTCGAGCTGGCGCTCGGGGAGGCCGTGGTAGCTGAACAGGACGTGGTCGGGCCCGAAGGCGTCGAGCACCCCCCGGGCGACCTCCGCCACCGCGTCCACGAACCCCGGATGGGCGTGGAAATCGCCGATGACGGAGACGGCGGGGATGACGGGCCGGGCGGAGAGCTCCTCGAACACCTTCGCCACCGCCGAGCCGGTGGCAGCCGACGAATACTGGGGGAAGAGCGGGACGACGACGATCCGGTCGACCCCGGCCTCGGCGAGGCGGTCGAGGGCGGCGCCGATCGGCGGCGACCCGTAGCGCATCCCGACCTCGACGACGACGCCGAGGCGGGCGGCGAGGGCATCGGCGAGGGATCGGGTGTGGAGGAGCAGCGGCGACCCGTCGGCGGTCCAGATCTTCTCGTAGGCCTCGGCGCTCCGACGGGGTCGGAAGGGGAGGATGATCCCGTAGAGCACCAGCAGCCGGATCGGCGCGGGCATGTCCATCACTCGGGGATCGCCCAGGAACTCCCGCAGGTAGCGCCGGACGTCCCCGACCCGGGGAGAGTCGGGGGTGCCGAGCTGGACGAGGAGCACCCCGGTCGTCGACATGGCGCCGCACCGTAGGCGGGTCCCGGGACCAACACCGAGTCGGCACCAGGGAGCCCCGGCCCCTCGGGGGTACGCGACCCGAGGGACCGGGGCCGTGGAGGGACTCGATCAGGGACGCCCCGAGGGCATGTCCGGCATCGTCGACGGAGACCCTTCGGAGGGCGCCTCGGAGGGCTGCGGCGCCTGGGCGGGGATCGTCACCGACGGCGGGGTGACGCCATCTTCCGGCATCGGACCGGGCATCTCGTCGGGTGCCGTCGGCGGGACCGTCTCGGGGGGGCCGGGCTCTGCGGGCGACGCCGGGCGCCGGTCCCGACCGTGGTCGGCGGCGATGCTCCGGGCCAGCTCGGCGACGTCGGCGCCGACGACCCCGTCACCTTCGATCTGGGTGGCGAGGAGCTCCAACAGCTCGGCGACCCGCTCCCGGGTCGGTTCGGCCGCCGCGCCATCCTCGACGGCGGAGATCTGCTCGGCGGCCCGACGCAGCGCGGCCGCAGCCTCGGCCCGGTCGGCCTCCTCGGCGGCCTCGCCGGCGGTCGCCACCGCCTCGGGGATCTCCCCACGCGCCGCCAGGGCCCGGGCCTCTTCGATCCGCTCGGCGGCCCCACCCCGGCCGATCCCCACCGCCTCGAAGGCACGGTCGAGCCCGTACAGGGCGTCCCCCGGCACGGCCGGGTCGGCGACGAAGCCGACCCCTCCCCCGACGGCGGCGAGGGCGACCGACGCCGCCAACACCTTCGCCAAGATCGACGACAACAGACTGCTGAACACGATGGACCTCCTGGCTCGTGGGACGCGCCGGCGTCCAGGCAGGGACGGCGCCTGGCGTGCACCGGCGGAGACGACCGCCTCGCGGACCAGCATCGCCACGTGACGCTCGATCACGTCACGGTCGATCGGCTGCTCGCCGAGGGCCCGGATCCGGGCGACCAGCTCGCCCAGCTCCGACCCCGCGGCTTCGCCCCGAAGGATCGCTTCGTCGCGGTGTGCGGTCATCTCGTCCTCGTCACCGTCGAAGGAGGTCATAGGGGTACGCCCGTCGTGATCCGGCGCTCCAGGGCCCGGAGGGCACGCCGTTGGAGGGCCTTCACCGCACCGGGCCGTTTGCCGACGATCGCCGCCACCTGCTCGACGGTGAGGTCCCCGAAGATGCGCAGCAGGAGGACCTCCCGCTGGTCGGAGGTGAGCCCCTCGAGCAGTCGGCGGATCTCGTCGTCGCCGATCCGGACCATCGCCGTCGTCTCCGCCGATTCGGTCGTCCCCAGGGCCAACGGGTCGTCGGGAAGCGGCTCGGTGGGACGCCGGGACCGCCGACGTCGCTCGTCGATCAGACGGTGGTGGGCGATCATGAACACCCAGGAGCGGAAGCCGTCCTCGTCCCCCCGGAACGTCCCGATGTTGCGGGCGACCTGGAGGAAGACGTCGCCGACCAGCCCGTCGGGATCGGCCGCTCCCCGGGTGACGAGGTATCCGCGCAGCTTCGGCGCCAGCTCGGTGTAGATCCGCTCCCAGGCCCAGTCGGCGCCCGCCTGGGCGGCGCCGAGGAGCGACTGCCAAGGATCGAAGGTCACACCTGCAGGGACCTCCGATGGCGGCTCCCGTTACGCCACGCCCCCGTTCGGGGCCTTCACCTCCCGGCCCGGTCCGGTACCGTGACACCCCATGGAGCCCCTCCGGATCCAGCTCTTCGGCGGTTTCGTCCTGGAGCACGGGTCTCGCGCCCTCCCGCCGATCCCGTCGCTGGCCGGACGCTCCCTCCTCGCCTTCCTCGCCCTCAACCGTGACCGGCCCCACGCCAGGGGCCGCCTCGCCGGGATGTTCTGGCCCGACCTCACCGAGAGCCGGGCCCGGCGGCGTCTCAGCCACGCCCTCTGGCAGATCCAGGACGCCCTCGGCGAGATCTCCTCCCAGCCCTATGTGCTCGCCACCACCGACACCCTCGCCTTCAACGACGCCGCCCCCTATCTCCTCGACACCGAGGAGTTCCAGGGTCATCTCTCCAGGCTCGGCATGACCGGAGGTGCGCCCGACCCGAACGTCGACGAGCTGAGCGAGCTGCGACGGGCCGTCGATCTGTACCGAGGGGACTTCATGGCCGGGTTCTACGACGAGTGGGTCGCCCTCCCCCAACAGCAGTTCCGCGAGATGTACCTGGCGGCCCTCGACCGGGTGGTGCAGGTGGCGAAGAGCCGCGGCAACCACGAGGAGGCCCTCGCCTACGCGCGGCGCCTCACCCACCACGACCCGCTCCGAGAGCCGGCCCACCGTGAGGTGATCCGACTCTGTTTCCTCCTGGGTCGCACCGGCGAGGCCCTCGGCCAGTACGAACGATGCCGGTCGGTCCTCGCCGAGGAGCTGGGGACGGAGCCTTCGCCGGAGACCGAGGAGCTGTACCAGAAGATCATCCGCCATCGCCGCTCGGGGATCCGCCCGGCGGTCGGCTCCAGCCGCCCCCTCGCCTTCGACGAGCGCACCGACGCCCCCTTCGTCGGGCGGGAGGCCGAACGGAGGAGCCTGGTGGACGGCATGGAGCGGGCGTTGTCGGGCCGGGGAGGGGTCATCCTCATCGAAGGCGAGCCGGGGATCGGGAAGAGTCGTCTCGTCTCCGAGGCCTCCGACGACGCCGAGTGGCGAGGGTTCGACATCCTCTGGGGGACCTGCCTGGAGGGCTCCTCCCGCCCCTACGGCCCCCTCGTGGACGCCCTGGATTCGGGACTCACCCAGCTCCGGGCCGAACAGCTCGCCCAGCAGCTCGACGACGTGTGGCTGCGGGAGATCGGTCATCTGGTGCCGGGGGTGGCCCGATGGTTCCCCGACCTCCCCGTCACCGGCGCCCTCCCCTCCGGCGAGGCCCGCCGACGCCTCCAGGAGGCCCTCGCCCGGGCCTTCGTCGCCCTGGGGAAGGCGACCCCGCACATCCTGGTGCTCGACGACCTCCAGTGGGCCGACGACGAGACCCTCCAGGTCCTCGAACGGCTCGGCCCCCATCTGGAGACGGCACGCCTCGTCGTCCTGGTCCTCTACCGCTCCGAGGAGGCCCGCGGCGACCCCCGGGTCTGGGACGTCCTCCGGAACCTCGACCGGGTGGCCGGGTTGGGCCGCGTCGTGCTGACCCCGCTGTCGGTGTTCGAGCTGGGTGAGCTGGTGAAACGAACCCTGGGGATCTCGGAGCTGGAGGCGACCACGGCGGCACGGCTGCACCGGGACACCGGGGGCAACGCCCTCTTCACCCTGGAGACCCTGCACGCCCTCCGGGACGAGGGCCTGGTGGACGAACGGACCGGGGCCCTCGCCGCCGAGGCGCAGGCCCGGCTGGGCACCGAGCCGATCCCGGTGGCAAGCCGGATCCGCTCGGTGGTGGAGCACCGCACCGGGCTCCTCGACTCGGGCCCGCGGGCGGTGCTGGAGGCGGCGTCGGCCTCCCCCTGGCCGCTGCGGCTCGGGCCCCTCGCCGCCGCCGTGGACCTCTCCCGGGCCGAGACCCTCGCCGCCCTCGACGACCTCCTCGCCCGCCGCCTCCTCCAGGAGACCGACGGCACCTTCGGGTTCGCCCACGACCAGGTCCGCCAGGTGGTCTACGAGGCGTTGCCGAAGCGGCGACGGGCCGCCCTCCACCGCCGTCTCGCCGAGGCGGTCGCCGTCGACGGCCCCACCGACGCCGAACGTCTCGCCTTCCACACCCTCCGGGGTGGGCTGTTCGCCGAGGCGGCCGAGCATCTCCGCCGGGCGGGCGCGGAGGCGCTGGCGGTCCACGCCGCCGACACCGCCGCCGAACGGTTCCGCCAGGCCCTCGACGCCGCCGAACGGGCGGGCTGGGAGGCGGAGCGCCGGCTCGAGACGGCGTTGCGTCTGGAGGAGGTCCTCGACGTGCTCGGACGCCGCGACGACCAGGGAAGGGTCCTCGAGCTGTTGGAGGAGCTGGCGGCCACCGACCCCGCCTCCCGTGCCGAGGTGGCCCGGCGCCGGGCGATGTACCTGGCGAACACCGACCGCTTCGCCGAGGCGGTGACGTCGGCGGAGGAGGCCGCCGCCCTGGGTCGGGAGCTGGAGGATCCGGCGACGGAGGCGGCGGCGCTGGTCGCCCTGGGCCTCTCGCTGCGCTGGTCGGGTCGGGTCCACGAGGCGGTCCCCCATCTGGAGCGGGCGGCGGATCTCCCCGCCGAGGTGTCGGCCCGGGCGGAGG
>JALSJV010000286.1 GCA_026989215.1 Acidimicrobiia bacterium | reverse complement strand
GGGCTCTACATCGTGATCGCCTTCGCCGTGGTCGGGGTGTTGACGAGCCTGCGCACCACCGAGCAGTTCTTCTACCGGAACGACTGAGGGGTTCCCCAGCCCAGGGCTCGGAGCCACCCCTGCGGTGGTCACGGGCCCACGGTGTCTGCCAGCCCAGGGCTCGGGGCCACCCCTGCGGTGGTGTCGAGCCCTGGGCCGGGGGCCGACATCACCCGGCGTCGCGGGTCCGCAGCGCCCACCACAGCACCGCCCAGCCGACCGCCGCCACCCCGGCGACCTTCCCCGCCGCCCCCCACACCCCCGGGACGACCGGACCCAGCACCGCCGCCGCCCCGCCGGGCAGCTCCGCCAGGTCGGCGTACACCGACATGGCGATCCGCCACACCGACGCCTGGGCGGCGCCCTCCACCAGGGTGGCGACGATCCCCTCCCACACGAACACATACCCCAACCCCACCAGCACCGCCCGGGGCACCAGATACCCCAGAGGCACGAACACCGCCGCATACCCCACCGCCGCCGCCACATACGCCCCCAGGGCCGCCACGGCGGCGGTCGCAGGCGCCCCGGCCAGCCACGACGCCACCCAGCCCACCATCCAGCCGGCCACCGCCAACACCACCGCCGCCGCCAGCCCGGCCGCCAGCGCCGACGCCGCCAACACCCCCCGACGGATCGGCCGCAGATACAGATACGGAAAGGTCCCCGCGTCCCGCTCCTCCCCCAGGACGGCGGCGGCGATCACCAGCACGGCGATCGACAGGGTCGGACCGGTCAGGAACGCGACGACCTCGTGGTAGGCGACCGCCGGGTCGTCGGTCTCGCCCGCCAACGCCACCAGCCCGTACACGATCCCCGCCGTCGCCGCCAACAGACCCAGACCCACCGTCCGACCGGGCCGCAGCACCCGGCGGAACAGGTGGGCGACCACCACCGGATTCACCACGTGCGGGCCTCCACCAGATACCGGAACACCGACTCGAGGGACTCGTCTGCCGGCTCCACCCGGCTGACCCGCACCGCCAACTCCCGGGCGGCGGCGGGCAGCGCCCGGGCCAGGGCGGCGACGTCCACCGCCTCCACCACCACCGACCCGTCGGCGATCCGCACCCCCGCCACCCCGTCGACCCCGACGAGGGCGGCCGCCAACCTCCGGGGGGCGGCACACTCCACCGTCACCAGCCGGGGCTTGTCCGACATCGCCTCCCGCAGGGCGGCGACGGTGCCGACGGCGGCGAGGCGCCCGTCCACCATCGCCACCACCCGGTCGGCCATCCGCTCCACCTCGGCGAGGACGTGGGAGGAGACGACCACCGTCCGTCCCTGCTCCCCGAGGCGCCGGAACAGCCCGATCAGGTGGGCCCGCTGCACCGGGTCGGCCCCGTTGAGGGGCTCGTCGAGGAACAGCACCCGGGGTTCGACCACCAACGCCGCCGCCACCTTCGCCCGCTGCCGCATCCCCTTCGAGAAGCCACCCAGCCTCCGATCGGCGACGTCGGACAGCTCGACCAGCCCGATCGCCCGGTCGGCGGCC
>JALSJV010000285.1 GCA_026989215.1 Acidimicrobiia bacterium | reverse complement strand
GGTGCCATGACGGTCGGACCAATCCCCGACGAACTCCCCTCCTCGTCGGAGCCGCGAGCCGCCGTCATGGAGTCGGGGGGCGGGACCGCCGCCGCCGATCCCTCCCGCCTCCCGATCCTGCCGGCGGAGGCCCCCGTCCCATCTCGTACCCGTCTCATCACGGGGCGGGGGCACCTCCGCCGCGAGCTGTACGTGGAGGAGGTCGGCGGCCCAGGCGGGCCCGTCTTCCTCCATGGGCTCGGCGGCACCGGCCGGTACTGGCAGGCGGGTCCGGGGGTCGTCCACCTCCCCGCCGGGGCCACCCTCGTCGACCTCCTCGGGTTCGGTCGCTCCGCCCGGCCGCTGATCCGTTACACCGTCGACGAGCACCTCACCGCGTTGGAGCCGATCCTGTCGGTCAGGGCGCCGACGGTGCTGGTCGGCCACTCCCTGGGGGCGGCGCTCGCCGCCGCCTACGCGGCCCGGCATCCCGACCAGGTCTCGGCGTTGGTGCTGATCGGACTCCCCTCCTACGGAGGACCCGACGGGGCCCGCCGGTGGTTCCGGGGAGGGGTGCGGGGGTGGTTCCTCACCAACATGGTGCTGAGCGCCGTCGCCTGCGTGGCCACCCGCCGCCTGGTCGGTCCGCTCCTGCCGCTCCTCCTCCGGGACGTCCCCCGGCAGGTGGCCCGGGATCTGGTGGAGCACAACGTGATGTCGTCCACGACGTCGTTGTGGGAGGTGCTGTACCGCCACGACCCGGCCGACGACCTGGCCCGGCTCCCCGAAGAGATCCCGGTGGTGTTCGTCCACGGTGCCGAGGACACGACCGCTCCCGTCGCGGCGGTGAGGCGGCTCGCCGAGGGGCGGCCGAACGGCCGACTGGTGGTGCTCCCCGACGTCGATCACCATCCGTGGCTCCGGGTTCCCGAGATCTGCGCGGGCGAGATCCGCCGGATGGCGGCGAGGGCGGGACTCGGCCGAGCCCGCCCGTAGGACCGGCACGTTCGCGGATGCGGTCGTCCCGACCGTGGCCGGACGGGAACGCCGGGAGGGGAAAGCCTGGCGCTTTCGGGGTTCGACTGCGAGACTTCAGTCCCCGTGTCCCGTTGCCGATTCCTCCTGTCGGACGACGGGACCGTGTGGTTGCGGCGGCGGTCGAGACGGCGGTCCGCGGGACGGGAAGGAGACGTGATGGGACGAACCGCAGCATGGTGTGTGATGGCACTCGTCGTCGGTGCGTGCGCCGGCGGCCCGGCCGCACCCACATCGCTTCCGTCGACGACCTCGACGACGGTGGCCTCGACCACCACGACGACGGTGGCCTCGACCACGACGACGACGGCTCCGACGACGACGACCACCGTGGCCACCTCGACCACCACGACGACGGCTCCGACGACGACGACCACCGTGGCCACCACGACCACCACGACGACGGCTCCGACCACGACGACCCTCGCCATCGCAGCCCCTACGACGACCACGATGGTGTACCGGGCTCCTTCGACCACCACCCCGACGTTGTGCCCCCCGATGCTGCCGCCCAGCGCCTCGGCGATGGAGGTCACCACCGTGTTCGCCGACGTGGACGGCGACGCCTATCTGGACAAGGTCTCCACGATGCGAGAAGAGGAGACCTGGACTGTCCGGGTCGACCTGGCGACCGGGGGAGGTGCCGCCGAGGCGTTTGGTCCCGACGTGGGGGCGTTCGATCCGGTGGCGGCGATCGGCGCCTTCGACATCGAAGGGGACGGCACCGGTGAGCTCTTCGTCAAGGTGGGGGCGGGGGCGTATACGAGCCTCGTCCAGGTCCTCGACTACGAGGACTGCACCATCACCCCGATCACCCTCGACACCATCGACGACTTCGGGGCGGGGGCAACGGCGATCTTCCCGGTGGGGGGGTCGATCGGGAACCAGAGCGGACTGACCTGTGACGGGACCATGCTTTGGACGGTGTACGCGTCGCTGTTCGGCGACGGCACGTCCTACGAGGTGATAGAGATCCCCTACACCCTGTCGGGCTCGGTGCTCACCCAGGGCTTCGGTGACGGGGCGATCGTCCCCGTTGACGAGATGACCGGTCCGCTGTTCAACTGTGGGGATCTGACCCTTCCCTGATACGGCCCCGAGCCCAGGGCTCGAGGCCACCGTGACGGTGGTCCCGAGCCCACGGCGGCCGAGCAGGTGTGGGTCGCCGACCACCCCGACGGTGGTCCCGAGCCCTGGGCCGGTGGCCACCGGGACGGTCGGCCCCGGCCCTCACCGTCGCCGTCGGTTGCGCTCCCACTCGTCCAGAGGGGACCACAGCACCGATCACGTGAACTCGGTGGCGGGCTCTCTCCGGATCCGTCCCAGGACCTGGGACCACACGCCGAGCTCTCAGCCGGGGGCGGCGAGGACGGCGGCGGCGATGAACGAGACGGCGAGGACCGCGAAGCTGGCCTCCACCAGCCAGAACAGGTACCAGCCGAGGGGCGGCGCCCACCAGCGCCCGTAGGCGACGACGTCGACGATCGCCAGCAGCCCGATCCCGGCGACGGCGACGCTCCGGGTCGCGACTCCCCACGGCCGCCGCAGCACCATCTCGACGATGTCCCCGACGAGGCGGAGGGCGACGACGACCAGGACGAGGAACAGCGGACTCGGGTTGACCCGCCCGGGCGGCCCGTCGAGTCGGGGGAGCGCCACCGCCACGACGATGCCTGCGGTGACGACGCCGAGGGTGAGGCGCGCGGCCCGGCCGATCGGCCCGGGAGGGGGAAGGGTGCCGGGTGCCTGTTCCCTGAACGCCATGGAAGGACGATGATACGTGGAGGTCACCCGGCGTGGGGTCGCGGCACGGCGATGTGCCCGGTGTCGGCGTCCCCGTAGACAAGGAACGCCGCCGGACCCCGGTCCGCCCACAGCAGGGCGGTCCAGGCGCAGAAGCGGGCGTCGAGGAGATCCTCGAGACGCTTCAACTCCCGGCCCCGCACGGTGGTGTCGATCCGTGGGGGTGGCGCCACGAGGGGAGGGTCGGCGTCACGGAGGGTGTCGAGCAGCTCGGCCAGCCGTGCCAGCCCTGCCCGCCAGGCGGCCACCCGCCGGCGCTTCTTCTTGTAGGGGAGGCGGCGGTCCAGTCCGAACACCTCGATGAGCCCCGGATGCGGATACACCTCCACCAGGGTGCGGGCCCCGTGGTCCCAGGGGCCTCGGAACCCGAGACGGGTGAGTCTGCGGACGAGGTCTTCGCCGCGGATTCGGCCGAAGCGGCGGAGGAACAGGTCGCGGTTGGATGGATGGGTTCCGGCATGGCGCGGCCCGTAGTCGGCCGAGAGCGCCGCCTCGCAGGGGCGTCGTCCGGTCCGGTTGGGGACCAGCAGGGGGGCGTCGACGGCGACCACCGCCCGACCCGTCCCCGCCCAGTGTCGCACCCAGGCGACGATCTCGTCGTCGTCTCCGAGCGCGGCCTCGTCGAGCAGGATCCCGTGCTGGTCGAGGACACACGCCCCCGTCGGCGCCCCGTCGGACCAGGCGAGGTCGAGACCCAAAGCCCGCGCCGGCGCCTTCACCGGCGGTGCGCCTCCCAGCAGGTCACCCCGTCGGGCCCGACGGTCGCTCCGTGCGGTGTGCCTGCCGGGAGGTCCAGTCGGTCGCCGGGCCCGAGGCGGATGTCCCCGAACGGGGTGTGGAAGGTGATGGACCCGGAGACGCACACCAGAAGCTTGGCGTCGCGGTGGGTGTGGGTCGGGTAGCGGTATCCGGGTCCGTTGGACCAGGAAGAAGGCTCCAGACCTTCGGCCGCGAACTGCCGTACCGCCTGTGCTTCGACGTCTCCCATCGCGCGGATTCCCGGTTGCCGGACCCCCGGATTCTACGGCGCCCACCACCCAGGGACCCGAGCCTCTTCGACGGTCTACGGGAGCGTGTCGTCGCGCCCGTCGCCTTTGAGGAGGTCGTCGCCGTCGGGTCGGGGCTCGGTGATCTCGGGGGTGGTGTCGGGGATGCGGTCGAAGGTGTCGTCGCGCCAATCGCCTTTGAGGAGGTCGTCGTCGTCGGTCCCGCCTTCTTCGGCGAGCTCGGTGAGGTCCCGGTCGAGGTCCCGTGTCCCGACCTTCGGCTCGTCGTCGGAGATCTCGAGCTCGGTCTCGGGCCGGCCGGGACGTGTCCGGGGTGCCAGGCCTGGGATCCGTCCCCGCCCCAGCAGCAGCATCAGGAGGATCAGGATGAGGATGGCGGTGATGAGGAACAGCGGGTCGATCCCTCCGCCGTCCTCGGGTGCGACCGCCAGGTCGACCGGACCGACGTCGACGGTGGTGGGCGGGGCCGTCGTCGCCGGGGCCGTGGTCGTCGGCACCGTGGTCGTGGTGGTGGTCGTCGTCGTGGTGGTGGTCGTTTCCGGGGTGGACGGCCCGGTCCCTTCGCCGACGGGGAGCGGGAAGCCCACGTCGAAGGGGATCGGGGGGATCTCGGGGACGACGATCGGCTCGGGAAGGAAATCGTCGTACGCCTCCACCCAGTAGTCGGGATCGACATATCCCGATCCGACCTGGATGAAGTCGAGGTCGCCCAGCCCGTCGAAGAGGTCCCGGGGAAGCACCATCCCGATGCCCGAGATCCCTCCCGTCGGATGGGTGACGACGGTCAGGACGGGAACGTCGAACAGGGGGTCGAAATTCTCGTCGAAGAGCTCGATGTCGTACTCCCAGAAGGCGTCCACCGGGTCGGACGGGGGCCGTTCCGGTGTCCACATGTCCACCGGGGCGTCGGCGAGTTCGACCCCGCCGGAGACCATGCCGTCGGCGCCTTGGATCGTCACGAAGGCCTGGGACGGGTCGGTGAACGGTTCGGCGAAGGAGGCACCGACGAACGCCCGGTCGTCGCTGAGATAGATGAAGACGTCGGTCCGCTCGGGGGTGCGGTCGACGACGATCTGGGCCGCCGCCGGTGGGGCGGCCATGAAGACGGCGAGGATCGCCGCCATGATCGTCCCGGCTCGGTGTGGACGTGTCATGGAACTGCCTCCCTCAGCTCATGGGTCACACGTTCGTCCCGGTGGGGCTCCGTCTCCGGACGGCGGAACAGGCTACCCGGTGGACCGCCGGCTCGCCCGGCCGGGAGCGGATGACGTCGCCCATCCGCAGCCGAGAAGCGTCCCGGTCGGGGACGGGACGGATGAGTAGTGACTGCTCATGCCCGGTCGGAGGCCCACCGGTACCGTGGCGCGCCATGGAGGACGAACCCGAGGCTCTCCCCGAGGTGTACGCGCGGTATTTCGAGCTCCGTCGCCGCGGTCTTCCGCCCCGCCTGATCGCCGCCGTCCTCGACATCCCCGCCGAGGCGTGGGAGGCGTTCGTGTCCCTGGCGGAGGCGAAGGCGGAGGAGGACTGATCGGCGTGCGAACCGGGTGGAGACGGCGCGGCGGATCGCGGCTCGGTCGGGCGCGTCGGTCACCGACGATTCGGCCGCACCTGTGTGGGGGCGGGGTCGATGGGGGCTTCCAGGCCCCCGAGTATTCACACGCGCTCCCGGTGGGGGACCCGCCGCCTGCCGACCTCCGGTTGGGGGTCGAATCGTCCTGTTGCGTCGTGGGTCCGTCGCTGCCACCATGCCCGGATGGGCGAGGGTTTGGAGCTCCTCCTCGACTGGCCGCTTTGTGGACGCCGCGAGGAGTTGGCCTTCGTCGGGGCGCGGGTCGCCGCCGACGATCCCGGAGTGTTGATCACCGGTGGGCCGGGGATCGGCAAGTCTCGGCTGGCTCGAGAGGTGGTCGCCGCCGCCGCCCGTGAGGGGCGGCCCACCGAGGTGGTGCTGTGTACGGCGGCGACCGCGGACGTCCCCTACGCCGCGCTCTCTCGGCTGATCGGCTTCGTCGGTGCCGACTCCCCCTTCGATCGGGCGCTGGACGAGCTCCGAAGCCGTTCCCGTCCCACCGTCCTCGCCGTCGACAACGCGGATCGGCTGGATCGCAGGTCCTCGGCCGTGGTGCAGCAGGCGATCGTCGAAGGCCTCGTCTTCGTCGTCGCCACGCGGCGGACGGGAGCGGGGAGCGACGTCGCCACGCTGTGGCGCGACCTGGGTCTGGTCAGGGTGGAGCTGCAGCCCCTGGCGGAACGGGAGGTGGCGGAGATGTTGGCGGCCGGGCTCGGCGGCGATGTCGACGGCGTGGCGGCCCGCAGGATCTGGAAGGTGTCGGCGGGTGTGCCGCTGTTCGTACGGGAGTTGGCGATCGAAGGGGTCCGCCGGGGAGCGCTCATCCAGGAACGGGGGGTGTGGGTGTTGAACGGTTCCCTTCCTGCCCCGGCGTCTCTCTCGGACCTGTTGGAGGTGCGGCTCGACGACCTCGGCCCGGAGGCAGCTCGCTGCGCCGAGGTGCTGGCGGTGGCGGAGACGCTCCCCGTCGAGGTGTTGGCGCCGATGGTGGATCCCGGCGCCGTCGACGACCTGGAACGGGCCGGTGTCGTCAGGGTGGAGGACGACCTCTACCGGTTCACCCATCCCCTCTTCGGCGAGTTGGTGTCACGGGCGATGTCGTCGACCCGACGCCGACGGGTGATGGGGGAGCTGGCCGATGCGGTGGCGGCCGGCAACCGACCCGAGGACCTGGTCCGGTTGGCGACTTGGCGCCTCGGCGCGGGAGACGGCGCATCGCCGACGTTGCTTGGAGACGCCGCCCACCTCGCCTATCAGGCCGGGGACTTCCGTCTCGCCCGGCGTCTGGCGGAGGCGGCGTCCGACGCCGGGTCGGTGGAGGGTTCGCTGCTGCTGGGTCAGATGCTCCACGAGGCGGGTGACCATGTCGCCGCCGAGGCGCGGAACCGGTCCTTCCGGCTCGACGAGCTGGCTCCGTCCCTCGCCCGGAGGGCGGCGGTGCAGCGGGCCGTGAATCTCTTCTTCGGATTGGGCAGGGGCGACGACGCCCTCACCGCCCTGGAGCAGGACCCCGAGGGGCTTCCCTTCAACCGGGCGTGGCTGCTGCTGAACATGGGCCGTGTCGACGAGGCCCGGTCGGCGCTTCCCCCCGACCATGCCGACCGTGTCTCGCTGCTCGTGACCTGCGCCTGGGTGGCGTCGACCGGGGGACGTCCGGAGGTCGCCCTCCGGTATCTCGACGAGCTCGCCGAGCACCCCTCCGACCCGAGTCCGGCGCCGGGCCGGTTCCGCGATTTCCCCGACCTGCCTCGGACCCTCGCCCTGCTGGAGGCGGGTCGGCCCGAGGCGGCCGCGGCGGTGGCGTCGGGAGGTCACGAGGCGGCGGTGGACCGCCATCCCCCCTTCATCCGATCGTGGTGGCTGTTCCTGTTGGCGAGGATCGAGCTGGACCGGGGCGCGATGTCGTCGGCCGTGTCGCTGTTCCGCCGTGGGGAGGCGATCCAGGCGGGGATGAATCAGCCGGGTCTGGCCTCCTGGTATGTGGGTGGGGCCGCCTACGCCCTCGCCCAGACCGGCGCCGGTCGAGAGGTGGATGCCCTCCTCGCCGGTGTGGACGAGGTGGGGGAGCGGGACGAGCGGCTGTTCCGGTTCCTCGCCGAGGCGGCCCGCCTCTGGCGGAGGTTGGACCGCTCCGACCGGGCTTCGGTGGCCGCCGGGCTCGTCGCCCTTGGTGACCTGGAGGCGTCGCGGGGGTCGTGGGCGGCGGCCCGCCGACTCTGGTTCGACGCGGTGCGGGTGGGCGGCGTCCATCATGTGGAGGGGAGGCTCGACGATGGTACGTCCGAATTCGACCGGATGCGGGCGGCGGCGGCCCGAGGCCTGGTCGGCGACGACGGGGAGATGTTGGAGGAGGCGGCCACCTGGTTCGACGAGGCGGGCTTGGCGTTGTGGGCGGCGGAGTGTTGGACGTGGGCGGGGACGGTGTGGACGAAGCGCCGGGAGGCTCGGAGGGCTGCCGCCGCCGCCCGGAGGGCGGACGCCGCCAGGCTCCGCTGTGAAGCCGTCGCCACGCCGGGGCTGGTGTCTGAGCGGGGTCCCGCACCGCTCACCGACCGGGAACGGGAGGTGGTGACCCTCGCCGCCGGTGGGTTGCCGTCACGTGGGATCGCCGAGGCGTTGGCGATCTCGGTTCGCACCGTCGACAACCTCCTGCAGCGGGCCTACGTGAAGTTGGGGGTGTCGAGCCGTCGGGAGGCGGCGGTGGCCCTCGGCGTCGACGTCCCCGAGTGAGCCCCACGCTCCCCTGAATCACCCCAACCCGGGGTTCGCCACCACCGTCACGGTGGACCCCGGCCCTGGGTTCGGGACCCGGGTCGGCCGGCGGCGGGCTCGACGAATGAGCAACCACTACTCACGACCGGCCGGTCGGGTCGATGTCATGGTCTGGGGGGCGGGCGGCCGCCGTCCGCCGAGTCGCGTCGATGGAGGAGGAGAAGGATGCGTGCTGGCAGATTCCGGTGGGGGGCGATCCTCGGTGGGTTGGTGATATTGGTGGCGTCGCTGCCGGCCGCCGCCGGGCAGGACGTCTCTGGCTCCGACGACTTCGATCTGCCCAACGCGTTCGCCGAGTTCTGGGCGTCGGAGGCCGTCGCGGAGATGGAGGAGGTGGTCAAAAGGCAGGTCGTCGAGTACAACATGGACCCGAGGTTGGGCATCGACCTGCTGGGAGACGCCGAGTTTTCCAGCGGCGAGGAGCCTGGTCTCGACCTCGCCGCCGAGCGGGACATCGTCGAGGTGGATGTGGCGCTGACCGACCTTCCGTCGGAGTTCTTCTTGCCTCAGGACGAGTCCGGCGCCTTTTGCGGTGTCGTCGACGGCCCCTCACCCGAGTCCCCCTTGGAAACGATCTGTCCCGAGAGCTACGACCCCTCCGCCTTCGGCAACGGTGCCCTCGTCGTCACGATGCGGACCGCCGGGCCGTTCCCCCAGTTCGTCAACCTGGCGTTGACCTGCGAATGGGTGGTGTGGCTGCAGGAGGATTCGGGGCCGCTGTTCGAACCGATGGACCAGTACCCCCTGGATCCGGCCCGTGACACCAACCGGGCCTTCGGCTTCCGCACCGGGCGCGACGTCTACGGCGCCTTCTCCCTGGATCTCCAGGAGGGTGGCTTCTTCGACATGGTCCCGACGAACACGGTGGTCGGTATCGGCGAAGACCAGATCTCCTTCTTCATCCCACAAGACGAGCTGGGTGGCGCCGTCCCCGAGGCGGTGAGGGGATACACCTTCTGCACCGAAGGCACCTATCAGCCGTCGGATTCGGTCGCCGACTCCACCGACCTGTTCATCATCGGAGAACCGGCGACTCTCAGCCTGGTGGCTCCTCCGCCACCATCGACCACCTCGACCACCGCGACGACGTCGACCACCTCGACGACGGTGGCGGCTGCGTCGAGCCCCGCCGCCGACGAACCCGACCAGGATCCTGTCGACCAGCCACAAGGCACACCGTCGTCGTTCCCGCTGATCCCGATCGGGGTGGGGGCCCTTGTCGTGGCGGTGATCATCTGGGCGGCCGCCTACGCCCGGACGTCGCGCACCACCCGGGAACGGGGATCCACCCCGCCTCCGGTGTCGGCCCCGCCCGAGGATCCCGACGACGGCCGCGGCTGCGACTGGGCGCTGTATGTGATCGACGGCGGTACCCGGAAGCTGCTGCGGCCCGCCGAAGGGCAGGAGTGCTGCGTGTACGAGGTGGCGATCAGCACCGTCGTCGACGTCCACGACGAGGCCATCAAGGGACGCCAGGATGCCGTCTCCCCCCAGGGGGCGGAGGCGTCCCCAGACGACCGGCTCCGCATCCCCGACCTCGGCTGGGGCGTCGGGTCGTCGGTGTGGGGCTGGGTGTCGGCCCGCAGCGGCCCGGCGGGACGGCTCGACTGGATGCAGGGCCTCGGGGATCCCCGGGAGCAAGCCGGACGGATCCCCGACGCCGAACCCTCCGCCCAGGTGTATCAGCAGCGCACCCTGGAGGAGGGGCCCGAACTTGCCGCCCATCTCACCCACCTGGAGACGACGTCGGTGCAGGTGCGGTTGGAGGCCGGATGTCCCAACCACGAGAACACCTACCGGCTGAGCGGCCAGTCGGAGGTGTTCGTCCAGGCCAACTACGAATGCACCAACGGAGCCCCGGGACCCGAATGCCCCGTCGAGTTCACCGCCGCCGGATGGGCGGAGGGGATGGTCGCGGGGGACCTCAACTACCGGGTCGGTGAGGAGGCCGCCTCCGACGTCGACGAGATCGAACCGGTGGGTGAACGACTCCGCAGGGCGCTGGAGACGTCCCGTCCATTGGCGATGACCGACTCCCACGACCATGCCACCCGACCCCGGGACACCTTCGAGTCGACGAAGGTCGGGTCGGGGAACAGTGTGGTCCGCCGTGACGATCTTCAGGTTTCTCTGTTGACGGGTGTGCAGATGGACGCAGGCACGATCGTCCCGGTGGCGGTGTGGCCGAACACCGAACGGGTCACCGCCGACATCTACTCCGACGTGGCGCACGACCTGAAGGTGGACGCCACGATGAATCGGGGCGACTGTGGCCCGGACTGTGACGGCCACGGGGCCTGCGAATGCGAGCCCTCTTTCGAGCTGAAGGTGGAGGTGCGGGAGGCGAGGCTGACGGTGGATGGAGAGGTCTATGACCTGTGGCGCCCTGCCGGAGGGGGGAGCTGGGAACTGGTCTGAGCGGTCCGGACGCCGTTTCGAGTCCTCGATCGGGTGGCCACCGGCCCAGGGCTGGTGGCCACCGTGGCGGTGGCTCCGGGCCCTGGGTTGGCGGCTTCCGAGGGCCCCCGACCACCATGACGGTGGTGGCGGGCCCTGGGTTGGCAGTCCGAGGTGGATTACTGCCGGGTTCGGGCTCTGTCCCGGAATGAGGAGGTGTCTGACGGCGTCAGCCGCCGGACGATGGGGGTTGCCGCTTCTCTGGGAGGGTTCGGCGCCTGGCGGCCGCGGCGAGAGCGGAGACGACTCGTCCGTACGCCTCCG
>JALSJV010000284.1 GCA_026989215.1 Acidimicrobiia bacterium | reverse complement strand
GCCTCGCCGACGCCCACGGGGAGGCGGATCGCCCCTTCCGGGTGCTGGTGACGGCGATGACCAACACCGCCATCGACAACCTGCTCACCAAACTGGTCGAGCTCCGGGAGGCGACCGGGCTGGCCGACGGGATGGAGATCGGCAAGCTGGCGACGCACGTCCCCGTCGGCATCCGTTCGATCAACCCGAAGTGGGCCGACGGCGTCGCCGCCGCCCACGACATCGTCGTGTTCGGGTCGACGGTGTGGCAGGCGAGAAAGACCGACCCGGAGGACCTCCGCTACGACATGGTGGTGATCGACGAAGGGTCCCAGCTCAAGGTGGGTGACGCGGCGATCGCGGTCCGCAGACTGACGCCGGGGGGACGCCTGGTCGTCGCCGGGGACGACCGGCAGCTCCCCCCGATCGTCCAGGCCGACTTCCCCGACGCCGGCGACGGCATGCCGCTTCACCGGTCGATCCTGGAGGCGCTGCGGGCCGGCGACCCCGACGACGACCTCACCCTGACCCTCACCGAGAACTTCAGGATGAACGACCGCCTCTGCCTCTACCCGAGCCTCTCGATCTACCCGTCCGCCTACCGGCCCGCCAGCCCGGACGTCGCCCGCCGCAGACTGGCGGTTCGGCGCGGTGCGGACGGGTTGGTCGGGCTGCTCGTCGATCCGGCCTGGCCGGTGACGATCTGTGTGCTGGAGGACGTTCGGGCGACCTCCCGCAACCCGACGGAGGCCGCCGTCGCCGCCCAGGTGGTGACGGCGCTACGGGAACTGCTCCCCGTCACCGACGACGAGGAGTTCTTCTTCGAGTCGGTGTTCGTCGTCTCCCCCCAC
This sequence comes from Acidimicrobiia bacterium, assembly GCA_026989215.1. GTDB lineage: Bacteria > Actinomycetota > Acidimicrobiia > Spongiisociales > ZC4RG35 > S012-128. The sequence goes on along the minus strand of JALSJV010000284.1, from coordinate 721 downwards.
CACGCCCAGATCCGCCTGCTCCGACGGGCGCTCGACGAGCTGCGGCCCTGGCAGCCGAGACCCCTGGTGGACACGGTCGACAAGATGCAGGGCCAGGAACGGGACGCCGTCGTCGTCTCCTACGGCGTGTCGGACGTGGAGACGGCGTTGATGGAGAAGCAGTTCATCTTCTCCCTCAACCGGTTGAACGTGGCGGTCACCCGGGCGAGGATGAAGACGGTGATCTTCCTGCCCCGACCGCTCCTCGAACCCCCCATGCAGGTGCTCGACGACGACGAGGTGGCCGAAGGCGTCTCCTACATGCAGGGCCTCATGCACTGGTGCCTCGACCAGACCGAGCCGCTCCACGAGACGGTCGACGGGACCAGGGTCACCGTGTACCGGGGGTGAACTCTCGGAAGCGAACGACCAACTCGGCCGCTACCTTGCCCCTATGGCTGACGACCAGGTCGTCCGGACCCTGGCCTTCGAATACCTGAACCGGCTGTCCGAAGGGGGCACTCGGCCGGTGACCTGGGAGGCGCTGAGCTGGTTCCAGGTGGAAGGGACACGGGTGCCGCTGGTCAGCCAGCCCGGGATCTTCAAGCCGAAGGTACTCGACCTCCCCATCTCGATCCGGACCACGTACCGACCCCCTGGGGAGAAACGCCCCTACGAAGACGAGATCGACGATCAAGGATTCCTCCGCTACCGGTACCGGGGAACCGACCCCCACCACCGG
>JALSJV010000283.1 GCA_026989215.1 Acidimicrobiia bacterium | reverse complement strand
AGGTCGTGGATGCTCCCAGTCCCTGACTGCTCTCTCGGGTGGCAGTCGGCGTCGTGGATCGAGACGCTGTTGTGCCATGGGCCGGGTGACGTGGAGGGCGACCCGGTGCGGCTCGACCCGGAGTTTCTGGCCGTCCTGGTCCGTGCCTATGCGGTGGATCCGGAGGTGGGCCGCCGCCTCGTCCGCCGGTACGTCCTCTCCCGAGCGAAGGGCCGGGCGAAATCCGAACTCGCGGCGTTCATCGTGCTGTTCGAGGCGTTCGGCCCCGCCAGGTTCCACCATTGGGCGAAGCGCGGCGAGACCTCATGGTGGGGCTACGAGTTCGAGCGCGGTGAGCCGGTCGGCGCTCCGGTCACGCGCCCGTTCATCCGATGCCTGGCGACGGAGGAGACCCAGGCAGAGAACACGTACGGCGCGGTGCATTTCATCCTGACCTCGGGCAAGGCGCGGCTCACCGAGGAGATTCGGGGGATTGACGTCGGGCTCACTCGGACGTTCCTGCCCGGCCATGCGGGGGAGATCCGCCCGTCGACGGCGTCGTCGGCGGCGAAGGACGGCGGGCGCGAGACCTTCGCCGTGTTCGACGAGACGCACCTCTACGTCCTGCCGGAGTTGCGGCAGATGCACGCCACCGTGCGGCGCAATCTGCGGAAGCGGCGGGCGGCGCAGCCGTGGTCACTCGAGACCACGACGATGTTCGAGCAGGGTGCCGGGTCGGTGGCGGAGACGACGTTCAAGGCGCTGGAGGAGGGGAAGGCGCCGCCGGACGTGGTGTTCGACCATCGGGAGGGCCCGGACCCCGACGTGGACTTCGACTGGGACGACGACGACGAGCTCAAGGCCGCGCTCGCCGAGGCGTATGGCCCCGCCGCCGAGTGGATGGACCTCGACGGCATCGTCGCGGAGATCCGCGACCCGGAGACAGACAAGGCCGACGCCATCCGGTTCTTCCTGAACCGCGCGTCGTCGTCCGAGTCGGACGTCGTGCGGGTATCGGAGTGGGCCCGCCTCGAGGTCGGGGACAAGCCCGCCGCAGGGCTTGTCCCCGTCGCCGACCTGTCGCCGCCGGTCGGGTCCGGTCGCGTCGACCGGTGGTGGCCGCAGCCCGGGGAGACGATCACGCTGGGTTTCGACGGGTCGCAGTCGAGGGACGCGACGGCGATCGTCGGTGTGCGGGCGTCCGACGGGTTGACCTGGAAGGCGGGCCTGTGGGAGCCGCCGCCGGGGGTGAAGGGCTGGCAGGTGCCGCGGGCCGAGGTGCATGAGCTCGTCGAGTGGCTGTTCGACATGTTCCGGGTGGTGAAGGCGCTCTGCGACCCCCGGTTCTGGGAGACGGACATCGACGGGTGGGCCGGCCGGTGGGGGGAGAAGACGGTGCTGCGGCTGCCGCAGTCGGACAAGCGGCTCTGGGACGCGTCGACGAGGTTCATCACCGCGGTGCAGGGTGCGCTGTCGGGGGGTGACCGGGCGATGTCGGAGATGATCTGTCACACCGGCGACCCCGACCTCGCCGCCCACGTCGGCAATGCCCGCCGGAGGCGGCTCGGCGGC
>JALSJV010000282.1 GCA_026989215.1 Acidimicrobiia bacterium | reverse complement strand
CCAACCTTCTGATCCGCAGATCCCCACGAGCCGTCCACCAGCGTCCACAGCAGTCCAGGAGCGTTGCCGCACAAGGCTCCCGCGTCCACCGGCGTCCACAGCCGTCCACCCGGATCCACAGCGAATGGCTCCCAACTTGGCTCCCAGCCGCGGCCCGCAGTGTTAGCATGATATCCGTGCTATCGTGCGATCGATGATCCGGGGCTTCCGTGATCGAGCAACCGAGGACCTGTTCAATGGTCGCAATTCGAAGGCTGCTCGCCAACGGCTGCCCCACGCGCTGTGGAAGGTGGCGACGAGAAGGCTCGACGCACTTGACCAAGCCGAGACCCTGGACGACCTGCGAGTGCCACCCGGCAATCGCCTCGAGGCACTCCGTGGAGACCGTCGAGGGCAGCACAGTATCCGGATCAACGATCAATACCGAATCTGTTTCCGATGGACGGAAGCGGGGCCGGTCGATGTTGAGGTAGTCGACTACCACTGAGGTGACGATGGTCCGCATTCCAACTCATAGACAGCCGACACATCCAGGGGAGATGCTGCTCGAGGAGTTCCTCAAGCCGCTCGGCCTGACCCAACGTGAACTCGCCGAGGCCATCGGGGTGCCCTACCAGCGAGTCAACGAGATCGTGAACCAGCGGCGGGGGATCACCCCGAGCACTGCACTCAGGCTCGCCAAGTACTTCGGCACCTCCCCCGGGTTCTGGATGAACGGTCAAGCACGGTGGGACCTCTACCACGCCCAGCAAGTCGAAGGAGATGAGGTCCGGCGCATCCAGCGTCATCCTCGTGCCGCATCGGGGTGAGCAGCCTCTGCCCGAACGCCGAGAACGTCAGAAGGCCGATCGGCGAGCCTCATGCCAAACCGCTGAGCGAGGGCCTCGCCTGGCCAGTCACGCCCTCGCTCCGATGGAGAATGGCTCCCGAGAATGGCGCGCCCGGCCCATCGGCCAGCCCCCGGCCCCACCCCCGACGCGACGAAACCCCCGGCTGACCGGGGGTTTCGCGTGGCACGCCCGGAGGGACTCGAACCCCCAACCTTCTGAACCGCAGATCCCCACGACCCGTCCACCAGCGTCCACAGGAGTCCAGGAGCGTTGCCGCACAAGGCTCCCGAGTCCACCGCCGTCCACCCCGATCCACAGCGAATGGATACCAACTTGGCTCCCGGACCGGTTGCGCTATCGAGCAGTCGCGATACCATACTGTCATGGCCAAGCAGACCACCGTCCGTCTTCCCGAAGAGCTCGCCGCCGAAGCCGAGGCCGTCGCCCGGGTGAAGGGCACGAGCGTCAACGCCCTCATCATCGAAGCGCTCCAGGCCGAGATCGAACGGGTACGCCAGGACGAGAACTTCACCAGCCGTGCCAGGGAGCTCCTCGAACGTGACCGGGAGCTCCTCGAGCGCCTGGCCCGGTGACCCGGTACATCACGCTGGCCGAGTACTTTTGGCTCGCCGAACAGGTCACTGGAGTCGACGCAGCAACTCTCATCCACCGGTCCCGCGTCGACCTCGCCGATTCGGCCCTTCACGCACCCCAGGCGGGGTTCAGCAACGTCGAGTTCTACCCCGACCTGTATGACAAGGCGGCGGTGCTGGTCTGCCGCCTCACCTGGAACCACCCGCTGCCCGACGGGAACAAGCGGGCCGCCTGGGTAGCGCTCGTCATGTTCATCGATCTCAACGACGGATCGTGGGAACCCGATCCACCGGTTGTCGACGAGGCCGAAGCGGCCATGCAGGCGATCGCCGCCGGTGAAGTCGATGAAACCTGGGTGGCCGGGTGGCTGAGAGAACGGGTCCGGTTTCCCGACGGTGACTGACGAGTTCCGTGGTCGAAGTCGATGAAACCGCTCCAAGCGTCCGTAGGTCCTTGTACACCTCAGACGCCGGAACCCCGGCCGGAGCAGGGGTTTCGCGTCGCACGCCCGGAGGGACTCGAACCCCCAACCTTCTGATCCGTAGTCAGACGCTCTATCCAGTTGAGCTACGGGCGCAGGCTCTCGTTCACCAAGAACCAGGGACAGGGCAAGAGTAGTCCCACCTGGCCTCATCGGAAACCCGCCGACGCGGAGGAGCCCCGCGAGGCCAGCTGAACCTCCCGGGGCTCTCCACGGTCGTCCGCCGACGGCGAACGACCAGCTCCGCGCAGAGCACGTCCGATACCGAACGCTCGCCCCACCTTGTGTGTCAGGCCGTGAGGCCGTCGTTTCCGGTGAGACCCGCCCACCGTACCAGCCGGCCACCGTCCACACCCGGGTCTTTGGTCCTTCGGTTTCGCGTTCTGGCGGAGAGGGAGGGATTTGAACCCTCGAGGAGGCTGTTCACCCCCTACTCGCTTAGCAGGCGAGCGCCTTCGACCACTCGGCCACCTCTCCAGGCGTCCCCGCCGGGACGACGGCGGAAAGCTACCAGGTGGAGACCTGGCGGCGTTCCGCGGAGGGAGTGGGATTCGAACCCACGGGACCCCTCACAGGGCCCAACGGTTTTCAAGACCGTCACCTTCGTCCGCTCGGTCATCCCTCCGAGACAGGACAGAGCTCCCGACCATGATGGTGGCCGAGGTCGGGCACCGCCGACGACGGTCCCCGTGGCGGAGGGGGTGGGATTCGAACCCACGAGGAGGCGTCAACCCCCTACGGCATTTCGAGTGCCGCGCACTAGGCCAGACTATGCGACCCCTCCGAGCCGCCCCTTCGGGGCGGGACGGGCAGTGTACCGAGCGGAGGGAGCGGGATTTGAACCCGCGAGGGGGCGTGAACCCCCAACGGCATTTCCAGTGCCGCGCACTAGGCCAGACTATGCGATCCCTCCAAACGCCCGGACGAGCTGCCCGGGCGTCGTTCAAGTCTACCGTCGCTCCACCACCCCGTAGGCTTAGCCCTTCATGGAACGACGGTGGATGGAGCTCGCCCTCGACCAGGCCCGCCAGGCCCCGACCCACGACGACGTGCCCGTCGGGGCCGTTCTCGTCGGCCCGGACGGGCAGGTCGTCGCCGCCGACCGCAACCGAAAGGAACAACGCCGCGACCCCACCGCCCATGCCGAGATGTTGGTGCTGCGACGCGGTGCCGCCGAAGTCGGCACCTGGCGGCTCGACGGCCACACCCTCGTCGTCACCTTGGAGCCGTGTCCGATGTGCGCCGGGGCTGCGGTGTGGGCCCGGGTCGAACGGATCGTGTACGGAGCCGCCGACCCGAAGGCCGGAGCCTGCTGGAGCCTCTACAACATCCCCCAGGACGAACGGCTCAACCACCGGTGCGAGCTCGTCGCCGGGGTCCTGGAGGACGACTGCGCCGCGCTCCTCACCGAATTCTTCACCCGCCGTCGCTGACCCCGACCTCCCGGAGACGGCGAGCCAGTCGGGGAAGGGAACGGAGCGCGAAGAGGGCCGCGCGCCGTGACACCAGGCCGGAGGCGGGGGCGATCACGACGTGGCGGAGCCCGACGGAGCCGAGACCTCGCAGCGCCGACGCCACCCTGTCGGGGCTCCCCCAATACATCTGCTCCTCGACCAGCTCCACGGGGACGGCGGCGATCGCGTCCTCCAGCTCGGTGTGGGTGTAGGCGGTGGGGACGAAATCCACCATCCCCCGGAACCCGTCCCCGAAGGGGTGGGTGGCTCCTGCCGCCTTCCACGCCCAGTCGGGGGCGAGGAGGGCCAGATACCGGATCGCCCGGGACTCGAGGAGACGGTGCGCGGCCTCGTCGCTGGGACCGAGGACGACGAAGGCCTGCATCCCGGGGACGATCCGTTCCGGGTCCCGGCCGGCACGCACCGCCGCATCCCGGATGCGGTCGAGGGAGGCCCGGTAGGCGTCGGGGGTCATCGGGATCGTCGGATACCACCCGTCCCCGAACCGGCCGGTGAGCTCCAGCATCCGAGGGCCGTGGGCGGCGATCCACACCTCCGGTCTCCTCCCCGGAGGTGCCTCCAGGTCGAGATGTCCTCCGTCGAGGCGGAAGAACTCTCCTTCGAAACGGAGCGGACCTTCACCGTCGAGGCAGAGCCGCAGCACCTCCAGGGCTTCGGCCAGCCGGGCCACCGGGCGGGAGAAGTCGAGACCGAAGGGTTCGGTGTTCTCCCGCTCCCCCGGCCCGATCCCCAGAATCGGGGGTCTGCGGGTGAGATGGGCGAGGGTGAGGAACGCCTGGGCGATCACCACCGGATGCCGGCGGATCGGCTCGGTCACCCCGATGCCGAGCTGCAGACGGCCCAGACGGGAGGCCAGATGCCCGGCCAGGACCTGGATGTCGAAGTAGGCGTCGGGCGAGCCCGAGCCCCGCGCCATCCAGGTCAGCCGGTCATCCCAGATCGACGGGGCGAACCACCCGACGAGGTGGTCGGGCAGCCACACCGAATCAAGGCGGAACAGCCGGGCGAGACGCACCATCGCCCGGGTCTGGCGGATCGGGGGCGTCGCCCCGACGCCGATCCCCACCTCCATCCGAATCCTCCCTCTGCCGACGGAACCGAGAGCCTATCCGGATCCCACGGAAGCCCAACTCCCCCGAACCGCTACCCTCGGTGTGGCGCGTGCTAAGCGGGGCGCTAGGGGTGCCCTGAACCCGAAACCCTCTCCATGCGGGGCCGAACCCCCCGCCCGAGGGTGGGAGCTCGCCGACCCGTGCGTCGGGTACGGGGCGTCGACGGTCGGGTCCTGCGCGGCGGAGCACCGTGAACCGGGTCAGGTCCGGAAGGAAGCAGCCCTCAGCGGAGCGCTCCGGGTGCCGCAGGAGTGCCTGGCCCGAGCCCACGACTCGGCGTCGGCGGAGGGTGTCCCATTCGACGGCGGGGTGCACGCGCACCCCACATCCGACCTCTCATCCCGCTCCGACGGCCTCCAGCAGCTCCCGGTCGCGGGTGCTCAGGGTTTCGCCGCGGTACCGGCGGGACAGGGCCTGCACCAGCTCGGCCAGCGAGCTCGCCGGGTCGTCACCGGCGACCGCCTCCAACCGTGCCGCGTCCTCCCCCCTCCAGTCGGAACCCACGATCCGGCCGTCCGCCGCCACCGCCACGACGAGCCCTTCGAACTCGACGCCTCCCCGGGTCGGCTCGACGAACGGACGGAGGAGGACCACCATCCGCGACGCCCCCTCGGTGAGCTGCTCCAAGGAACGGAACGAGAGCGAGTCCCGGCCGAACCGGATCGTCGAGGACGGAGGCGGGGACTGCGGGTAGGTGTCGAGGATCCGGGCGTCGGCCGCCGACACTTCGTAGACGAGCACCCGAGGCTCCCCGGTGTTGCCCACCTCGGCCACGTTCCCGGCGACGTCCTTGGCGACGAACCGGACCGCCGCCGGATCCACCTCCACCACCCTGGTGACGAAGAGGAGGTCGTCGGCGAGTCGCGGCCCGCCTCCCCCGCAGGCCCCGACGGCCAGGACCGCCACCAGGGTGACGAGGCGGAGCCGTCTCATCTGCGAAGCACCGCTCCGTAGACGAAACCCAGCGGCCCCATCCGCCACAGGGCCTCCAGCCGCAGCGGACCCGACGAGAACAGCTCCTCGGGCGGAGCCAGCTTGTCGAGGGACCGGTGGAGATACCAGTACTCGCCCGGAGCCCGCACCGCCAGCCCGGCCAGCGGCAGCACGACCGCCGTCCCCAGCCGATGCAGCCGAGCCGCCCACCGGCTGCGGGGTCGAGCCAGATCCACCACCACGGCGACCCCGCCGGGTCTGAGCACCCGGGCGATCTCCGACAGGGTCTCATCGACCGAGGTCAGGTTCCTGAACACGTAGGCGCTGAACACCCCGTCGAAGGACCCGTCGGCGAAGGGGAGGCGTTCGCCGACCCCCACCACCCTCAGCCGGATCGGGCTCAGCGCCAACATCTCCCGCACCGGGTCGAGGGCCACCACCTCCCGCCCTTCGAACACCGGCAGCGCCGCACCGGTGCCGCTCCCCAGGTCCAGCACCCGCCCCGGCGGCAGGTGTTCCGCCCCTCGACGTCGCCAATCCTGCTCCCGTCCCACCGACAGCACCCGGTTCAGAAGGTCGTACCGGCGGGCGATCCGAGCGAAGATCCGGTCGGGGGGACGGCTCACGGAGTGAAGGCGTCGAAGCCGACGTAGGGGCGAAGCGCCGCGGGCACCGCCACCGTCCCGTCGGGCCGCTGGTGGTTCTCCAAGATGGCGATGAGCACCCGACCCACCGCCACCGCGGTCCCGTTCAACGTGTGAACCAGATGGGTCCCCTTCTCGCCGCGGGTCCGCACCTTCAGCCGCCGGGACTGGAAGTCGGTGGTGTTCGAGCAGGACGTGATCTCCCGGTACCGCCCCTGGGAGGGGAACCACGCCTCGATGTCGTATTTCTTCGCCGCCGACGCCCCCAGATCCCCGGCGGCGACGTTGACGACCCGGTAGGGGAGCTCCAACGCCTGCACCAGCGACTCCTCGATCGCCAAGAGACGCTCGTGCTCGTCTCGGGACGCGTCCGGCTGGCAGAAGACGAACATCTCCACCTTGTCGAACTGGTGGACCCGGAAGATGCCGGTGGTGTCCTTCCCGTAGGTGCCGGCCTCCCGACGGAAACAGGTCGAGAACCCGGCGTAGCGGATCGGGAGCGCCTCCGGCTCGAGGATCTCGTCGGCGTGGTAGGCGGCGAGGGACACCTCCGACGTCCCCACCAGATACAGGTCGTCCTGGGGGATGGCGTACACCTGCTCTCGGTCGCCCGGGAAGAACCCCGTGCCGAACAACGCCATCTCCCGGACCAGGACCGGCGGCACCATGGGGGTGAACCCCTCTCCCACCAGACGCTCCATCGCCCAGCGGACCAGGCCGAACTCGAGGAGCGCACCCTGGCCCTTGATGTATCCGAACCGGGTGCCCGACACCTTGGCCGCCCGGGCGGTGTCGATGACGTCCAGGCGCTCACCGAGGGTTGCATGGTCGGCGAACTCGAAGTCGAAGACAGGAGGTTCCCCGACCCGCTTCACCTCGACGTTGTCCTCTTCGGTGAATCCGTCGGCGGCGGTCGGGTCGACCAGGTTCGGGAGGGTGATCCACGCCTCCCGGAACTCCTCCTCGAGGCGCTCCACCTCCTCGTTGAGGGCCTTGTAGCGGTCGGCGAGCTCGGAGGCCCGGGCGATCGCCTCCTGCTTCTCGTCACCGGCCAGACGGGCGATCTCCTTCCCGAGCCGCTTCTGGGTCGCCCGTACCTCCTCGGCCTCGTGGCGGACCTTCCGGATCTTCTCGTCGAGGGCGACGAGACGGTCCAGGTCGACGTCGACGCCGCGCCGCCGCAGGGATTCGGCGATGCGTTCCGGTTCGGAGCGGAGCAGTCCAACGTCGAGCACGGAGAGGATGCTACCGGGCCTAGCCTCCGTCACCGTCGTCGACGTGGGGGGTGGTGGTGGTCGACTCCGTCTCGGTGTTGATCCTGAACTCGACCAGTCGGGCGTTGTCGTCGGTCTGCTTCTCCGGATCGATGACCCCGACCCTCACCGAGACCGCGTAGGCGCCGCCGGGTTGGACGGGGAGATCGATGAAGGAGGCCACCGTCTTCTCTCCCGGACCGAGGGCGTCGACCTCGAGGCTTCTCGTGTCGACCACCTCCCCGCCCGAGAACAGGTCGAGGAACACCGTCTGCGGCTCGGCGGGGATGTTTCCCCGGTTCTCCACCACGACGTCCACCGTGAGGGTGTCGGTGGCGATCACGACCAGGTTCTCGTCGGCGTCGAGGAGCCACTCGGGTTCGGTGGTGATCTGGCCGAGGGCGAGCTCGGCACGGAGCTGGAGGGGACTCTCGGGATCCTTGGCGTTCTCCGCGTACGAGGTGGCGGCGGTGAGGATCGGGAACCCGGCGGGGAGGAACCGTACGTCGGGGAAGGGCGACACCGGCTGGGGGAGCTCCGGGTCGCCCATCGCCGTCACGAACTCGGCGTAGAGGCGGTCCCCGGCCCGAAGGTCCAACAGGGCGTCGACGATCCCGTCGGCGGCGGTGACGGCGAAGGGATCGTCGGCGGCGAGGAGCACCTGGGTGCGGAAGGCCTCGAGGCCTCCCTTCCACACGTCCACGGCGAGCCGGGCGACCACCGCCTGCCCCGAATAGGAGAGGTCGGCGGGCAGGTCGGCCAGGAAGGTCTCCACCTCCGACAGGGAGCCCTGCAGGTCGGCGATCACCCCTTCGAACTCGGACCGTTCCACCGCGGGCATCCGCAGCAGAAGATCCTGGAAGGTCCCGGCGTCCCGTTCGAGCCGCACCGTCTCGTCCCGAAGATCCTCCAAGGCGACCGACGACGTGCGCGTTCGCTCACCCAGGGATCCGAGGGTGACGGCCAGCAGGGCCGCCGCCGCCAAGGCGACGGTCCACAGAAGGCGCCGACGACGTGAGGGTCGCCGGGTGACGTCCGAGAACATGAGTGGGCGAGGGGGGACTTGAACCCCCACGGGCGTAACCGCCCACAGGATCCTGAATCCTGCGCGTCTGCCAATTCCGCCACTCGCCCGTGGCAGGGCGGGATGGTAACAGCGCCCCCGGCCCCGGGAGACGGGCCGAAGCACCGTACACTCCAGTCGATGAATCTCGCCCGCGCCATCGAGCGGCGCCTGGAAGGGCTCCTCGACGGGCTCGCCGCCCGCATGTTCACCGGTGCCCTCCACCCGGCCGAGCTCGCCGACCGGCTGGTTCGGGAAGCCGACCTGGCCGAGACGGTCGGGGATCGGGGCCCGGTCACCGCCAACCGGTACGTCATCGCGGTCAACCCTCGGCACCTGCCGGAGGATTCCCACCGGCGCACCGTCGCCGAGGGGCTCGCCGCCGTCCTCGAGGACGTCGCCGCCGAGCGGGGATGGCGACTCGAAGGGCCGGTCGAGGTCGAGTTGGTCGGCGACCCCGGCCTGACGGCGGCCACCGTCCGCTGCACCTCCGAGGTCGTGCCCGGGCGACGTCCGCCCTGGGCCCGCCTCGTCGGGTCGGGTCTCGACGTGCCTCTCGTCCACAACCGGGTCCTGATCGGACGTTCGCCCCGCTGCGACGCCGTCGTCCCCGACGACTCGGTGAGTCGCCGCCACGCTCTCCTGTGGCGGGAAGGGGGCAGGGTCCAGGTCGAGGATCTCGACTCGGCCAACGGGACCACCGTCGACGGCCGCCCCGTCGAGGGTCCCGCAGTGGTCGAACCGGGATCGGTGCTCGGGCTCGGTGCGATCTCCCTTCGGTTCGAGCCCCGGTGATCCGACGATGCCCGACGTCCTGCTCACCGTCCTGCGGCTCATCTTCCTGGCCCTCGTCTACCTGTTCCTCTGGCAGGTGGCTCGGTCCATCTCCGACCATCTGGGGCTCCGGTGGCAGCGGGAGACCCGCCGACGGGGGACACGGGTGGTGGTGGTCCGATCCGAGACCCAGTCGGGTCTCGACTTCACCGTCCGGGACGCGGTGGTTCTCGGCCGGAGCCCAGAAGCGGACATCGAGCTCGCCGATCCCTACGCTTCCGAGTTCCATCTGCGACTGGCGACACGGGACGGCCGCCTGGTCCTCACCGACCTGGGCTCGACCAACGGCACCTACGTGAACGGTCGCCGGGTGACCGCCCCGGTCGAGCTCAACCGGGGCGACGCCATCCAGGTGGGCAAGACCGTGATGGAGGTCAAGTGAACTACCAGTGGGCAGCGGCCACCCATCGGGGACGGGTCCGGGCGCACAACGAGGACGCCGTCCACCCGGAGACGGCCGGACGGGGATCCGGACCGGTCGTGCTGATGGTGGCCGACGGGATGGGAGGCCACGTCGCCGGGGACATCGCCTCCCGCACGGCGGTCGAGGTCGCCGTCGCCACCGACGCCGCCCCGGCGGAGCGGGTGGAGGCGGCCAACCGGGCGATCCTCGACGAGGTGAACCGCCGCCCCGAGCTGGCGGGGATGGGCACCACCTTGACGCTGGTGGAGCTCGGCGCCGACGGCGTCGCCCGTTTCGCCCACGTCGGGGACAGCCGTGCCTATCTGCTCCGTGACGGAGTGCTTCGGCAACTCACCGTCGACCACACCGTCGTCAACGAGTACGTCCAGGCCGGGAAGCTCACCGTCGAAGAGGCGGCGACACATCCCCAACGGTCGATGCTGACCAGGGCTCTCGGTCTCGTGCCGGTGGTGCAGGTGGACGCCTTCGAGGAACCTCTCCGGCCCGGGGATCGTTTGCTCCTCTGTTCGGACGGAGTGAGCTCCATGATCGACGACGAAGAGATCGCCGAAGCCCTTCGGGAGGGAACCCCCGAAGAGGCGGTGTGGGACCTCGTCGAACGCGCCAACCATGCCGGAGGGCTCGACAACGTGACAGCCCTCATCGTCGACGTCGAGCCATGAGCCGCCTCCTCGAGGCCACGCTCCTCGTCGGAGCGGCGGCCGTCGCCGCGTTCGGTGTCACCCTGGTCAACTTGGCGACCGGCGGCGGTGTCGACGCCCAGGTGGGTCTCACCTTCCTCGTGTTCCTTCTCGCCTTCGGCGCCGTCCATCTCGCCTTCCGCAGCTTCGCCCCCCGGTCGGTCCCCTACCTGCTCCCACCGGTCGCCCTGCTGGCGGCGCTGTCCCTCGTCGAGATCTACCGGATCTCCCCGTTCCGGGCCGGGCTGCAGCGGTGGTGGCTCCTCATCGCCGCCGCCGGAGCGGTCCTCACCCTGGCGCTGCTGCGTCGCACCGGCGTGGCGGTCCTCCGGCGGTACCGCTTCCTCCTGTTCACCGTCACCCTTCTGCTCCTCGCCGCTCCCCTCATCCCCTCCGACGCCCCCGGACCCGTCCGGGGGTTGGAGGCGAACGGTTCCCGACTCTGGGTGGTGGCCGACCTGGGGTTCATCGAGCTCCACTTTCAGCCCGGTGAGATCGCCAAGCTGGCCTTCGTGGCGTTCCTCGCCGCCTATCTGGCCGACCGGACGTCCCTTGCGGGGACGCATCGCCGGCTCGGCCGCTGGGAGCTCCCCGAGCCCCGCCAGGTCTTCCCCCTGGTGGCGGTGTGGGCGCTCAGCTCCCTCGTCCTGATCTCCCAACGCGA
>JALSJV010000281.1 GCA_026989215.1 Acidimicrobiia bacterium | reverse complement strand
CGTGAGCGACAACGTCTTGGTGATCACCGAACATCTGGAGGGCGAACCGACCGAGATCAGCTTCGAGCTGCTGGCGCTCGCCCGGCGGCTCGCCGCCGACCTGGGCGGGCAGGTCGAGGCCCTCGTCGCCGGTGACGGGGCAGCCTCGATGGCCGACCGTTTCGGCGGGGCCGACGTGGTGCTGGTGGCGGACGATCCCCGGCTCGACGGCTTCGACCCCGAGGGCCACCCGCGGGTGGCGGCGGCGGTGGTCGCGGCGCGCGACCCGAAGGTGGTGCTCGTCCCCTACACCTCCGAGGGGATGGACGTCGCCTCGGAGCTGGCGGCCAGGACCGACCGTCCCCTCGTCTCCTACTGCAAGGACGTGCGCGCCGCAGGCGGCCTCGCCGCCACCTGTCAGCTCTACGCCGGGAAGATCGAAGCCGACGTGGCGGTGGAGGGCGATCGGGCGATCTTCGCCGTCCTGTCCGGGGCGGCGGCGGCGGCCGACGGCATGAGCGGCGGAGCGGGCACCGTGGAGGCCGTCGACCTCGACGTCGAGCTCCCCGGCCGGATCGAGGCCCTCGGCTTCACCCAACCCGAGGCCGGTGACGTCGACATCACCGCCCAGGAGGTCCTGGTGGTGGTGGGTCGGGGTATCGAATCCGAGGACAACATCGCCGAGGCGGAGGAGCTGGCCGACGCCCTCGGCGGTGCGGTCGCCGCCTCCCGGCCGATCGTCGACCAGGGGTGGCTCCCCAAGACCCGCCAGGTCGGCAAGTCGGGTCTCACGGTGAAACCGAAGGTGTACCTGGCGCTGGGGGTGAGCGGCGCCCCCGAGCACGTCGAAGGGATGCGGGACGCCGCCACGATCATCGCCGTCAACACCGACCCCCAGGCTCCGATCTTCGGAGTCGCCCACTACGGCTGGGTCGGGGACCTCTTCGATCTGCTCCCCGAGCTGCTCGAGCGGGTGGAGGACTGATGGTCTGGGCGGCGGAGGACGTGGGTCGGGAGGTCTTCCTCGGCTTCTCCACCCTGTCGAAGGGGATCTTCTACGGCCTGGCCTTCCTCGCCATCGCCACCTTCCTCGGTGGGTTCGCGCTGCGGGCCCGAAAGTACGGGAGGGGACGGAAGGCGGGACGGGTGAAGCTGCGATCCATCCTCTCCGGGTTGGAGAAGGTGGCGACCCAGCGGACGGTGGCCAAGGGCGACCCCTACGTCGGGGTCGCCCATTTCCTCGTCTTCTGGGGGTTCGTGGTGCTGCTGATCGGGACGACGATCATCGCCATCGACGAGGACGTCATCCGCATCCTCCTCGGCAAGCCCGAATGGCAGTTCTGGAAGGGGACCTTCTACGTCGTCTACGCCCTGGCGATGGACGTCTTCGGCATCGGCTTCATCGTCGGATTGCTGATGCTGGCGGCGCGCCGTCGTCGTCGTCCCTCCCGGCTCGACTACCGGCGCGTCGACCTGGGCGAAGAGGACTACGACCGGTCCGGGTACAGCCTCGACGACAAGGTGTTCCTGGGGCTGCTGCTGTTCCTCGGGGTGAGCGGCTTCCTGCTGGAGGGCTTTCGGATC
>JALSJV010000280.1 GCA_026989215.1 Acidimicrobiia bacterium | reverse complement strand
CGATCCTCACGGTCGGCCTCGTCGTCGGCGTCGTCTTCACCCTCCGCCACCGACGTGGTGGTCGTGGTGGACGTCTCGACGTCGTCCCCGCGGTCCTCCTCGTCGCCGGCGACGGTGGTCGTCGTCGACCCGACCGGATGGTCCTCCTCGTCGTCCCCGAACACCCCTCCGGCGATCTCCTCGAGCCGCGGGGCGAGATCATCGGCTCCCGTCGCCGCGATCGCCGCCCGTGCCGCCGCCAGCGCCTGCTCGATGACGTCGTCCTCGACGCCGGCCTCGGCGAGGCGCTCGAGCTCCTCGACCCGATGCACGGCCTGGATCCGAGGGAAGAAGGGCTCCGCCACGACCTCCACCGCCCGCTTCACCGGGTACAGCACCTCTCCGGGGAGGGCGTCTTGGCTCGCCACGGCGGCGACCGGCATCGCCGTGATCCCGGTCGTCAGCCAGGCCAGCGCCGCCCGATGTCGCACGAACCAGCTCACACCCCGCGCCGCGCCCACCGGCGGGGATGCCAGCTCGCGGCGGATCGCCGCCAGGTGTCGCTCCCGGAGGTGCTCCGGGATCGTCACCTCGGCGCTCACGCCGTCGAACAGTCTCTTCACGTCGCCCTTCACGGGGTTGCCTCCAGATGGCTTCCGTCCGCCTCCACAGGTACGGACGCCGACGAGCCCGCCGATTCGACGGCTCCGTCCAGGAGGCGGCGGAGGGTCGCCTCCGCCCGTGAGCCGGCGGCGTACACGGCCGCCCGGTTCGACCCGAGGATCTCGGCGATCTCCGCTCCGTCGAAGCCGTGTACGTGCCGGAGCAGCATGATCGCCCGTTGCCGGGGACTGAGCACCGCCAAGGCGGACTCCAGTTCGGGGCTCATCCCGTCGTCGAAGGCCTCGCCGAAAGGCCGGTCCGGCATCTGCTCCCGTGGCTCCTCGGGGTGTCTGCGACGGCGGCGAACCTCGTCCAGCACCTCGAAGCGGACCGAGCGGTAGAGCCAGCTCCTCAGACTCCTCCCGTCCCCCTCGAACCGGTCGGCGGCACGGGCGAGCTCCAGGAACGCCTGCTGGACGGCGTCTTCGGCGGCGCCGCGGTCCCGCAACATCCGGCCGGCGAACGCGAGCAACGGACCGGCCATCGCCTCGTAGAGCTCGGCGAAGGCCTGATCGTCGCGTTCTCGGACGCCGGGTACCAGGTGGTCGAGGGGATCGGGCACGGCACTCACACGGCGATGGGACGGCCGGTGTGGCCGTCCCATCGCCGGGGTCGAGGGGAACCGGGGGAATCAGTCGTCGCCGTCGCGAGACCCTTCGTCGTCGTCATCGTCGTCGCCACGCTTCGAGCTGGACGAATCCTTGTCGTCGTCGTCATCGTCGTCGCTCTCGTCGCTGCGATCGTCGTCGTCGTGATCGGCGTTGTCGTCGTCGTCGGCCTCGTCATCGATCTCGTCATCGGCCTCTTCGGCCTCGACCTTGAAGGTCAGGGTCCCGTCTTCGATCTCCAGTTTGACCTCGACGGCGCCGTCCTCGGAGATCAGCTTGACCTTGGTCTCGTCGTCGTCCGATTCGACCTTGACCGTCCAGCCGTCCGGGTAGTCGACGACGTTGAAGGTGCCGTCGTCCAGCACCTCGATGGTGACGGTGCCCACGTCGGGAATGCTCACCGTGTGGATGCCGGGCGTGAGGCCGTCCACCTTCACCTTCAGCTCACCCTCTTCCACCTCGATCTTGAGGGCGGCCAGCGCACCGGTCGAGTCGGTCAGGGTGAACTCGGCCTCGTCGTCGTCGTTGTCGTGATCCGGGGTCACCGTGTACCCGTCGGGGACGGTCACCAGCTCCACGGCGCCCGTGTCGGCCACGGCGACGGTGATGGTCCCGACGCCGGGGATGGTGATCTCGTAGTCACCGGGGGCAAGCGCCTCGTCGGCGAGGGCGAAGGCGCCGAAGGCGAAGGCGGCCAACGCCCCGGCCACTGCGGCGATCAGGATTCTCATCTTCACAGACATCGTCATGGGCAACCTCTCGGGGTCGGGTTCTCCCTCACAGACGCCGCTCGCCGGGCGGATTCGACGGCCTCCTCCACTTTTTCCGCCATCCCCCCGAAGGGCCCCTACTCTCCGGTCCGGAGGTGAGCACGATGGAACGATCACCGGCCGTCTATCGAGCGGTCAGGTCCCTCCGGGTGGTCCGACATTTCCGCCCGGACCCCCTGAGCGACGAAGACCGCACCGCGATCCTCGAGGCCGCCCGCTGGACGGGGAGCTCGAAGAACCGCCAGAACTGGGTGTTCGTCGTGATCCGCGAACGGGAGCGCCTGGACCGCCTCGCCGAATGCGGCGATTTCACGACGCCCCTCCGCAACGCCCCCGAGGCGATCGTCCCGGTCGGACTCCCCGGCTCCTACGAATGGGACCTCGGCCGAGCATCGCAGAACATCATGCTGGCGGCCGCCGCCTTGGGCATCGGTTCCTGTCCGGTGACGATGCATCGAGAGGACTGTGCACGCGACGTACTCGGCGTCCCCGCCGACCACCGGTGCCGTTACGTGATCGCCCTCGGCCATCCCGACGAGGAAGCGGAACGGGAAGCGAGGACCCGATCGCCACTGCACGGACGCAAGTCCTTCGACGAGGTGGTCCGATGGGAGACCTTCACCTGAGCGCCTCGTCGGGTCGGGTGGTCACCTCCAGGCCTCCCGCCTTCACGGCGGCGTGGATCCGCAGGACGGGGGCGTCGGGGGGAAGGGTGCCCGGATCGGGCACGTCGACCCGGCTCTCCCCGGAGCGCACCTCGGCGTCCACCTCGACCCGCCATTCCGGGGCGACGAGGAGCCGGACCCCACCGAGCCACACGTCGACCTCCACGCCCGCCCCTTCGGGGGAGAGGCCCGCCTGGCGCAGATCGACATCGGCACCGCCGGCCACGACCCGGATCCGGCCACCCCGCAGGCGCCGTGCCCGACTGACGAAATGCCGGCCGTCCATCACGGCCAGCAGATCGAAATCCTCCGCCTCCGGGTCGTCACGCTCCCCGACGAACCTCACGATGGCCGTGGCGACGGCCCGGAGCACCGCGGCGGCGATCACGAGGCGGACCAAGAGACGGATCAGGCGACGCATGCGGTCGACTCTACCGAAGGGTCAGGAGGGCAGGGTGAGTCGGAACACGCTCCACGGCCCGTCGCGGAGGTACTCGAGATCTCCGTCCATGAGGCGGGCGAGTTGGCGACTCACGGTCAGGCCCAGCCCGACGCTGGCAGGCTGGCCGATCTGATCGTGGGCGGTCCGGTAGGGCTCGAAGATGTGCTCCCGATCTTCCGGAGGGATCCCGTCGCCGTCGTCCCGGACCTCGACGACCGTCGCCCCGTCGCCCGAGACGACCCGAACCTCCACGTTCGGACCCCCGTAGCGGCGGGCGTTCGTCGCCAGATTCCGGAGGATCTGGCGCAGTCGGGCCGGATCGGCCGTCACCGTCGCCGGACCCCCCGTCACCGGGACCCCGCCGTCGGGAAACACGGCCTGGAGGACCCGTTCCAGCTCGGGGCGGATCTCCACCCGAGCCGGGTCGACGTTGACCTGTCCGATATCGGCCCGGGCGACCACGAGGAGATCCTCGACGATGTAGGCGACCTCCGTGGCCTGGTCGGCGATGAGGCCGACGAACTCCTCCAGCTCCGCCCGGGAGAAGCGGTCGAGGTCCGATCTCAGCTCCTGGGCGAGGCCGACGACGGCCGTCAGCGGCGTGCGGAGCTCATGACTCACCGCCGCCACGAACTCGTCCTTGGATCGGACCAGCCGCTCCAGGGTCTCCTTGGCTCGAGACCGCTCCCAGAACACCCCGACCATGCGAGCCGCCGTCGCCAAGAGGAGCAGATCCTGCCGATCCCAGGATCGGGCCCGGGTGACGTCGGAGAACCCGATGATGCCCCGCAGCTCGCCGCCGACGAAGATCGGGATCTTCACCTCGGACCGGATCCTGGTGGGAGCCTGCTCGTACCACTCCCGCTCGGCGCCGTCGAGCTCCTCCAAGGTGAAGGCGAACGCCCGACCCTGGATGATGTATCGGTATGCCGTGGGGAGCCGAGACCAGGGCACCCTCCGCCAGTACTCCCAGTCGGCGGCGGTGGCGACGAGACCGGGAGCGGCGACGGTGACGTGGCTGCCCAGCACCGGCCCCAGCTCCGGATCGTCCTCACAGGTGTTCACGAAGACGAAACTGGCTCCGGTCGCCCTCCGCAGCGCCTCGAGGGCCTTGCGGAGCGAATCTTCCCCGTACCCGAGCAGCAGCATGCGGCCCGCTTCGGCCAGGGCGTGCTCCATCTCGATCCGACGGGCCATCGCCGCCAAGCTCGCCGAGCGGGCATCGTCCAGGTCCCGACGCTCCCAGAACGTGCCGATCAGGTCGGCGACCGTCCTCAACAGATCCACGTCCTCGGGCGTCCACCGGTGCTGCGCCTCGGTCTGGGCGAACCCGAGGACCCCCATCCACCGGTTGCCACGTCGAATCGGGAGCTTCAACACCGAGCGGGTCACCGTCTCGACGACGTGACGGTAGAAGTGCCGTTCCGGACCCTCGAGTTCCTCGACGCTGAACGCCACCGGGATGCCCCGCTCGAGGTGCTCCCGACTGTGGGGAAGACGGCTCCACGGAACGAACGTGAAAATCTCGGAGATACGGTCCGGCACCCCGAGTTCCGAACGAGCCCTCGCCGCGACGTTCACGAATCCGAAACCCCGGTCGGGGTCCTCGACGTTGCGGTCGAGGAACACGAAGTCGGCTTGGGTCCCCTCCAGGAGAGCATCGAGCACCCGCTCCAATCCCCCTTCGCCCTCGTCGGCGAGCAGCGTCGCCGCGGCGACGGCCACGGCCCGTTCGATCCGGACCGGCCGATCTTCCCAGGCGGCGGAGGTGGTCGCGAGCGGCTCGGAGGTTGGTCTCATGACGGCGCGGGGCACCGGGAGCCCCTGGTCTCTATCGGCTCACCGGACCCCGAGATTGAGCGTCCCGCCGACGCACCCCGGCGGCCACCACCGCCATCGCCATCGCCCCCACCTGGACCCAATCTCCCCACCGGACATACAGCGTGGGTCCACGCTCGGAGAGACGGACCGTGCCCACCACCACCTCCGAGGTGGCGAGGCCCGTCCGACGTCCCACCACCCCGCCGTCGGTGATGAACGTCGACCTCCCCGTGACGGCGCTGTGAACCACGTCCACTCCCAGCTCCGCCGCTCGCATCCGGGTGATGCCGATGAGCTGGTCCGACGCCGACGAATACGGATAGCTGACCTGGCTGGTGGCGACCACGAGAAGCCGGGCCCCCGCCCGGACGGTGTCGCGGGGGTAACGGGCGAAGGAGCTCTCGAAGGAGATGACCGACCCGAAGGGCCCGAAGCCGACGTCGAAGACGAGCGGATGGGTGCCGCGGATCATGTCCCTCGGGACCGCGGCGAGCTCTCGCACCCAGCCGAACAGAGGACGGGCCGGGACGTACTCGCCGAAGGGTACGGGATGGCGTTTCCGGTACTCCCCCACGATCCTTCCCGTCCGGTCGAACACGACGTTGGCGTTCACCCACTCGGTGTCCGAGACGACGCGGTCACCCCCCACCAGGAACGCCGCCCCGATCCTGCGTGCCTCGGCGGCGATCGCCTCACCCACCTCCCGATTGAGCACCGGATCTGCGTTGATCCCCCCCGTCGAACCCTCCGGCCACACGACGAGATCGACCGAACCGGGGGCGAGGGTCCGGGTCAGGGCGAGATGCTGCTGGTAGGTCCGGAACCGCTCGTTCTCACAATGCTCACCGGGACACGGTGTGCTGCCCTGGACGATGGCGACCCGAATCTCCGGGCCGGGGGTGGTCGGGTCGACCACGGCTCCGACGGCGACGAGCAGGACGGCCGCGGCGACGCTCCCGGCCGCCAGCGTCCGGGCGGCGCGGCCGTGGCGGTTCCGGAGGAGGACGACGAGGGCGGCGGCGACACCGATCAGCACGACCGACCAGCCACTGGTCCCGATCCACCGGGCGCCCACCCGGGTGGCGGCGTACTCCCCCATCGGATATCCGGCCAGGCCCCACCCGAACCCGCCGACGGGGAATCGAACCCGGAGGAACTCCATCCCCGCCCACGCTCCCACCGCCACCGCCCACCAGCGAACGCCCCCACCGATCCCCACCGAACGCACCAACAGGCCGTACAGTGCGGGATACGCGGCCTGGCTCAGCACCAGGGGGATGAGGGCGATCACACCCAGCTCGCCGATCCAGGGGAAGAGCAGGCCGAAGAACACCAGGCCGAAGACGAAACCCACGCCGCAGGCGCGGCGACGGGTCGGCGTCTCGGTGAGGGCCCACAGGAAGATGCCGAGGGCGGGGACGACCAGCCAACCCCACCCCAGCGGCGGGTAGGCACCGACGAGTGATACTGCGGCGACGATCGCCGCCAGGAAGGCACGCATCGGCGGGATCGTACCCGTGACCGAGCGACCAAACTCCGAGTCCCGAGACCGGAAGCGACGAGTGACGATGCACGGCAACGACGATCGACAGGTGGCCCTCGACGCCGCGCGGGCCGGAGCCGAGGTGGTGCGTTCACGGTTCGGGACCAGGATCGACACCTCGTTCAAGGGCGACGTGGATCCGGTGACCGACGTCGATCGCTCCTCGGAACGGGCGATCCTCGCAGTGCTGCGTCGCCTCCGGCCCGACGACGCGATCCTCGCCGAGGAGGGGGGCCGCACCGGCCTGCACCGGGGCCGGATCTGGATCGTCGACCCCCTCGACGGCACCGTCAACTTCCTGCACGGCATCCCCCATGTGGGCGTCTCGGTGGCGCTCTGGGAAGAGGGATCGCCGCGGGTCGGAGTGGTCATCGACGCCGTCGGTGGAGACGAGTACGTGGCGGTGGCCGGAGACGGATCCACCCGTTCGGGAACGTCGATCCACGTCTCCGACCGGCCCCTCTCCGAAGGCCTCGTCGCCACCGGGTTCCCCTACGACCGGCGGGACCACGCCGCCGCCTACGCCACCACCCTCGGAGCCGTCCTCGCACGAGCCCAGGGGATCCGCCGGTTCGGCGCCGCCACCCTCGACTTCTGCTGGGTCGCCGACGGCCGGTTCGCCGGGTTCTGGGAGTTCGGGTTGGCACCGTGGGACGTGGCCGCCGGGATCCTCATCGTCACCGAGGCAGGAGGGACCGTGACCGACCTGGACGGCCATCCCGGAACCCTCGACTCGACGGCCTGGGTCGCCACCAACGGCGTCGCCCACGCCGAGCTCCGTCGTATCGTCGCCGACCACCGACCCCTCCACCTGCGATGAAGGTCGTCACCGCCTCCCGCGTCGTCACCGCCCGGGGGATCCTGGGCGACGCGATCCTCGTCGACGCCGGACGGGTCGTCGCCGTCGGCCATCGTGACGATCCCCGGTTCGCCGACCTCCCCCGTCTCCGCCATGACGGGGTGATCGTGCCCGGATTCGTCGATTCCCACCTCCATCCCGTCGGCTACGCCGCCGCCGTCGGGGGCCTGAGCCTCGGCCCGGCCCGCGGCTTCGACGATCTGGCCGACCTGCTGGGCACGGCGTTGGCCCAGCGGGAGCCCACCCCGGCCCTGGTGGCGGTCCGCCTCGACGAGGCGAACCTCGCCGAGGGCCGACTCCCCACCGCCGACGACCTCGACCGCTGGACCGGCGACGTCCCGACGCTCGTGTACCGCTACTGCGGTCACGTCGCGGTGGCCAACCGGGCTGCGCTCCGCCTGGCCGGCGTCGACGCCGCCACCCCGGATCCGCCGGGCGGGATCGTCGATCGCGACGACGAGGGCGAGCCCACCGGAGTCCTCCGGGAGACCGCCATCGGGCTGGTGGCTCCCGCCGTCGCCTCCCGAGTGGCGCCTCCGTCACCCGACGAGCTCCTGGCTGCGATGAACTCCCTGGTCGGTCTCGGGATCACCCGGATCGTCGGGATCGCCGCCTCCGGAACCAACGACCTCTGGTGTGGACCGGACGACGAAGTGGAGACCCTCGCATCGATCGCCGCTCGCCTCCCCCTCGACGTCCATCTGTTCGTGGCGACGACCGAACCCTCCCGGCTCCGCCGCTCCGCCGAGGTGGTCGGCCGCGCCGGTGGCCGTCTCCATTTCGCCGGCCTGAAGCTGTTCGCCGACGGCAGCTTCGGAGGACGCACCGCCGCCCTCCACGAGCCCTACACGGACGATCCCGCCAACCGGGGCACCCTCCGTCTCGACCCCGCACGAGATCGCCTCCTCGTCGCCCTCGCCCTCGACCTCGGCGGCTCCGCCGCCATCCACGCGATCGGGGATCGGGCCATCGACGCCACCCTCGACCTTCTCGCCGAGTTCGGCGGTGACGGACCGCCGGCACGCATCGAGCATGTGTCGCTTCCCACCGGCGAGGCCATCGCCCGCATGGTCGACCTCGGAGTCGTCGCCTCCGTCCAGCCTCCCTTCCTGACCTCGGAGGGAACATGGCTGGCTCCCAGACTGGGAGCCAGAACCGAGCGGGTCTATCCCTTCGCCACCCTCCGCCGGCAGGGAATCGTCACGGTCGGCGGCTCCGACTCGCCGGTGGAACGTCCCGACCCGCTGGTGGGGCTCTCCGCCGCCCGGGACCGCTGCGGCTTCGCCACCGCCGAGGCGCTCTCGGGCGCAGAGGCGCTCGCGCTGTACACCGACGACCCGCACCGGGTACTGGGGCTCCCACCCCCGCTCTCGGTCGGCGCGCCCGCCGATCTGGTCGTCCTCGACGGCGACCCCACCGAAGCCGACCCCCGCTCCCTCAACATCGTCGCCGTCTACCGGGCGGGCGAGCCGGTGGGCACCGCCACCCTCCCCTGGCCCGGCTGAACCTACGACCGGAGCGCCGGGGCGACGTCCGTCTCGTACTCGGCGTGACGCCCCGTCCCCTTCTTCGAGTAGACGAGCTCCCCGTCGACGGTCACCTCGAACACGCCTCCCGAGGAGGGTACGAGCCGAACCTCATAGGCCTGTCCGAATTCTTCGAAGATCTGGCTCGCCATGCCCACGGCACGGTCGGTGTAGTTTCAGCTCCGGCAGAACTCGATCGTGATGGTGCGCATGTCCCCAGAGGATACGGCGTACATCGCCGGAGCCGGTAACGTGCCCCGGCGATGACCATCGACTTCTCCGCCATCGACCCCGCATCGATCGAAGCCACCGTCGACACGGCCCTCGGTCGCGCCGAAGAGATCGTGGCAGGGATCGTCGACCCAGAGACCCCACCCACCTTCCAAACCGTCCTCGCCCCCCTCGACCACGTCGCCGACCTGCTCACCCGTACCAATGCCGAATCGGGATTCTGCGGGTACGTCCACCCCGACGCCGACACGCGCGAGGCGGCGAAGAAGGCCGAGGCGCGGATCGCGAGCTGGGCGTCCGACCTGTGGTTCCGCGACGACCTCTACCGGGCGGTGACCCGGTTCGCCGAGACCGACGAAGCCGCCCGTCTCGACGGCGAACCGGCACGGCTGCTCCGGTTCACCCTCCGGGATCTGCGGCGAGCCGGACACGAGCTCTCCGAGACCGACCGCGCCCGGGTCCGGGAGCTGACCCGGAGGCTCGTCGAGTTGGGAATCGCCTTCGAGCGGAACATCGCCGAGCACCGGGACCATCTGGCCGTCACCCGCGACGATCTCGACGGCCTGCCCGACAGCTACATCGACGGTTTGGAGGAGGGTGAGGACGGGCTCCTGCAGGTGACGATGGCCTACCCCCACGTCGTGCCGTTCATGGAGAACGCCCGGCGGCGAGACCTCCGAGAGCGGCTCTCCAGAAAGTTCAACAGCCGGGCCGTCGAGACCAACCGGCCGATCCTGGAAGAGGCGATCCGCCTCCGACGGGAGATCGCCCGGATCTTCGGCCGCCCCTCCTGGGCCCACCACCAGCTCGAAGAGCGCATGGCCGCGAACCCGGAGGCGGTGGAGGCGTTCTACGAAGAGCTGATTCCGCCTCTCACCCGCGCCGCGGAGGCGGAGATCGCCCGCATGACCGAGCTCCTCGTCGCCGACGGAGAAGAACCCCCCCTCCAGCTCTGGGACTGGCGCTACTACGACACGGTCCTCCGGAGGTCCGAATACGGTGTCGACCCCCACGAAGTGGCCTCGTACTTCCCCCTCGAGCGGGTCCTCGACGGCCTGTTCGACCTCACCGGCCAGGTGTTCGGACTCCGCTACGAACGGGTCGACGTCCCCGTCTGGCATCCCGACGTGGTCGCCTACTCCATCATCGACGCGGACACGCGAGCCCACCTGGCGACGTTCTACATGGACCTGTTCCCCCGAGAAGGAAAGTTCAGCCACGCGGCGGCCTTCACCCTCGTCCCCGGTCGTCGGCTCCCCGACGGAACCTATCAACGACCGGTCTCGGCCATCGTCGCCAACTTCACGAAGCCGACGGCCGACCGACCGTCCCTCCTGCAGCATTCCGAGGTCACCACCCTCTTCCACGAGTTCGGTCACATCCTCCACCAGACGCTCACCCGCACCGAGCTGGCGTCGTTTTCGGGAACGAACACGGAGCGGGACTTCGTGGAAGCCCCCAGTCAGATCATGGAGCATTGGACCTGGCGGCCCGAGGTCCTGGCCCGCTTCGCGCGTCATCACGAGACCGGGGAGCCCATTCCCGTCGACCTGGTCGACCGTCTGGCCGCCGCCCGACGTCTCAACATCGGCCTCGCCACCCTCCGCCAGATCCAGTTCGGTGTCCTCGATCTGGCGATTCACGGACCCTCCGACCAGGTCGACCTCGACGAGGTGGTCCGACGGGCGGCCGCCGTCGCCGTCCTCCCCTTCCAGGAGGGCACGTTCTTCCCGGCGAGCTTCGGACATCTCCTCTCCGGGTACGACGCCGGCTACTACGGATATCTTTGGTCCGAGGTGTACGGCGACGACATGTTCAGCCGCTTCGAAGCCGAAGGGATCGACAACCCCGAGGTGGGCCGGGCCTATCGCCGTGAGATCCTCGAGACCGGAGGCAGCCGGGACGCCATCGACCACCTCCGGGCGTTCCTCGGGCGGGAGCCGAACAGTCGAGCGTTCCTCCGTCATCTCGGGATCACCCCGGAGTGAACCGAACCGGGTTCCGATTCGTATCCTTCAACGAACCCGGGCTTTACAGC
>JALSJV010000279.1 GCA_026989215.1 Acidimicrobiia bacterium | reverse complement strand
CATCTGCCCACCTTCGACCCCGTCGACATCGTGACGAAGGCGGACCTGGGCGAGTTTCGCGCCGACGTGGATCGACGGTTCGGCGGGGTGGAGCAGCGGCTCGGCGGGGTGGAGCAGCGGCTCGACCTGTTGAGCGGCCGGTTCGACCTGGTCGACCAGCGTCTCGACGACATGGCCCGGCGCTTCGAGGGCATCGACCGGCGCTTCGAGGGCATCGACCAGCGGTTCCAGAGTATCGACGGGCACCTCCTCGCCTTGGGCAAGCGCATTGACCGCCTCTACTACATTTTCGTCGCCGGGGTTCTCGGCATCATCGCCGCCATGGGCGGGCTGGCGGCCCTCGTCGCGTGAGCAGAGACACGGTTCAGATTCCGGTTCCGACCCGAGCGTGGTGGGGTTCGCCGTCGGCTCACGGACGGGGACACACCTCCAGGGACTCCAGGTAGGGACCGAAAACACCCGAAGCCTTCATGCCGGGGCTCGGCAGCACCGGATCCGCATCTCCGATCATCGCCTTCCAGGGCGTCCAGCCGTCGGGGTTCTCGAGGAACCCTTCGAGGGAGGGCGGGTCGCTGGTCGGGTATCCGTGGGCACGGAGACATTCGTAGACGTCGACGTAGGCCCGGTATCTGGCTTCGTGGGCGGCGCGTCCCATGGGCATCACCACTCCGAGCTCTCGGAGGGCTCGTCGGCAGGCGGACTCCACCTTCGAGATACGTTCGAACTGCTCCTCCTGGTCACCGACGTAGAAGACGTAGACACCCGACCGCCAGGCGAGTTCGGGTTCTGAGACGGGGAACCCGAAGGAGGCGATGCATTCCCCGTAGAGACGGTCGGCTTCGATGAACCCCTCGGGGATCGGCCCTTCGGGTAGGTCCATGTCTCGGAGGACCCGGAGGGCTTCGGCGAGGAGGTCGTCGTCGGCGGTCGGGGCGTCCGATGTCGATACGGGAGAAGATGGGGGAGCGTCGGCCCCGCGCGCAGGATCGTTCGGTTCGTCACCTGCCCCCGGGGTCGTACAGCTCACCACCAGCAGCACCCCTGCGACGGCGACCGGTCTCAGGAGCCGCCAGGACGAGGCGGCCCCCTTCGCCCTCATGCCCATGACCAGCACCACGCCCACTCGCCTGAGACGTTCTGGACGTCCCGCTGGTTGGTGGTGGGTCATGGTGGGGGTTGGTCGAGGCCGAGGGTGGGGATGAGGTAGGTGAGGTCTTGGGGGCAGGTGGCTTCGAGGGTTTGGAAGTCTTCGTAGCCGAAGGTGGGGTCGGCCATGACGGCGTCGTAGGGGTGCCAGGCGGCGCCGTGGGTCTCGAGGTAGGTGTCGAGGGAGGGCGGGTCGGTGACGGGCCAGCCGTTGGCGAGCATGCATGCACGGACGTAGAGGTAGGCGCGGTAGGCGGCGACGGGGTCGGGGTCGGCCAGGGACGGAAACCGGGCGAACTTCTCTTCGCGGCATCGTTCCGTCACCGCCCAGTATTGGTCTTCTTGGCCTTGGGGGATGGGGCTGGTGACGGTGAGGTCGTTGGGGTCGACGGTGGCGGCGAAGCCTGCCTGGTTGAGGCAGTCGGCGTAGAAGCGTTGTTGTTCGAGTTT
>JALSJV010000278.1 GCA_026989215.1 Acidimicrobiia bacterium | reverse complement strand
TCCTGTCCGATCGGCTCCGCCTTCGGCTCGAGGGCCTCTCCTTCGGCCCGGGCGATCGGCACCTCGTCGAACCAGTCGGCGGGGATGAGGGCCTCGGCGCCGTCGACGACGTGGAGTTTCGGGTGAGTTCCCCGGCGGCGGGCTGCTCGTTCGAGGGCGTCGAGGAAGACGGGGACGAGCTCCTCGGCCCGGTCTTCCACGATGCAGCAGGTGTTCAGCGTGTTGCAGACCTTTCGGTCGAGGGAGTGGTACACGGCCGCGGCGAACGCATCGGCGTTGGCGGCGGTGTCGGCGACGATCCATGCCCCACCGGTGCCGTGGAGACTCACGGGGATCCCCGCCTGGCGGGCGACCGCTCCGAGCTGGGCGACGGCCAGCCCGGAGCCTCGGGCGACGGCCAGCCCCAGACGGGCGTCGCTGAACATCGCCCACCCTGCCGACCGGGCGGGGCTGTCCACCAGCGAGGCGGCTCCAGAAGGCAGCCCCGCCTCGGCGAGGGCCGGGTCGAGGGCATGCTCGACGATGGCCCGGGCGGTGCCGAGGGCGTCGGATCCGATGCGGAAGACGACGGTGTTGCCCGATCGGAGCACCCCGGTGGCGTCGGCGAACACGTTGGGGCGCCCTTCGAACACGAACCCGACGACACCCAGTCCGGCCCGGACGAGCTCGACCCGCCAGCCGTCGTGTTCGACGGCCTCCACGACCGTCCCCCGACCGCCGACGGCGTCCCGCCACGATCGCAGTCCGGCCACCATCCCCGCCCGCATCTTCTCGTCGAGGATCAGACGGGTCACCGACCGACCGCGCTGCCGGGCCCGTTCCACGTCGGCGGCGTTCGCCTCGGCGATCGGTCGGAAGGAGTCGTCGTCGGCCAGCCGGGTGGCGAAGGCCTCGTAGAAGACGCTGATCGCCTCGTCCGAGACGGTGCCCATCTTCGAGAACGCCTCGTGGGCACGTCCGACGGCGGTGGTGGCCACCTCCCACTCGGCGGCGGGGATGTGGAGGAGATCGCCGGTCTCCTGGACGACGACGAGCCGGTCGCCGGGTCGGAACGCCTCGGCCAGGTCGGCGGGGACGTGGGTGACCCGGTCGCCGCCGTAGGGGATCGGCATGCCGGGCGTCAGTTCACGCAGTGGCTCTCCCATGACCCTCAGCCTAGATCTACCCGGCCGACCCGCCGCCGACGGTCACGCCTCCGTCGCCGGCGTGTGAGCCGTCGAGGGCGTCCGATACAGCAGCTCGACGGTGACCGCGGCGACGACGTGCCAGATCGCGTGCCCCTGGATGAGGGACCGAGGGTCACACCACGGGCCGCCGGTGCGGCTGAACGCCCAGATCACGACGCCGCCGAAGAACACGACGAGCGGCAGCACCGGGGGTCGTCCGACTGCGGTGAGCCGCCAGACCCGGAGCGCCGCCACCGCCACCAGCCCGTACAGGCCGATGTCGTGCAGCCACGACGCCACCGGACCCGGCGAGCCGTGGAACGCCACCGAACCGACCCCGACGGCGGTGGCGGCCAGCCCGGGGAGACGGAACCCGCGCCGCCACAGCGAGGCCCCGACCACGAGGAAGGCGAGGGCCGAGACCGTGTTGACCGGCT
>JALSJV010000277.1 GCA_026989215.1 Acidimicrobiia bacterium | reverse complement strand
GACGGTGACCGCGTAGACGAGGACCATCAGCACGCCCATCCCCGCTGCGATGGGCAGGGCGAAAACCCCGACCGGGAAGAACACCCAGCCGAGCACCACCCACAGGACGCCGTGACGGGCGGCGACGACGGCGCTGGAGGCGACCATCAGCCACAGGTCGAGGAGACCTCCCACCGCGAAGAGCAGCCAACCCAGGGTTCGGACGACGACCACCGCACACCTCCCTTCGTGCTCACATGCCTTCGTGGGGAGGAGTCAGGTCCGTCCCCACCACTCCCGAGATGCACCGTATCGGCGGGGTGTGACGGATTCGGGGGCTCGAACGCGACGAGGGGCGGCGCCTCTTCTGCCATGGCGACTTCGAGCGGCCGTCGGCGCCGGGTCGCGGCGATCGAGGGAAGGGGTTCGGCGACGCGGTGGCAGAGGTCCGACCACCGCCGAGCCGAAGCCCGCTGGCCTCCCTCACCGGGGCGGGACGTCGCCGGTTGCAGCGGCGGCGAGGCCGACACGGGGCACGGCCTGCAGGAAGGCGGACGTCCGAGACGTGACGGCTGCGATCCCGACACCCCCTCCCGTCGTGGTTCCTCCCCGACAGATGCCGACACGTCGAAGGTTCGTCCGGTAGAGTCTCCCCGCCGAACGCCGGAGGCATGTTGAAGAAGAACGAGTTCCGCCAGATTCGCCGTCTGCTACGGCTCGGCGTCGCCGCCGGGGCCGTCGGAGTGCTGACGATGCTTCCTTTGGCGGCGTCGGCGGGCGTCACCGGCGGCTGTTCGGCGTCCGCGACCATCGGTGGCGTCACCTACACCCCGGGCAACGACACACCCGACAACCCGGTGCTCGTCCCTGCCGACCAGGACGGAGTCGAGATCCCCTGGACGGGCTCGGTTCCCTTCGAGAACAAGAACCACAACGGTGAGCTCCGCCTCGCCCTCCCCATCGGGAGTGTGCAGATCGCCGCGTGGGGTCATCCCAACGAAGGCGACGACCGGGCCGCTTCGGGCACCTACGCACTCGACAGCTTCTGGGAGATGCTGGGGTTCAGGATCACCGGCATGTACACGGTCAGCGGATTCCACGACGCTTCGGGGGGAAGCTGCACGGGTTTCGCCGTCGTGAAGTTCACCGGCAGCCCCTTGGGCACCCCGGTCGGGGTCGTCGTGGTCGCCGGCGCCGTGGTCACCGGGATCATGACGCTGTGGGCGGGCGTCCCCAAGAAAGGATCATGACATGCGCGGTCGTCCCGTCGTCGGTGCGATCTTCGGCCTCCTCTTCGGGCTCTTCCTGGCCTTGACGATCCAGCAGTTCGGGCTCCGTCCGCTGGACGACCGGCTCATCTTCTTCGGCCTCCCCGTCCTGTTCTTCGTCCTCGGCATCCTCCTCGGCCTCCGGGCGCCGCTGGGACGACGGAAGACGGCGGGGACCTCCCCGGTGACGGAGACCCCTGCGGCTTCGTCTCCGACGTCCGAGGATTCGCCCGAGGGTCCTGCCGCACGCCCCGACTGATCCGGCGTCGGGCCGGGCGCCCCATGCGTGCCGACAAGGTCTGCCCCCCGGCGGAGCCTGCCCGGAAGGAGGGACCGGTTCCGTCCCGGAACCCTCCCCGGTGGTGGCCTC
>JALSJV010000276.1 GCA_026989215.1 Acidimicrobiia bacterium | reverse complement strand
TCTCCGTACACCCCACTGGACGCGCCGAACTCGTCCGGGGTGATGACGATGATGGTGTCACGAGCGGTGACGGCACCGAGCACCTCGTCGGCGAAGAGGTCCGCCCCCGTGGGGGGTGTCGCCGCCAGCGCCACGAACCCGAGGCGGGGGTACTCCCGGGCGAGGCGCTCCAGGCCGTCGATCGAGATCGGTGCGTCGGAGTCGGCGTAGTAGCCGCGGAACTCGACCTGGTCGGCCACGGTCGAGGGCGACTGGGCGGCGGCGACGAGGAGCAGCGCCCCCGCCGCCACCGCCATCGCCAGCCGACGGGTCATCCCTCGCCCAGCAGTTCCCGGGCGAGACGTTCGACGTGGCCCTTCGCCCGGACGTTTCGGTAGGCGTGGGAGATGGTGCCGTCGGGCTCGACGACGAAGGTCGAACGGATCAGGCCCTCGTACTCGCGCCCGTAGTTCTTCTTCGTCCCCCACGCCCCGAAGGCCTCGGCCACCCGATGGTCGGTGTCGGAGAGCAGCGGGAAGGGCAGCGCCTCCTTCTCCCGGAACCGGGCGTTGCGCTCCGGAGGGTCGGGGCTGACACCCACGATCTCGAAGCCGGCATCGAGGAACCGTTCGTATCGATCACGGAAGTCGCAGGCCTCGGTGGTGCAGCCGGGGGTCATCGCCTTCGGGTAGAAGAAGACGATGAGGCGCTTCCCGGCGAAGTCGCCGAGGGAGACGGGACGACCTTCGTGGTCGGGAAGGGTGAAGTCGGGGGCTCGTTCGCTCATGGTCGCACGTTAGACCGAGCCCGCCCGGTCCCTGCCCACGAGCGACCGGGCGAAGAAGACGAGATTGGCGGGACGTTCGGCCAGCCGCCGAGTCAGGTACGGGTACCACTGGGATCCGAAGGGGACGTAGATCCGGAGGTCGTATCCCTCGTCTCGGAGCCTGCGCTGCAGCTCGGGGCGGACGCCGTAGAGCATCTGGAACTCGAAGCCGCCCCGCCGCCGACGGGCCAGCTCCCGGGTCTGCTCGATCAGGGTCTCGTCGTGGGTGGCGACCGCGGGCCGCGTCTCCTCGGCCTCCATGAGGATCTCGAGCAGCGACGAGAACGCCGCCGTCACCTCTGCTCGGGTCTGGAGGGCGATCTCGGGCGGTTCGGCGTAGGCCCCCTTGCAGAGCCGGATGTGCCCACCGAGCGGGATGAGACGCTCCAGGTCGTCGGGGGTGCGGTGAAGGTAGGCCTGGAGGGCGATGCCCAGGTTGCCGTGGCGAGCCTGCGCGTCGGCGTAGATCTCCACCGTCGCCGCCGTGAACCGCGAGTCCTCCATGTCGATCGTCACCGTCGTCCCCACCTCCGCGGCCCGCACGGCGAGTTCGTCCACGGCCCGCCGAGCCATCTCCTCGTCGATGGCGAGACCGAGCTGGGTGAGCTTGATCGAGATGTTGGCGGGAAGCGACGTCTCCGCCAGCCGGTCGAGGACCTCCCGGTATTCGTCCCGGGCGTCGAGTGCCGAGGGTCGGTCCGTCACCTCCTCGCCGAGCAGGTCGAGGGAGGTCATCATGCCCGCCTCGGCCAGCCGCCGGGCCGCCGCGATCCCGTCGTCGAGGGTGTCGCCGGCGACGAAACGATGGGCCAGGGCG
>JALSJV010000275.1 GCA_026989215.1 Acidimicrobiia bacterium | reverse complement strand
CCACCGAGACCGAGGCCGCCACACGCCGCAACCGGGGTCCCTCCCCCCTGCGGATCAGCGCCGCCAACGCCAACGCCTGCACCAGCGCGGTGGCGAACCCGACCTGGTCGACGGTGACCCCCGCCACCGCCAGAGCCAGGTTCACGGCGAGGGCCGTCACCAGCACCGCCATCGCCCATCCCCGCCACCGTCCCGCCCGGGCCGCCCGACGGACCAGCCACAGCTCGGCGACCCCCACCGCCGCCAGCCACAGTCCGACTGCCCCTCCCCGACCCACGGCCATCCCCACGTTGGCGACGGCAGCCACCGCCAGCGCACCGACGGCGATACGCTCGAGGACCGCCAGACCCTCGATCGGGACGACCGGACGCCCCGCCCTGGCTCGGCGCCACACCGCCCAGCCGACGACGGCGAACACCAGCAGGAGGGCCAGGCGATGCTCGGGAGCGACGCGGTAGATCGGACTGGACACGTAGCGTTCGAACGGGCTCACGCCGCCACCTCCAGCTCCGATGCCGCCTCCGGCACGGAGGCGGCACGGAGACGACGCAGCACCACGATGATCGAGACCGGCAGGACGATGCGGGTGAGGACCGGCACCGGGGCCGGTCCGATCCCGGCCAGCACCACCGACAGGCCCATGTCGAACGCCCCCGTCAGGATCCACCCGTACTGGAACCGACGGGCCCAGCGGAGCGAACGAAGCCGCCCCCGCCGCGCCCCCCGGGCCAGGGCGAAGGTGGCCGCCGCCCCGGCGACGGAGAGCAGCGCCCCCGGCCATCCCCCGCCCGCCAGCAACCCGCCGCCCACCGTCTCCGCCGCCAACGACACGGCGACCGCACCCTGCAGGAACAGCAGGAGCGACGCCACCTCGGCCAGATCTTCCCGACGGGTCCGCATGAACCCCAGCTTCGGGATGTCGGATGAGGTGACGATGGGAGGGGGATGAGCCGACGGTGAGAAGTCAGGGACGGCGGAACTCGCCCGGCACCCGATGCACCGCCACGTCGCAGGGCACCGCCTGCAGGATCCGACCGGCCACCGTGCCCATCAGCACCAGTTTGGTGGCTCCGGCCCCCCGGTTGGTGACGGTGACCAGGTCGGCGGAGCGGCGACGAACCACCTCCTCCACCACCTGGGCGGGAGGGCCGTGCTCCACCACGGTCCTGACCCGCCCCTCCGGCCAGCGGGCCACGAACTTCGCCATCGCCTCCTTCGCCTGGGCGAGACGCCGGCGGCTCGAAGAGTCGATCTCCTCGGGGAACATGCCCGCCCGGGCCATCAGCCCGTCGTGGCGGCTCGGCAGCGCGTAGACGAGGGAGAGGTCGGCGTCCGGTGCCAGCTCCAACGCCAAATCCACCGCCGCCGCCGACAGCTCCGACAGGTCGACGGCGGCGACGACCCGACGATAGGGCACCCGGGGCTGACGGCGCACCACCAGCACGTCGGTCCACGAGGTCTCCGCCACCCGGGCGGAGACCGGGCCGAGCCGTGGATGGTCCACCGGTGACGCCCCCACCACCACCAGTCGGGCACCCTTCCCGGCCTTCACGATCTCCCACACCGGCGACCCTCTGGCCACCGTGAGGCGAACCGGGATCTCGGCCCGACCTCCCAACCAGCGGGCCATCTCCTCCGCCTCACCGGTCCGGTGGTCCCGCACCAGCTTGATGACGCCGTCGTGGAGGTAGGCGTCGGAGAGGGGCTCGAGCACGTGGAGGATCTCCATCTCGGCCCCGAGTTGTTCGGCCACCAGGCGGGCACGCTCGGCGACGCGCCGACCCAGGGGGGTGACGTCTACGGCCGCAACCACCCGCGTTTGGGGTCCCTCCTCCACGACGGCCTGCACTCTACTCGCACGACATCGACCCTTGCCCGCCCAGTCAGGAGCCCGGCCGGTACTCGGCTTCGAGATGGGCGCGGACCTCCTCCTCGTCGAACCAGACCGGCTTGAGCTCGTTCCGGGCGAACAGCTCCGCCTGGTCGGCGTAGTGGGGCGAGTCGGTCCGCAGCGTGGCGGAGCCGAACTGGTGGACCGACCGGGACGTCACCGACCCGTCGGGACGGAAGGAGACGACGAGCACGTAGGCGTCACCGGCGATCCCCTCGAACCGGCCGTCCTCGAGGCGTCCGTACACGGCCCGCAGCAGGTCCGGGCCGCCGTCGAGCGCCAGGTCGACGTCCCCACGGACGAGGCGGTTCACCTCGCCCCAGGTCGGATCCACCCGCCCGAACCGTCCCACCAGCTCCTCGACGGCGGCGGCGAACGCCTCGGACAGCTCGACGTCGGAGACGTCGATCGGTTCCCCGAGCTGGGAGGGGTTGAAGTCGACGCCCGCATCCAGCAGTTTCGCCATCGTCACCACCACCAGGGCGGTGGAACGGTCGGACCGGTCGGCGGAGCGGTCCCAACGGGCGATCGTCCCCAACGCCCGGTCCAGCTCGTCCGACGTCCCCTCCAGCCCGAGCCCGAGGATCCGCTCCACCAGCCGCACCGGAGCCGACGCCTCGTCGTAGACGACGTCGAATTTGATCGCCACGAGCTCCTCGAAGCCGATCGACGGGTCCGCCGCCAGCAGGGCCGCCGACCGCAGCGACCGGTTCGTCTCCTGGGTCTCGATCCCCATCGACGCCGGGAACCCGTCGGGTCGCGGCGAATCCGACCCGGCGGCGGTGAAGGGAGTCGAGTTGGAGTTCTGGATGAACCCCGACGCCGGATCGACCACCCAGGGCAGCTCCTCGAGGGGCAGATAGGAGGTCCACAGGGTGTCGGTGGTGTCGCCGGGCAGATACCCCTCCCAGTCGAACCGGGGATCCCGTACCGGGAAGAGCCCGTGGTAGACGTAGGCGATGCGGCCCGTCCGGTCGGCGTAGCCGATGTTGAACGACGGGAGACCGTCCCGGGAGGCGAGGGCGTCTCGCCATTCCTCGAAGCTGGTCGCCTTGTTCATCCGGTAGAGCTGCTCGGCGAGGCCGACGGTGCCCATCCCCGCATACCGGATCGCGTAGGTCCCGTGGGGGCGGCGGATCACCGGACCGAAGATCGACCACAGCGTCTCCCGCTCGAACGTCCACCGGAGCCTCCCCACCAGACGGACCTCGATCTCCGCCGTCCGGACCTCGAAGGTCTTCCATTCCCCGTCGACCCGGTATCGGGTCGGGTCGTCCGGGTCGACGTCGAGCAGGTAGACGTCGATGAGGTCGGGACGGTTGACGGTGAACGACCAGGCGAGGTCGCGGTTGTGCCCGAGGGCGAGGAACGGCATCCCCGGGAAGAGGGCGCCGGTCATGTCCCAACCTTCCTCGGAGCGGACATGCGCCTCGTACCAGGCGACCGGCCCGGTCCAGGGTTGGTGGGAGTTGGAGACGAGCATCGTCTCCCCGGCCTCCGACCTGACGGGAGAGACCGCGAAGACGTTCGACCCGTACCGGGCCGCCGGCCCCGTGGAGGCGGTGAGGTCGGGACGTTCCTCCCCGAACAGCCCGCCGACCACCTCCTCGAGCCCGAAGAAGAGGGGGACCTTCTGGACGAAGGCGGCGACGACGTCCTTCCCGGTGACCGGGAACAGGCCGGGGAGAACCTGGTCGGGATGGGTGGCGGCGTAGTGGTTGAGGCCGTCGGCGTAGGCGTCGAGGACCCGGCGGACATCTTCGGGGATGGTGGGCCATCCCGCCTCGACCGTGTCGGGGATCCGCAGAAGGAACACGAAGTAGTCGACCGGCGCGGCGTCGGGCCCCATCACCGAGGCGAGTCGGCCCCGGCCCGCCAGGAGGGTCTGTTGGATGGTGAGGAAGTCGTCCTCGGCGTGCGCCCACGCCAGACCGTAGGCGACGTCGGGATCGGTGGCCCCGAAGACGTGGGGGACGCCGTAGTCGTCCCGGAGGATCGTCACGTCGTAGGTGCCGTCCTCGGGCGCGATCCCCACCACCTCGTCGACGGCGGACTCGGGCCAGAACACCCACGCCGTCGCCGCCAACGCGACGACGCCCACCCCGGCCAGGATCTTGCGCCACCGCCGCACCCCCGGCACGGTAGCGCACCCCCCTCCCCGTTTTGGCACCCAGATGTCGCGTATTCCGCGCGATCCAGGTGCCAAAACCCCGAGGGTCAGCGCCAGCGTGGCGGCAACGGCACCATCAGCGCGTCGGAGAGGCGCCGCAGGTACTCGTCCCGACCGACCTCCACCGCCCCCAACGACGCGAGATGCCGGGTCACCCACTGCACGTCGAGGAGGACCGCCCCGCCCAGCCGCAGCTCCTCGACGAGCCGCACCAACGCCACCTTCGACGCGTCGGAGACCCGGTGGAACATCGACTCGCCGAAGAAGGCCCCGCCGATGGCGACCCCGTACAGTCCCCCCACCAACCTGCCTTCGCGGTCCCACGTCTCCACCGAATGGGCCCAGCCCATCCGATGCAGCTCGATGTAGGCGGAGCGGATGTCGGGGGTGATCCACCCGTCCGCCCGGGAAGGGTCGGCGCACCCGTCGATCACGGCCTGGAAGTCGCAGTCGACGGTGGTGATGAGCCTCCGCACCGACTTCCGAAGCGACCGGGAGATCCGCAGACCGTCGAGAGGGAGGATCCCTCGGTGCACCGGCGACCACCAGGCGAGCTGTCCGTCGGGAAGATGCATGGGAAACATTCCCAGCCGGTACGCCGTGAGGATCGTCCCCGGCTCCAGGTCGGCGCCCACCGCGACCACGTCGTCGTCACCCGCCTCCGACGCAGGGGGGAACATCCAACGGCTGGGAGGCGGCTCG
Source organism: Acidimicrobiia bacterium (assembly GCA_026989215.1). GTDB lineage: Bacteria > Actinomycetota > Acidimicrobiia > Spongiisociales > ZC4RG35 > S012-128. The sequence goes on along the minus strand of JALSJV010000275.1, from coordinate 6,656 downwards.
ACCGGCATCAGCCCGTCGCCCCCGCCGGGCCCCGACCCCGGGGCGTCGCATCGTCGGAATGGCACGGCATCGGATGATTATGGACTCCCGCCGGGCGAATAGGCTGGAGGTGACGAGGAGGTTTCAGCCATGGCGACACACGAGGTCCTCAACCAGCCTCCCGAACTCCCCGAATACGACCTGTGGTCGACGGACCCGGTGCTCCCCGACGCCGTCGCCCGGCACGGAGCCGGGTGGACGACCGAACACCTGTCCCGGTTCGGGAAGCGGGTCGGCCGCAACGACGTTCGGGCCTGGGGGGTGGCCGCCAACGTCTACGAACCGGTGCTCCGCACCCACGACCGGTTCGGGCACCGCATCGACCAGGTGGAGTTCCACCCGGCATGGCACCGGCTCATGGACCTGGCCGTCTCCGAGGGAGTCCACTGCTTCCACCGAGAGGACGGTCGGGACGGCGGCCACGTCGCCCGGGCCGCCCTCATGTACCTGGACGGGCAGATGGAGCAGGGCCATTCCTGTCCGATCTCGATGACGTCGTCGGTGCTGCCCGCCCTCCGAGCCAACCCCGAGCTCTCCGAGACGGTGGAACCCCTCATCACCTCCCGAACCTACGACCCGACGTTCCGACCGTGGTGGGAGAAACCGGGGATCCTCATGGGGATGGGGATGACGGAGAAGCAGGGCGGCTCCGACGTGCGGACCAACACGACCGTCGCCACCCCGCTGGGCGGCGACGAATACGAGGTGACCGGCCACAAGTGGTTCACGTCGGCACCGATGTGCGACGCCTTCCTGATCCTCGCCCAGGCCCCCGGCGGCCTCACCTGCTTCTTCCTCCCCCGTCATCGGCCCGACGGCTCGGTGAACGCCATCCGGATCGAGCGGCTCAAAGACAAGCTGGGGAACCGGTCGAACGCCTCCGCCGAGCTGGAGTTCGACGGAGCCTGGGTCCGACGGGTCGGCGAGGAAGGCCGCGGCGTGAAGACGATCATCGAGATGGTGAACGGCACCCGTCTCGACTGCACCATCGGCTCGGCGGCCATCATGCGCCAGGCGGTCACCCAGGCGACCCACCACGTCGCCTACCGGAGTGCCTTCGGCGCGACGCTCATCGACAAACCGCTCATGCGGGCGGTGATCGCCGACCTGGAGGTCGAGACCGAGGCGGCGACGCTGATGACGATGCGGGTCGCCGCCGCCTTCGACCGGGCCGACCGTGACGACGCCGAAGCCCACCTGAAACGGATCATCACCCCGGTCGCCAAATACTGGGTGGCGAAGCGGTGTACGCCGGTGGTGCGGGAAGCCCTCGAATGCCTCGGCGGCAACGGGTACGTGGAGGAGTCGATGATGCCGAGACTGTTCCGCGAGTCCCCCCTCAACGCCGTCTGGGAGGGTTCGGGGAACGTGATCGCCCTCGACCTGCTGCGGGCGATGGCGAAGGAGCCCGAGTCGGTGGAGGTGTTCCGTGCCGAGGTGGGAGAGGCCCGGGGGACGGATCCGCGTCTCGACGCCCACCTGGACCGACTCGACCGGGAGCTGACGGCCCTCTCCGACCCCGAACGGGAGGCTCGCCGCCTCGCCGAGACGATGGCGATCGCCTTGGCGGCTTCCCTGGTGGTCCGCCACGGATCCTCCGCCCTGGCCGACGCCTACCTGGCCACCCGGGTGGCGGGCGACTGGGGCGCCATGTTCGGCACGCTCCCGCCCCATCTCGACCTCGACCCCCTCGTGGAGGCCGCCCGGACGACGTGAGCCGGTAGCCTCGCCCGGTGCACGCCCGGTCCGGAGGGGTCGGAGCGTCCCGTTCGACGGGGGTCCGTCCGACCCCGAGGCGGTGGTCGACGTCGTGGGAGCCGAGACGCCGGGGGGCGGGAGGCGCCCGGGTCCGGCGAACCCAGGGTTGGAGACCACCGGTGGTGTGGCCACCAGCCCTGGGCCGGGGACCCTCAGGGGGAGGTCACCGCTTCGAACAGCTCGACGAAGTTTCCGCCCAGGATCCGGTCGATCTCGGCGGGGACCATGCCTCGCATCCGGAGGCGCTCGGCGACGTCGCCGAACTGCGCGTAGCCGGTGAGTACCGGGCGAACGTTGGCGTCCATGTCGGTCCCCACCCCGACATGGTCGACGCCGACGAGGTCCACCAGACGACAGATCTCGTCACAGAAGCCGTCCAGGTCCTCGGCCACGATGCCCGCGGGCCACGCACCGATCAGCCCTCCGGCTTCGGCCACGACCGTCGCGTGCTCCTCCGTCAGCAGCCGGGGATGGGCGGCACCGGGTCGAGCCAGATGGCTGTGGGAGATCATCATCGGACGGGTCGATTCCTCCAATGCATCCACCGTCGTCGCGAAGCTGGCGTGGGCGAGGTCGACGACCATCCCCAATCGGTTCATCTCCCGCACGACTGCGCGCCCGACGGAGCTCAGTCCCCCATGAACCGCGTCATCGGTTTGGACGTCTCCAAGCTCGTTGGGTCGGTAATGCACGAGGGTCACGATCCGGAGCCCGCGCTCGTAGGCGTCCGCCAGCCCGTCGGGATCGCCCTCCAAGAAGTCCCCACCCTCGCAGCCGAGGAGCACACCCACGGTCCCACTCGAGCCGTTCAAGTCTGCTGGGGTGAGGACCGGCCGAGCTCCGGAGGCGGCCAGAGCTGCCTCGAGGGCGTCGATCTGGCGACGGAAATCGGCCGCCGCCTCCCCGGGTTCGAACGGCCGAACGGCACGAAGGCCGCCCTGGGGGAGAACTCCCAGCACCGCGAGGTCGGCGACGGCGGAGGCGTTCACGGCCGCCAACCCGCCGGCACGGGCCGACCGCAACCGCTCACCGGAATCCTCCTCGCCGAGGAGCATGACCGCGGGGGCCGACCGGGGTAGGCCCCCCAAGAAGGCACGCCCGGGGTGGGCGTGAAGGTCGACCCACGGGCCGTGACCTTCCACGGAAGAGAGCTCGACGGAGCCGGACATCGGAACACCAGGCTAGGCGAGCCACGGGCCGCCGACCAACGCCGCCACCAAGCCGCCGCGATCACCGGCGGACGTCGGCTGCCGCCCCCTATGCTCCGGGGTCGGTTCCCCGAGCGGAAGGTGGAGACGGTGAAGACGACCGAACGGACCCTGGACCGCGGTACGAAACTGGCCTATGGGGTGGGCAACATCGGGATCCAGGGTGTGGTCGCCTTGGTCAGCTTCTACCTCCTCGTCTATTACACGGACGCGTTGTTGGTTCCCGCCGGCGTGGCGGCGACGGCTCTGTTCGTCGCGAAGATCTGGGACATCGTCAACGACCCGCTGTTTGGATGGCTGTCGGACCGGACGCGGTCCCGCTGGGGTCGACGACGTGTGTACCTGATCTTCGGAGCGGCGCCCCTCGCCGCCGTCACCTATGCCCTGTTTGCGTTGCCCACCGGGATGGAGGGGCCAGCGGCGTTCCTGGCGGTGCTCGTCTCCTTCGTCGTCTTCGACACCCTCCTCACCGCCGTGTCCATGCCGTACAGCGCCATGAGCGCCGAACTCACCCACGACTACGACGAACGGACCAGCCTCGTCTCGTTTTCTTCGGTGGGGGCGGTCATCGGATTCCTGCTGGGTGGCGCCCTCGCGCCCTCGCTCTTCGGAGCCGGAGGGGACGACCCGGCAGCACTCGCCGGCGGGTTCCGCACGACCGGCGCGGTCTTCGGTGTGCTTGCCGGCCTGGCAGTGGGGTTCGTCGCCTGGCGGGTACGGTCCCCCGGCGAGCAGGAGACTCGACCCACCACGTTCAACGTCTGGCAGGCAACCGCCATGGCTGTTCGTAACCGGCCTTTCATGCGCCTCATCCTCGCCTTCGGTCTCGCCCGGTTCGGCTTCACGATGATCTCGACGGCGTTGCCGTTCTTCGTCGTCAGGCGACTGTCGGAGGACCAGCAGAAGGTCGGAGCGATCCTCGGGGTCCTCCTGGTCGTCGTCGCTCTCTTCATCCCGTTCTGGAGGAGGGTGGCGGTCAGATCGTCGAAGGGCTTCGCCTACGCCGTCGGGTTGGCGGCAACCTCCCTGGGGATGGCCGCAACCTTCCTGATCGGATCGGGACAGTTCGGCGCGATGCTCCTCCTGGCCGCCTTCATCGGCTTCGGCATCTCGGCTCACTGGGTGGTTCCTTGGGCGATGCTCCCCGACGTCGTCGAGTACGACCAGCTCACAACCGGCGAACGCCGGGAAGGGATGTACTTCGGGGTGTACGGACTGGTCGACAAGATCTTCCGAACCCTCGGACTCGTGGTCGTCGGATGGCTCCTGGCGCTCTTCGGCTACGAGCCGACGAACGTCACGTCGACGGCGGTGTTGGGGATCCGCCTCGTCAGCGGACCCATCCCGGCACTGTTCCTCCTCGCCGCCGTCCCTCTGCTGCTCTCCTACCCGATCACCCGCGAATCCCACGCCGAGGTGCGGCGGGAACTCGGGGAGCTCGGTTGACGCCCGTCCGCCACGGCTCCTCCGCCCTGGCCGACGCCTCCCCGGCCACCCGGGTGGCGGGCGACTGGGGCGCCATGTTCGGCACGCTCCCGCCCCATCTCGACCTCGACCCCCTCGTGGAGGCCGCCCGGACGACGTGAGCCGGTAGCCTCGCCCGGCGATGCGGGCGATGGTGTGCAGCCACTACGGAGGCGTCGACGATCTCGTCTGGACCGACCTCCCCGACCCCGAACCCGGCCCGGGCACGGTGCTCGTCGACGTGGCCGCGGCCGGGGTGAACTTCGCCGACCTGCTGATGGTGTCGGGCCGTTATCAGGTACGACCGGACGCCCCCTTCGTCCCCGGGTTCGAGGTGTCCGGCAGGGTGGCAGCTCTCGGCCCCGGGGTCGGCGACCTCGCCGTGGGTGACGCGGTGGTCGCCTTCGTCTGGCACGGTGGATACGCCGAGAAGGTGGTGGCTCCCGCCACCCAGGTCTTCCCCTGGCCCGACGGCCTCGACCCTCGGGAGGCCGCCGCCTTCCTCACCGGGTACATGACCGCGGGTCACGCCCTCCTCGACCGGGCGCGGTTGCGACCAGGGGAGACCCTCGTCGTGCTTGGAGCGTCGGGGTCGGTCGGGTCGGCTGCCGTCCAGGTCGGTGCCGCCGTCGGCGCTCGGGTGGTGGCCGTCACCGGTTCCGACGCCGGTGAAGCCCTGGCCCGTCGTCTCGGCGCCGCCGAGGTCGTCCGCCGGGACCTGGTCGCCGACGCCGCCGACGTGGTCGCCTCGGTCTGCGACGGTCGGGGGGTGGACGTCGTCGTGGACCCGGTGGGCGGAGACGGGACGAGGCGGTGGGTCGACCTGCTGGCCCCCGGGGGTCGGCTGGCGGTGGTCGGGTTCGCCGCCGGCGAGATCCCCCGAGTCCCCTTGGATGCGGTACGGCGGGTCGAGGGGGAGCTGGTCGGCGTGTACGCAGGGTTGGTCGCCGACCGGTTCCCGATCGAGAACCGCCGGATCGTCGACCGTCTCTCCCGGATGGCCGCCGCCGGGGTGATCCGGCCGCAGGTGGGGGCGGTGTTTCCCCTCCGCGACGCCTCCCGGGCTCTACGGGCGGTCCGAGACGGCGTGGTTCCCGGTCGGGTCGTGCTCTCGGTGAGGTGACCGGCCGAGGTCGGGGGCGGGTTCGAGGTCGGGGAGCTTCGCTCCCCACAGGTCCCGGGCGAGACGGCAGGCGGCCACCGCCTTCGGTGCGACCGACGGGCCGGCGTCGACCCGTTCGGGGTCGAGACGCATCCGCAGATACGAGCCCCCGGCCCCGGCTGGGCCGACGTCCATCGTCGCCTCCGCCTCGTCGTCGCCGTCGACCACCTCGACGCCGTCCCCTCGGAACGCGAGGGAGACCCCGGCCGGGTCGACCTCATGGTCGAGGGGAACCCCCATGCCGCCGACCCGTGCCCCGTCGGCACCGCGCACGACCAACTCCTCAAGCTCCTCGGGGTCGGGGTCGAGGTCGCCTTCGACGGTGGCCCGGGCCACCGAACCCAGGGCCAGGCCGGCACCTGCCGCCTGGACGCCGAGACCGACCGTCATCCGCGGGTTGAGTTCGGTCGGGCGGAACCCGTCGGCGGTGGCGACCCCGTCGATCCCGAAGGGCCCCAGGTACCCGACCCTCTCGACCAGGATCGGCGCCACCCTCCGGGCGACGGCACGCATCTCCTCTCGGTATCCGCCGGGCGGATCCCAGAAGGTGGCGACGCCCCCGTAGACGAACCCCCGCCGGTCGGTCCGGCGGAGGATGACGAGCTCGACGGGCCGGAACACCGCCACCCCCCGCTCGGTGACGAAACCGTGGATGGAGCAGGGGATCCCGTCGAGGAAGGGCATCACCCGCACCCGCCGGGCGCGGCGGGAGAACCAGTCCGTCGCCTGGCGGGCTGTCTCCGAGTCGGAGACCCACCGCGTGTAGGTACCGCCTCCATGCCACCCTTCGCTGTTGTCCGCCGACCAGACGGTGCCGAGGGGACCGGCGACATCGTCGGCGACGTCGGCGGCCTCGGCCACCGGCACCACCCGGGACGTCACCCTGGGCACCCCGGCAGCATCCCAGAGTCCGTCGACCAGGGTCTTGTCCTCCAAGGCGGCCCATTCGGGACGCCGCGCCCCGTAGACGGGCCGCCCGAACAGCGTCGTCGCCGTCCAGAACGAGGTGGCGATGACGGACGCCT
>JALSJV010000274.1 GCA_026989215.1 Acidimicrobiia bacterium | reverse complement strand
GGGTGGTGATCCGCCGTCGGCGCGACCCGATCGTGGTCGCGGCGACGGCGGGACTGTTCGCCTTCGGTGTCCAGACCTTCTCCAACAACCTCTTCCACATCCCGGGCGTGGCGGCCGCCTACTGGCTGGTGGCGGCGGCGGGCGTGGGGATGGTCATCGGCGGCGAAGGGCGCGCACCAGCCGACGAAGCTCCGGAGCGAGCACGGCGGCGGTGAATCCCACACCCGCCAGGTCGGTCGCCAGTCCCCGGGAGACCGACCCGAGCAGCCCGACGGCGACACCGAGGCCACCCACCCGCATCCACAGGCTGCGCCACACGACGCGGTAACGCACCGTCGCCACCCAGAGAGGCACGAGGACCTGGACGAGGCTCCCCGCCGCGTATCCGAGGGCGATCGCCGCCGTCCCCATGCTCCCGCCGAGGGTGAGCCAGAGCGCTCCCGCCGTGGCGAAGCCGACGATGCTGGCCCCCATGGAGATCGCCGCCTCGCGGACCCCGAGGGCGGCGAGGGACGTGACCGCCGGGGCTCCCACCACCGACACGAAGAAGGCCACGGTGAACCAGCCGAGGGTCGCACCCCCGACCATCCCCTCCGAGAACACCCACCCGAGGACCCGATCGCGCTCCAAGAACAGGAGGGCACACGCCGGGGCGGCCGCCGCCGCCACCATCCGGGTGCCCGTCAACAGCGACTCCCGAGCCTGGTCCCGGGCGTCGGCGGCGTTCGCCTCCGACATCTGGGGGAGCAGCGCCAGACCGATCGCCCGCGGTGCCAGATTGAGGGGTTCGAGGAGGGTGAGGGCTGCGCCCACCAGGGCGGTCCCGGCGACGCCGGCGACGACCCCCGCGGCCAGGGGGGTGGTGGAGGTGAACCCGATGCCCGCCAGGGATCCGACGGTTCCGACCAGCCCGTAGCCTGCCAGTCTCCGATAGGGGAGCGGCCCGTCGGGGGATGCCGAGCGACCGCGGGCCAACGCCGTCAGCAGGGCCACGGGGAGATAGGCGGCGGCGAGGGCGTAGAACATCCCGACCGGCGAGTCGGCGACGACGGCGACGACCACGACGACGGTGAAGGCGGCCGCGCCCGCCAGCTCCGCCGCCGAGTACGTCCTGATCCTCCCGAGACCGAAGGCGACGGCCTTCCCCGTCAGGTAGAGGCCGAAGGCGAAGGCGAGGACGCCCACCCCCACCCTGGTCGACGTCCCGGTGGCGGCGAGGGCCGGATCCCTGCCTGCGTACCAGGCTCCGACCAGGGCACCCAACAGGGAGAGTGTCCCGGCGGCCAGGGCGGAGCGACGGGCGAAACGGCGAGCGTCCGCCGCCTCGCCCTTGCCCCGGAGCTCGCTCACCAGCTTCGTGATCCCCGCCGACATGCCGGCGGCTCCCGGGATGGTGACGATGGTGGCGATCGCCATGGCGGCGGTCACCATTCCCAGCCCGACGACGCCGAAGGCGGCGTCGGCGGTCACCCTGACGGCGAAGCGAATCGCCCCGGTGACGACGAGGCCGACGAGAGTCCAACCCGCCGAACGCAACAGGCGGGGCGACGCCTCGTCGAGGGGTCCGGGGAGACGCTCAGCCACCGCCGGCGTCCCGGATCGTCACCCCGGTCCACCACAGGACCAGGGCGGCC
>JALSJV010000273.1 GCA_026989215.1 Acidimicrobiia bacterium | reverse complement strand
CGGGGTGTAGGGGATCTCGCGCTGCGGCGGAGCGAAGGCTCGCTTGAGCGCGAAGGGGGTGGCCAGGTACATCCCGGCGCCGACAACGGCAGAAATCAGCATCCGACGTCGCATGACGTCATGGTATCGCTCGGACGGGGTTTGGGGAGGGATCGAGGCGGCAGAGCGCCGTCAACGGACCGTGGGGTGGGCCACCAAATCGTCGTGGTCGCGGCGGCGCCACAGCTCGGCCATGCGACGGCGGAGGATCGGCGGTCCATGGCGGAGACCCAGCTCCACGGCGAACAAGGCGTCGTCGTCGGTGTGCAGGATCACCTCTTCACCCTCGGCCCGCAGGTGGATGCCGTCGTCCTCGGCGTAGAGGATCAGCTCTCGGCGGGCCCACGTGCCCAGGTCGACGCTGCCCGTTCGGATGGCGATGGTGTCGTCGTCGAGGAACACCGTCACCGACAGCCCGGGTCCACGTTCACCCGGAAGTCTCAAGGTCGCCGGAAATTCACGCATCGCTCGAGGCCTTTCTCGAGACGGCTCCACCGATGTGCATCGGCCGGTTGGTGGCGCCGATTCATGGGTCGGAGGACCCATTTTCGCCGGTCAGGAAGGGGGGTCGTGGTCGTCGAGGAGGTCGAGGATCTCGACCCAGTCGACCCGGGGCCGAGGATCGGAGGCGAGAAGGCCGACGATGCGGTCCTGGGCCCGGCTGCCGACCGACACCTGCCCGTCCCAGCGAGCATGCTGGGAGGTGCTGGGACGACAGCAGGCACCTTCGGGGCATGAGGAACGCTGGCGGTGGGCGGTCTCGCGTCCGCGGAACAGCCGGGCGTCGTCGGCGGGTACCCCGACGGTGACGGCGTGGGCGTCGGGGTCCGCCTGGATGTGGGTGGCGCACCAGAAGGCACCGACCGGGGTCTCGGTGTACTGGTGGTGGAGGGAGAAGCGATCCTCGGATCGGTAGGCGGCCCGGGCGCCCCAGCGGCGACACAGGAACTGCCCTTCGGCGGATCCGAAGGGGTCGGTGGGGAGGGGGATCCCGTCGTTGGCGTAGGCCTTGATCACCATCCCGGCCGGGTCGCTGCGGATCACGTGGGTACGCAGGCCCAGGTGGTGGGTGGCGAGGTTGCAGAAACGCTGGGCGGCCATCTCATAGGACACGTAGAAGCGTTCCTTCAGGTCCTCCACCGAGAGATCCCGATCCCCGCGGGCGGCGAGGAGGAAGGGGACGGCGGCCCGTTCGGGGACGAGCACGGCGGCGGCGAAGTAGGCGGTCTCGACCCGCTGCGTCAGCCAGGTCTCGACGTCGGCGGCCTCGGAGTGTTCCAGGGCGATGGATCCGATCGTCTGCAGCACCGCCTTGCGGGCCTGGCGGGTGCGGAGCTCGTTCCGTTGGGGGATGAGGAGGACTCTGCGGCGACGGTCGAGCACCGATCGGACGCCGGGTGGGAGGGCTTCGACGGCGTCGATGCGGTACCCGTAACCGGCGACGAGGTCGATGAGGTTGCGGGCGGTGAGGGGACCCGCCCCCGAGTATCCGGCTCGCTGCAGGGCGGCGGCGGCGACTCGCTCCACCTCGGGGAGGCGGCCGTCGCTCTCGGCGAGTCTCCGGGTGACCCGTCCGTGGGCACGTCGTAGCTCGGTCGTCTCGTCGCCGTCCTCGACCAGCGCCCGGAAGAGCCCGACGATCTGGGCGAGGGCTGCGTCGGGGACCCGAGCCGACGGTTTGAGGTGGGGGAGGGAGAGGCGGCGGAACCGCGGATCCTCCTGGATGCGGCGGAGCTCGACCTCGAGGGCGGCCCGTTGGCTGGGCGGTGCGGGGTCGAGGAGGTCGGCGACGGTGACGTCGAGGGCGTTGGCGATGTCGGAGACGAGACTCAGCTTGGGTTCGCGACGGCCGTTCTCCACCAACGACAGGTAGGGGGCGGGGCGCCCCACCTTCTCGCCGAGGTCGTCGAGGGTGAGACCACGGCGGCGTCGGTGGTGGCGGATCCGCTGACCGAGGACCAAAGGATCGAAGAGGGGTGTCAAAGTTCACCTCATCCTTCAAGATATGAAAGGATGCCAGATCTTATCCAACAGAGGACTCGACAGCAACGCAGTAGGTGAAAAGAATGATGCACCTTCCGAACATGGAGGGTGCGTCATGAGCATCGAGATCACCCGGGACCTCCCCGAACGGGGAGACGAGGTCCTCAGCCGCGAGGCCGTCGAGTTCGTCGCCGACCTCCAACGCACCTTCGGAGCCCGCCGCGCCGAGCTGTTGGAGCTCCGCACCAAACGTCAGGCCGAGCTCGACGCCGGGATCCGGCCCGACTTCCTCGCCGAGACGGCGCACATCCGTGCGAGCGACTGGAATGTCGCCCCCGCCCCCGACGATCTCCGAGATCGCAGGGTCGAGATCACCGGCCCGGTGGACCGCAAGATGATGATCAACGCCCTCAACTCCGGGGCGAAGGTGTTCATGGCGGACTTCGAAGACGCCAACACGCCCACCTGGGAGAACGTCGTCGCCGGTCAGGTGAACCTCGTCGACGCCTACCGTCGCACCCTTGCCCTCGACACCCCCACCAAGCAGTACCGCCTCGCCGACGAGGTGGCGACCCTCATGGTGCGTCCCCGAGGCTGGCACCTCCCCGAGAAACATCTCCTCGTGGACGGGGAACCGGTCTCGGCCTCGCTCTTCGACTTCGGGATCTACCTCTTCAACGCCGGGAGGGAGGCGCTCGAAGCGGGCACCGGCCCCTACTTCTACCTCCCGAAACTGGAGAACCACCTCGAGGCGCGGCTCTGGAACGACGTGTTCGTGTACGGACAGGAACGGCTGGGGATCCCCCGGGGCACCATCCGGGCGACGGTGCTCATCGAGACCATCCTCGCCGCCTTCGAGATGGAGGAGATCCTCTACGAGCTGCGGGAACACTCGGCCGGACTCAACGCCGGCCGCTGGGACTACATCTTCTCGGTCATCAAGAAGTTCCGCAACGACCCGGCGTTCCTCCTGCCCGACCGGAACCAGGTCACGATGACCGTGCCGTTCATGCGGGCCTACACGGATCTGCTGGTCGCCACCTGTCATCGGCGTGGAGCGCACGCCATCGGTGGGATGGCCGCCTTCATCCCGAACCGGCGCAAGCCCGAGGTCACCGAACGTGCCCTCGCCAAGGTGGCGGAGGACAAGCGCCGCGAGGCCACCCAGGGCTCGGATGGGACCTGGGTCGCCCATCCGGATCTCGTCGCCACCGCCCGGGCCGAATTCGATGCCGTCCTCGGGGATCGACCCAATCAGATCGAACGGCAGCGTCCCGACGTCCAGGTCACCGCCACCGACCTCCTCGACACCACCATCGAGGGTGGGACGATCACCGAGCAGGGGATCCGGACCAACGTGAACGTCGGCATCCGCTACGTCGCCTCATGGCTGGCGGGGAACGGCGCCGCCGCCATCGACGACCTGATGGAGGACGCCGCCACCGCCGAGATCTCCCGCAGCCAGATCTGGCAGTGGGTGCGGCACCGAGCCCGCCTCGACGACGGACGAACCGTGACCCGAGATCTCGTCCACACCATCGCCGACGAGGAGATGGACCGTATCCGGGAGATGGTCGGCGACGACGCCTTCCACGCCGGCCCCTACCGGGCCGCACGCGGCCTGTTCGACCGGGTCGCCCTCGACCAAGAGTTCATCGACTTCCTGACCCTGCCCGCCTACGAACTGATCGACTAGGAGCACCAACATGAACACCAACGGAGAAGCCGCCGCCCTCGCCCGAGCATGGGAGACCGATCCCCGCTGGAACGGGATCCGGCGTGACTACACGGCGGAGGACGTCGTGTCCCTCCGGGGCTCGCTGCGGGAGGACCGCACCCTGGCCCGGATCACCGCCGAGAAGCTGTGGGATCTGATCTCGCACACCGACTACGTCAACGCCCTCGGCGCCCTCACCGGCGGCCAGGCCGTGCAGATGGTGAAGGCGGGGCTGAAGGCCATCTACCTGTCGGGCTGGCAGGTGGCGGGTGACGCCAACCTGGCCGGGGAGACCTACCCCGACCAGTCCCTGTATCCGGCCAACTCGGCGCCGGCGCTCGTCCGCAGGATCAACAACGCGCTCCGACGCGCCGACCAGATCGCCTGGGCGGAGGGGGACGACTCGACCGACTGGTTCGTCCCGATCGTCGCCGACGGCGAGGCCGGATTCGGAGGCGCCCTCAACGTGTACGAGCTCACCAAGGCCTTCATCGACGCCGGGGCGGCGGGCGTGCATTTCGAGGATCAGCTCGCCTCGGAGAAGAAGTGCGGGCACATGGGGGGCAAGGTCCTCGTGCCGACCTCACAGCACATCCGGACCCTCAGCGCGGCCCGGCTGGCCGCCGACGTGGCGGGGGTGCCGACGGTGATCATCGCCCGCACCGACGCCAACTCGGCGGCGTTGCTCACCAGCGACATCGACGAGCGCGACCGGGAGTTCTGCACCGGGGAGCGGACCCCCGAAGGGTTCTTCCGGACGCGGGCCGGGCTCGACCAGGCGATCGCCCGGGGCCTCGCCTACGCGCCCTACGCCGACCTGCTCTGGTGTGAGACCGCCCATCCGGACCTCGACGAGGCCCGGAGGTTCGCCGAGGCGATCCACGCCGAGTTCCCCGGCAAGCCCCTCGCCTACAACTGCTCCCCTTCGTTCAACTGGAGCGCCCACCTCGACCCGGGAACCATCGCCCGGTTCCAGAAGGAGCTGGGGGCGATGGGCTACAAGTTCCAGTTCATCACCCTCGCCGGTTTCCACTCCCTGAACGCGGCGATGTTCGAGCTCGCCCGGGGATACGCCGAGGAGGGGATGTCGGCCTACGTCCGCCTGCAGAACCAGGAGTTCGCCATGGAGGCGGACGGGTACACGGCGACCCGTCACCAGCGGGAGGTCGGCGCCGGGTACTTCGACCGGGTCTCCGAGGTGATCAGCGGTGGATCCGCCTCGACCCTCGCTCTGGTGGGCAGCACCGAAGAGGAGCAGTTCTGAAGCCGGGACTCGGTTCGATAGCCTGAAGGGCGCACGAGCGGAGGGATCCAATGCCAAAGATCGTCCATGTGAAGGGCACCGGGACCATCGGTGAGCCCCTGATCGGCCTGCTGGCCGACAACAAGGAGGCCTTCGGGATCGACGAAGTGACCTTCCACAAGCGAACCCCCCTGGTGACCGAGCGGGGCAAGGTCAACGACCTGATCCGTCGGGGCGCGGTCCTCGTCGTCGACGAAGACCGGTGGACCACCTTCGAGGAGCTCGGGCATGTTCCCAAATACGAGACCCGGGAGGCGATCGAGCGGGCGACGGTGGTGATCGACTGCACCCCGGCGGGCAACGACAACAAGGTCGAGTACTACGAGCAGGCGAAGGGACCCGTCGGTTTCCTCGCCCAGGGCTCAGAGTTCGGGTTCGGCAAGATGTACGCCCGGGGCGTCAACGACGAGGCGCTCGTGCGGGGGGAAGACCGGTTCCTGCACATCGTCTCCTGCAACACCCACAACATCGCGGTGCTCCTGAAGACCCTGGCCTTCGACGAGGATGGCACCTGCCATCTCGAGGACGGGCGCTTCATCTGCATCCGCCGAGCCAACGACATCTCCCAGGACGGCGGCTTCGTGCCCTCACCCACCGTGGAACGGCACAAGGACGAGCGCTTCGGGACGCATCACGCCCGGGACGCCCACCATCTCTTCGAGACCCTGGGGTACGACCTCGACCTCTACTCGTCGGCGTTGAAGCTGAACTCCCAGTACATGCACGCCATCCACTTCTCCATCACCCTCGACCACGACGTGACGCTGGACGAGGTGAAGGAGCGGCTCATCTCCAATCCTCGGGTGGCCATCAGCTACAAGCGCTCGGCCAACCAGATCTTCTCCTTCGGGAGGGACCACGGCTACTACGGGCGCATCCTCTCCCAGACGGTGATCGCCATCGAGACGCTGGCCGTCCGAGGTGGCAACCAGGTCGTCGGGTTCTGCTTCACCCCCCAGGACGGGAACCCGCTGCTCTCCACCGTCGCGGCCATGTTGTGGTACCTGGATCCGGAGACGATGGAGGATCGGCTCGACATCCTGCGCCCCTATCTCTTCCAGGAGATCTGAGCGCCCTGTGGGCTCGTCGCATCCGTTCCGCTTCGGAGCCATCCTCGGCTCGGTACGGAGCCGGAGGGAGTGGGTGGAGCAGGTGCGGATGGCCGAAGACCTGGGATACGACATCGTCCTCTCCACCGACCACTTCACCCAGAAGCTGGCGCCCACCCCGGCCCTGGCGTCCGCCGCCGAGCGGACGCGGCTGCGGATCGGCACCATCGTGCTCGGCAACGACTTCCGGCATCCGGCGCTCGTCGCCAAGGAGGCCGCCAGCCTCGACGTCATCTCCGAGGGCCGTTTCGAGCTGGGGATCGGAGCGGGGTGGGCGCGGGCCGATTACGAGCCCATCGGACTCGCCTTCGATCCCCCCGGGAGACGCATCTCCCGCCTCGCCGAGGCCGTCGAGGTGATCCGACGCTGCTGGGCGCCGGGACCGTTCAGCTTCGCCGGAGAGCACTACCACTTCGATGGGTACGAAGGGTTCCCCAAGCCGGTCCAGGATCCGATCCCCCTCTTCATGGGTGGGGGAGGGCCGAGGATGCTGCGCCTGGCGGGGCGCTGCGCCGACATCGTCGGGATCAGCCTCGAGCTCCGAGCAGGCACCGCGGAGCAGCTCGCATCGGAGATCGGGGACGCCGGCACGGTGCTCGACCGGAGGATCGGGTGGATCCGCGAAGGTGCCGGGGAGCGTTTCGACGAGCTGGAGCTGAACGTGCTCCTCTTCGGGGTGGAGATCGGGACTCCCGACGGATGGGAACGGCTCGCCCGGCGCTTCGACACCACCCCCGAAGCGGCGACGCAGTCGCCCCATCTCGTCGCCGGCTCGGTGGACGAGGTGTGCGAGCTGCTCCAGGCCCGTCGGTCCCGGTTCGGGATCAACTACCTGGCCGTCAACCAGGCGGATCTGGTGTCGATGGGTCCGGTGGTGGCGCGGCTGTCGGGGACGTGACCCGGCGGTGGTAGCGTCCGCGTCCATGGACGGACACCAGCAGCGTCAAGCCCTCACCGCCGCCGAACGGGCCATCGAGGCCTTGGGGCGCCGCGACCCGGCCGGGGCGAGGATGGCGGTGGCGGCGGCCATCGAGCGCGACCAGACCGGCATGTTCGCCCAGCTCGCCGACGCGGTCTACCTGGCGGCGACGGAGCTCGAGGAAGAGGGCGAGATCGGCGAAGCCACCTGGAACCAGCTCGCCGACGCCGTCGGGCCGGGGCCGCTGCAGGCGATGGTGGAGCAGATGCGGAGCTGATGGGGGACTACCACCTGCATCTCTGGGAGCACCGTGACTCCGACGACGACCCGGCACCGGTCGACTTCCCCCTCGCACGGTTCGAGGCCTACGTCGAGGCGGCCGCCGCGCGGGGTGTCACGGAGCTGGGGTTCACCGAGCACCTCTACCGTTTCGTCGAATCCGGGCCGGTTCTGGGTGAGTTCTGGAAACACGAGCGTCGGGACCTGGCGGAGCACACCGAGTCCTTCGTGCGTCTCGACCGGATCTTCCGGCTGGAGGACTACGTGGAAGGAGTCATCGCCGCCAAGGAGGCGGGCCTCCCCGTGAGGCTCGGCCTCGAGATCGACTTCTTCCCCCACACGATCGACGGCGTCCTCGACCTGATCGCCCCCTACCCCTGGGATTTCCTCATTGGGTCGGTGCACTGGGTGGGGGGCTGGGCGGTCGACGGACCCCAGGCGGGCGAGGAGATGGTTCGGCGGGGCGTCCGTCGGGCCTGGGAGCAGTATTTCGAACTGGAGACCGCCCTCGCCGCATCGGGGACCGTCGACGTCCTGGCCCACGTGGACGTCTGCAAGAAGGCGGGGGTTCGGCCCGCCGAGGAGCCCCTCGACCTCTACCGGGAAGTCGTGAAGGCCGCGACCGTCTCGGGGACGGCGGTCGAGGTGTCGAGTCAGGGGTTGCGCAAGCCCGCCGCCGAGGTGTATCCGGCTCCGAGGTTCCTCGAGGAGTTCTGTGCCGCCGGTGTCCCCATCACCTTGGCATCCGACGCCCACGCTCCCGACGAGGCGGCCTGGGGGTACGACGAGGTGCGGGCGGCGGCGCGGGCCGCCGGATACCGGACGCGCCTGGCCTTCGAGGGGCGGACTCGGATCGAGGTTCCGCTCTGAGTCGGGACCTTCGTCCCTATCCAGCCGGCCCCCGACGCGGCATGGTGGCTGTGGTGAAGCCCACGGGGTACGGCGGGAGCCGGGCGGATTCCCCGGCTGAGAGGCCGACTGAAGCGTCGGCGACCGCCAACACCTGATGCGGGTAATACCGCCGCAGGGACGTGCTCTGTGGGCTTCACCCCTTCCTCACTGGGTTCCGGGTCCGCCACGTCGGGGGCCCGGCGCGGTCACGTCAGGGGAGCCGCCGCGAAGGGGACGGCGAAGCGACGACACCAGATGAGCACCGTGAGGGGTCCTTCGGGGTCGAAGCCCTCGGGCAGGTCGTAGTTCTGTCCGCCGACGTTGCCCTTGAGACGCCCGAGGTCGATGAAGTCGGTGGGGGTCCCGCCTTGGTAGTCGGCGGCGGGCAGCAGCCACACATACAGGTCGGGGCCGTTCTGGATGTCGGTGTCGTCCTCCAGCCGCAGCACGAAGGTTCCGTCCCGTTCGTAGACGGTCGCGGTTCCGGCGGCACGATGGTCGATGCCCCGGAAGGTTCCGGAGGCGACGGCGGTCGGAGCGGCGGGCGTCGTGTCGGGGGACACGGTGGAGGGGGTCGCTGTGGCCGGCTCGTCCTCCGCCAGGGCGGCGGCGGGCGTCGGGTCGGCGAACGCCTCGTCGAGCTGCTCGTCGACCCGGTCGTCGACGAAGAGGGTGTCGGGCCGAAACGCCCAGAAGGCCACGACGCCGCCCACGACGGCGACGACGAGCAACGAGACTCTCCACGGCTTCGACATCCACGCTCCTCCTGATCGCATCGGTGGACACGGTATGGGAACGAGGCGCGGATGTGGGGCTCAGGAGCGATTGTTCATCGACGGTTCACCGTTCGGGAGCCGGACCCGACCGTCCCTTCTCGCCCGGCCGGGACTCCTACACTCGCCGGACGATGTCGGTCCCGTCCGTGTGGCTCACCACGCTGGGGTGCGCCAAGAACCAGGTCGATTCGGAGAAGGTCTCGGCGATGCTCGCCGAGGCCGGGTACCGCCTGGCCGAAGGGCCCGACGACGCCGAGGTGGTGATGGTGAACACCTGTGCGTTCATCGAAGAGGCACGCCGTGAATCCGTCGAGACCATCCTGGCGGTGGAGGAGGCCAAGAAGGAGGGGGCCCGGACCGTGGTGATCGGCTGTCTGGCCCAGCGCTTCGGTCCCGAGGTCGCCGACGCCCTCCCCGAGGTCGACGCCGTCGTCGGGCTCGACCGCTACGGCGACCTGGTCCCGACCCTCGATCGTCTCACCGGATGGCGTCCGGTGACGATCCGGCGGCGACCGGCGATGGACATCCTCTCCCAGGTTCGTCGTCCCAGCCCCGTCCTGCCCTACGCCTACGTGAAGGTGGCGGAGGGCTGCGACAAAGGATGCACGTTCTGCGCCATCCCCCTCATCCGGGGGCGGCAGGTCTCCCGGCGCCCCACCAACATCGCCGCCGAGGTGGAGGAGCTGGTCGCGGCGGGGGTCCGGGAGGTGGTGCTCGTGGCCCAGGATCTGGCCGCCTACGGCCGGGACATCGGGGCTCCGGGTGGGATCGTCGACCTCCTCCGGTTCCTCTCCGTGGTCGACGGGCTCGACCGGCTCCGGCTCCTGTACCTGTATCCGACGGAGATCCGGGACGAGCTCATCGAGGAGATGGTGGCGAACCCGAAGGTCGCCTCCTACTTCGACCTCTCCCTGCAGCACGTCTCCAGGGATCTGCTGCGGGCGATGCGCCGTCCCGGGGACGCCGACCGCCACGGCGCGCTGATCGAACGGATCCGGCGCGCCGATCCCGACGCCGCGCTCCGGTCGAGCTTCATCGTCGGGTTCCCCGGTGAGACCGACGATGACGTCGACGCCCTCGCCTCCTTCCTCGAGGAGGTCGAGCTGGACTGGGCCGGTTTCTTCCCGTTCTCACCCGAAGACGGCACCCCCGCCGCGGAGCTGGCAGGGCGGATCGACCCGGAGGAGACGGCGGAGCGGCTCCGGCACCTGCAGGCCATTCAGGACGAGGTGACGGCCCGGCGGAACGCGGCGCGGGTCGGACGGGTCGAGGAGGTGCTGATCGATCAGATCGAAGACGGGGTGCCGGTGGGGCGAACCCATCGACACGCCCCCGAGATCGACGGTGTCGTCACCGTGGACGAAGGGGAGGCAGGGACCTGGGTGCGGGCACGGATCGTCGGGGCCTACGGGACGGAGATGACCGCCGAGGTGGTGAGATGATCGTCGAGGTGGTGGCCGTCGGGACCGAGCTGCTCCTCGGTCAGATCGTCAACACCAACGCCGCCACCATCGGCCGGGCCCTGGCCGACCAGGGATTCGACGCCCACTTCCAGGTGGTGGTGGGTGACAATCTCGATCGCGAGGCGGCGGTGATCCGTGAGGCCATGGACCGGGCGGACGCCGTGATCATCACCGGTGGGATCGGCCCCACCCAGGACGATCTGACGCGGGAGGCCATCTGTGCCGCCACCGGGCGCGCCATGGAGTTCAGCGAGTCCTACGCCGCCGAGCTGCGACGGCGGTTCGCGGCCTGGGGTCGGGAGATGCCTTCCTCGAACCTCCGACAGGCCGAGTATCCGTCGGGGGCGGAGATGCTGCCGAACCCCAAGGGGACCGCGCCCGGACTCGCCTTGGAGCACGAGGGGGTCTGGATCTTCGCCCTCCCCGGCGTCCCGGCGGAGATGGAGTATCTCCTCACGGCCGAGGTGCTGCCACGGCTGCGCCGGGTCGCCGGGCTCACCGAGGTGCTGGTGAGCAGGGTCCTGCGGACCTGGGGGCGGACCGAGTCGTGGGTCGCCGACCGGCTCGACGATCTGTTCCGGGCGAGCACGAACCCGTCGATCGCCTTCCTGGCGTCGGGAGGAGAGATCAAGATCAGGGTCACCGCCAAGGCCTCCGACGAGGCGGCGGCGAACGCCCTGATCGGCCCCGTGGAGGCCGAGATTCGCCGCCGCTTGGGCTCGGCCGTCTTCGGGGTCGACGAGGACACGATCGAGCGGGTGCTGTTGGCGCTGCTGGCCGAGAAGGGATGGACGTTGGCGGCGGCGGAGTCGGCGACGGGGGGGCTGGTGGCGGCGAGGGTGACCTCGGTGCCGGGTTCGTCGAAGGTCTTCCGAGGGGCGGTGGTCGCCTACGCCGTCGACGTCAAGGAGCACCTCCTGGAAGTCCCGGAGGAGGCGTTGGCGGAGGGTGTGGTCTCCGAGGCGGTGGCGGAGGCGATGGCGGCGGGAGCGCGGCGGATCCTCGA
>JALSJV010000272.1 GCA_026989215.1 Acidimicrobiia bacterium | reverse complement strand
TGCCCCTCTGGGTGGCGACGGCGCGCTACCGCGTCGTGTGGCGCAGCCTGTGGATGCGGGTGGGTGGCCTCGGTGTCGCCGTCGGGCTGCTCGGGTCGGTCTCCCGGGGACTGGCGACCGACCTGGCGGGTGTGGGACTCACCGCCGCCGTGCTCGCTCCGGAGCTTCGTCGGCTGGTGCGCGCCCTTCGCCGCCGATGACCATCCCCACCCCCGCCGCCGCCACCAGCCAGTAGGCGGCCGCCACGCCCGGGATGTGGAAGAGGTTGTTGGAGAAGGTCTGGACACCGAAGGCGAACAGTCCCGCCGTCGCCGCGACCACGATCGGGTCGTGCCGACGGCGGATCACCACCCAGAACGCCAGCACGGCTCCCGGTGCCGCCGCCGCCAGGAACAGGAGCACCCCACCGGGGATCCCCGTCTCCGCCGCCGCCAGCAGGAACGAGTTGTGGGGAGTGGCGATGAGGACGGGCCGTTCCTCGTCGAACTGGGCGTCGACGAACTCGCCGGAACCGAGGCCGGTGACCGGACGCTCCCCGATCGTCTCGAGGGATCGGCCTGCCAGCGCCAGCCGGTCGTTGCCCTCGGAGAAACGGCTCAGGATCGGGGTGAGGACGGAGGCGGCGACGAGGAGACCGACGAGGAGGAGGGTGGGACGAAGCCGGCGGAGGAGGACGAGGAGGACCACGACCCCGGCGGCGAGGGCGACGACGCTGGCCCGGGTGTAGGAGAGGACGAGGCCGAAGAGCGTGGCGGCGGTGGCGATGCCGTATCCGACGGCGTGGAGCCGCTCCGTCGCCTTGGCGAACCGCCCCGCCGCCAGCATCGTCGGGATCAGCATGAGGGCACCGAAGAAGTTGGAGGAGACGCCGAGGGTGCCGGTCAGGCGGCCCGGCACCGTCTCGTAGAGCGGCTGGTACACACGCCACCGCTCCATCCCGATGAGCAACGCCTTCTCCGGGGAGGTCGGCGCCCAGTCGACCAGGTACGACCAGATGCCGAACAGCGCCTCGGCCACCCCGACCAGCACCACCACCGACACCACCCATCGAGCTCGCCCCGGTCGACGGGCGACGACGAGCGCGGCCGAGAAGGCCAACGCCACGAGCAGCCACCGCCCCACCCCCCGGGCGATGGTCCCCGCGTCCACGTCGCCGCCGAGGACGACGGAGACGCCGTTCCACAGGGCGAAGAGGTACAGGGGGACGGCAAGGGGCTGAAGGAGGGTCCGGGGATGTTCGGTGCGCCACACCGAGACCACGGCCAGCAGCGTCCCGACGATCATGGGGAGGTCGTCGACGCCGACCCCGGCGACCGACGGCAGCAGACGAGCCGGCACCAGAGGCGAAGCCGCCATGAGCAACAGACCCCACGCACCCAGGTCGCTCCCCGACGTCCCCGGGAGCGACTGCCAGGGACGTCGCCACCCGACGATGGCGATCGCGATGGCGGCGGCGGCGGCACCGTAGGAGGGTTCGACGAGTCCCGCCACGACGGCCACCGCCCACACGCCCGCCATGGTGAGGATGACCGCGGGGACGGGATCGGTCCGAGGGTGTGCCGAGGTCGTCGCCATGGGAGGGCCCAGCCTAGGACGAAGTCCGACGGACCACCTTCACCACCTCCTCGAGACGTGTGAGGGCCCGGGCGGCG
>JALSJV010000271.1 GCA_026989215.1 Acidimicrobiia bacterium | reverse complement strand
CGTCGGTCCCAACCCGACCCACGACCCCGAACATGCCACACACACGCACCTGTCAAGGGGTTCGGGAGGGACATCCGTCCCGACTTCGGGTGCGGCACCCGGTGGAGGGGCGGAAGGGGGTCGGTTGGGGTGTCAGCCCATCGGCTGGTCGTCACCGACATTCGTGCGACTCCCGGTCGAGGAGAGGGTCAGGAGCGCAGCAGCCACGGCCAGGACCGCACCGACGGGGAGGAGCGCTGCTCCGATGCTGAAGAGGAACAACGCGGAGACGACGAGCACCCCTCCGGCAGCCACCCATAGGGTGCGGGTGTCTCGACGCCGTGCGGCGACGAGGGACACGATCGACGCCAGGACGACGATCAGGCCCGCCGGGTTCAGATAGAAGCTCTCGGTGGGCGGCTCGTCGGAACCGACCGTGACCCGTGCGCTTCCGAACAGACCGACCATCACCGAGTAGACGGTGGCGGCGGCGACGAGCAACGTCGATACGGCTTGGATCCAGCGCCGCGTCGGTGGGTCGTTGGTCATCGGGTGAGGTAGGCCTGAGGGCAGGCGTTGTTGATGCCGTTCCATTCCTCATCGGAGAGTCCCTGCGGGACGGCGTTGTAGGCGGACCAGGCCTCTCCGCCCGAGTCCATCCAGCGCTCGAACGACGGTGGATCAGAGGTGAAGCCGTACCGAGCAAGGCACTCCGCCAAGGCGATCTCAAAGTCGTACAGTTCCTGCCAGTCCGCCTCCGACGCGGGTGGCGGATCGTGGGGCACCGCCGCATCGGCTACCTCGGTGCATCGTTCGAATGCTTCGGAGGCGGCGTCTCGCTGCTCCTTCGGATAGTTCGTTCTCACTCCTCCGTCGGGATCGAGCACCGCCGGTAGTCCCGCTTCGATCAGGCACCGCTGGTAGACACGTCCCCAGCGCATGGTCCTCGTCTCACCTGCGGCGGTGATCTCGGTTGCTCGGGGGACGGGCAGGGTGGTGGGGGGCGCGGAGACCGTCGGTCCCCCACCACCGGTGCATGCGGCCAGAACCACGCCGGCCGTCAACGCGCTCGCCGTCAGTCGCAGTATGCCCACGTCCAGAACTGGGAGAGTTTGACGCCTGCAGCCTGCCAGGTTCCGTCGATCGTCCCAGTGGGTTTGTGTCGAACCGTCGACCATCCCTCGGTGAGGCTGATCTTCTTGTGGTAGTCGTTGCCCGCGGTCGCCCAAGTCCACCCTTCGGAGTAGTGAGTGGTGTGAGTTCGCAGGACCATTTCCTCGTTGGATGGGCAGTCCTTGTAGCCGGCATCGTATTCGACGGCCCATGCCGGTGTCGCCACCGCCATCGGCAGCGCCGCCGCCGCTGCCACGATCCTCACCCTTCTCGTCTGGGACCTCCCCTTCGTCGGTCCCAACCCGACCCACGACCCCGAACATGCCACACACACGCACCTGTCAAGGGGTTCGGGAGGGACATCCGTCCCGACTTCGGGTGCGGCACCCGGTGGAGGGGCGGAAGGGGGTCACCCCATCGGGATCCGCAGACCCCGTTCCCGGGCGACCTGTCGGGCCCGCTCGTAGCCGGCGTCGGCGTGGCGCAGCACCCCCGTCGCCGGGTCGTTGGTGAGGACCGCCTCCACCCGCTCGGCTCCGACGTCGGTGCCGTCGGCCACCACCTGGGCTCCGGCGTGGATCGACTTGCCGATC
>JALSJV010000270.1 GCA_026989215.1 Acidimicrobiia bacterium | reverse complement strand
CCCGTGCCGGAACCGGCTCATCGTCGGGCTGTCGGAGGCGGTGATCGTGGTGGAGGCGGCGGCGAAGAGCGGAGCCCTCATCACCGCGCGGGAAGCCCTGGAACGGGGACGGGACGTGTACGTGGTGCCAGGGGACATCGACCGTCCGACCTCGGAGGGATGCAACCGCCTCATCCAAGACGGCGCCCATCCGGTCTGCGGCCTCGAAGACCTCGACACGCTGTTGCAGCTCGCCCTCGGTCCGCCCGGCGGAGCGTCGCCGGGGCCCGGCGGTCTGGTGGGCCGATCGGTGGAGGACCTCCTCGCCGAGGCCGACGATCCCCGGGCGTGCCTCGTGGATCTGGGGCGTCTCGAGGCCGAGGGGAAGATCCACATCGCCGGAGGCGTCGTCCGGGAAGCGGGGGGTCGGGTCGGGAACCGTCCAGGGAGCCGGTGACACGGGCGCGGAATCCTCCGACATCGTGACGGGTCGTCGTAGCATCGGTTCGTGACCTCGATTCCCGCAGCCCCCGAGTGGGCGGTTCCCGCCATCGACGAGTACCTCGCCTACCAGCGGGGGGTGAGGAACCTGTCGCCCCACACGGTCGCCGCCTACCGCCGGGACCTGGCCCAGTTCTTCGACTTCTGCGCCCGGGCCGGGATCGGGGCGGTCGACGGGGTCGACCGGCGTCTGGTCCGCCGGTACCTGGCCCATCTCGACACCCGGAACTACGCCCGCCGATCCATCGCCCGCAAATCCTCGGCGGTGCGGACCTTCTACGACTGGCTCGCCCGCCGGGGACGGGTCGTCGCCAACCCGGCGGCGGCGGTGGACCGACCCAAACTGGACGCGCGCATCCCCCGCACCCTCCCCAGCCGGGGGGTGGTCGAGGCGCTCGACGCCCTCGGCGACGACGATCCCATCACGCTTCGAGACCGCGCCCTCCTCGAGCTCCTCTACTCGACGGGACTCCGGGTCTCCGAGGTGGCGGCCCTGCGCCTCGGCGACGGCACCGGCGAGTTCCTGCGTCTCCGGGGAAAGGGTGGCCGGGAGCGGGTCGTCCCGGTGGGTCGTCCCGCACGACGCGCGGTCGCACGGTGGGTCGAACGAGGACGTCCACGTCTGGCCGCTCCCGAGGCGGGCGACGCCCTCTGGGTGGGGCGTCGAGGCGGACCGCTGGACGTACGGGGCGTCCGACGAGTGGTGCGGGCCCGGCTCGGCACCTTCCCCCACGCGCTCCGGCACTCCTTCGCCACCCATCTCCTGGAAGGAGGCGCGGATCTGCGAACCGTCCAGGAGCTGCTGGGCCACGTTGATCTCACCACCACCCAGACATACACTGCCGTCTCCCGCCAGCACCTGCGAGCCACCTATGACCGCACGCACCCCCGGGCCTGACCGGACGGCTCCCGACGAGGTCTCGGGCCTGTGGGAGCGGTTCAAGGCGACCGGCGACGAACGGGCCCGAGAGGGGCTCATCCTCCACTACTCGCCGCTCGTCAAGTTCGTGGCCGGTCGGGTCGGGGTCGGTCTGCCCCGCAACGTCGACCAGGCCGACCTCGTCTCCTACGGGATCTTCGGCCTCATCGACGCCATCGACAAGTTCGAACCCGAACGCGGATTCAAATTCGAGACCTACGCCATCAACCGGATCAAAGGGGCGATCCTCGACGAGCTGCGGGCGTTGGACTGGGTGCCGCGGTCGGTCCGAGCTCGGGCCAGGGAGATCGAACGGTCGATGGTGGAGCTGGAGCATCGGCTGCAGCGCACCCCCACCGACGAGGAGCTCGCCGACCACATGGGCATCCCCCTCGAGGACCTGCAGGACGCGCTCGCCGAGATCTCCAATCTCGGGCTCGTCGCCCTCGACGAGATGCTCTCGCCGGAGGGGGGCGCCACCATGGTGGATCTGGTCCCCGATCCGCGGGGAACCAATCCCGAGGCCGCGTTCCAGGCCGAGGAGACCCGCCGAATCCTCGCCGACGCCATCAACCGCCTCCCCGACCGGGAACGTCTCGTCCTCACCCTCTACTACTACGAAGGTCTCACCTTGGCGGAGATCGGGGAGGTGCTGGGCGTCACCGAGTCCAGGGTCTGTCAGATCCACGCCAAGTCGGTGATGAGCCTCCGGAACCGCATCGGGGAACGCAGCCACGGCTGACCCACGTTGCCGTCGGTGAGGTCGGCTCCTTACAATGCCGCCCATCACGCACGTTCGTCTCATCCCCACGGTGGAGCCGCCGGCTCGATGCGGGGTGCCCGGTCGAAGAGGTCGGGTGGGCACGCCCGGACGGACGGAGGAACCAACCGGAAAGGAGTGATCGTGGCGAGTGTCACGATGAAGCAGCTCTTGGAGGCCGGGGTCCATTTCGGCCACCAGACCAGACGCTGGAACCCCAAGATGGCGCCGTACATCTACGGCGACCGCAACGGCATCCACATCATCGACCTGCGCCAGACCCTCGAACGGCTGCAGACCACCTCCGACTTCGTCCGCGACCTCGTCGCCGACGGTGGTGTGCTGCTGTTCGTCGGGACGAAGAAGCAGGCGCAGGCGGCGATCGCCGAGCGGGCCCAGGAGGCCCAGATGCCGTACGTCAACTTCCGCTGGCTGGGGGGCATGCTCACCAATTTCTCCACCATCCAGAAGCGGATCTTCTACATGAAGGAGCTGGAGCGGATGGACTCCAGCGGGGAGATGGAGGGGCTTCCGAAGAAGGAACGACTCCGACTGCGGCGTGAGCTCGGGAAGCTCGAGCGGACCCTCGGCGGCGTCCGGGACCTGCAGCGGCTCCCCGACGCCGTGTTCATCGTCGACGTCCTCACCGAGGCGACGGCGGTGAAGGAGGCGAACCGGCTCGCCATCCCGATCATCGCCCTGGTCGACTCGAACTCGGATCCCGACCCCATCGATTACGTCATCCCCGGGAACGACGACGCGATCCGGTCCATCGACCTGGTGGCGTCCGTCATGGCGGAGGCCTGCAGGGAAGGCCGGCAGATCGCCACGAAGGGCAAGGTGGCCGAGCACACACAGGAGGCGGAGACCGTCGAGTCGGAGCCCGAAGGCGCCGCCGAGGTCGAGGCCTGAAGGAAGGGGAGCGATCGATGCCAGAGTTCACCGCCAAGGACATCCAGCGGCTCCGTCAGGCAGCCGGTGTCGGGATGATGGACGCCAAGAAGGCCCTGACCGAAGCGGGCGGGGATTTCGACCAGGCCTTCCAGATCCTGCGGGAGAAGGGGCTGGCCGCAGCCGCCAAACGTGCCGACCGGGCGGCGACGGAGGGCGCCATCGGGCATTACCTCCACGTCCAGTCGGATCGGCCGGTGCTGGGTGTGCTCGTCGAGCTGGCCTGCGAGACCGACTTCGTGGCGAAGAGCCCGGAGTTCCTCGAGGTGGCGAACGATCTCGCCATGCACGTCGCCTGGGGGAATCCCTCCTGGATCCGTCGCGATGACGTGCCGTCCGACGTCGTCGAGAACGAGTCGGAGATCATCGCCAAGCAGGCGGCGTCGGAGGGGAAGCCGGAGCACATCGTCCCCAAGATCGTGGAGGGTCGGCTCGAATCCTTCTACCGTGAGCACGTGCTCTACGACCAGGAGTTCGTGAACAAGGAGAAGTTCGAGGGCACCGTGGAGGAGTACGTGACGAGGCTCGCCGCCAAGATGGGCGAGAACATCGGGGTGCGCCGCATCGCCAGGCTGGCGGTGGGGGAGCAGACGGACTGATGGAGGGCCCTCCGAGACGGGTGCTCCTCAAACTCTCGGGGGAGGCGTTCGCCGATCCCCGACTCGGGTACGGGATCGATCCCGAGACGGTGAAGCGGGTGGCGAGAGAGATCGCCGAAGCCCACGCGACGGGGACGCAGATCGCCGTGGTGGTGGGCGGCGGCAACATCTTCCGCGGGGTCTCCCAGGCCGCCAAGGGCATGGATCCGGCGACGGCGGACTACATGGGGATGCTCGCCACGGTGATCAACGCCCTGGCGCTGCGCGACGCGTTGGAGAAAGAGGGCGTTCCCACCAGGGTGCAGAGCGCCATCACGATGCAGCAGCTCGCCGAGCCGTACATCCGGCTGCGTGCCATCCGGCACCTGGAGAAGGGTCGGATCGTGATCTTCGCCGCCGGCACCGGAAACCCGTTCTTCACGACCGACACCACCGCTGCACTCCGAGCGGTCGAGATCGGTGCCGAGGTGGTGCTGAAGGCCACCAGGGTGGACGGCGTCTACGACGCCGACCCCGAGACGCATCCCGACGCCAACCTGCTGGAGGAGGTGTCCTACCTCGACGTGATCGCCCGGAGTCTCCGGGTCATGGACAGCACCGCCATTACGATGTGCCGTGAACATGACATCCCGATCGTCGTGTTCAACCTGACCAAGCCCGGGAACATCGTCGCCGCGGTGGAAGGCCAGCCGATCGGAACCCTGGTGCACTGAGGAGGCAAGGATGATCGAGGAGCTGCTCGACGAGGCCAAGCACAAGATGGAGATGGCCGTCGAGCACGTCGTCGGCGAGTTCACGACGGTCCGTACCGGTCGGGCGAATCCCCAGATCCTGCATCGGGTGATGGTCGACTACTACGGCCAGCCCACGCCGCTGCAGCAGCTCGCCACCTTCTCGGTGCCCGAGCCGCGTCTCCTCGTCGTCCAGCCCTTCGACAAGGGGTCGATGGGGGCGATCGAGAAGGCCATCCAGTCGTCGGATCTCGGACTCAACCCCTCCAACGACGGAACCGTGATCCGGATCGCGTTCCCGCCCCTCACCGAGGAGCGCCGCCTCGAGCTGATCCGACTGGTACGGCACATGGCCGAGGAGGGTCGGGTGGCGATTCGTAACGTGCGGCGGCACATCAAGTCGGATCTCGAGGCGCTCCACGGGGAGGTCTCCGACGACGACATCCGACGGGCCGAGAAGGAGCTGCAGGACCTCACCGACACCTACGTCGCCCAGATCGACGAGCTGTTGGAACGCAAGGAAACCGAGCTACGCGAGGTGTGATGGGCGACGACGACCAGCGCTCGACCTCCCCGGACGAGGGTGGCCGTCGGTTCGTGCGGCCGTGGGAACGCGACACCGATGCCGAGCCGCTCGACGCCGTGGTGCAGCTCGAGGATGGTGCGGACTCCGAACGGGAGGAACCGACGGATGCGACTCCGGAGGCATCTGCGCAGCCGACCGGGGACGACGACGAGCTGGGCGGGGAGAACGGGCTCGACGATCTCACCCAGGAGGACTACCTGGCGGCGACCACCAGGGAGTACCGGGACCTGGCCGAGGAGATCGCCCGTGCCAACACCGAGGAGTTCGAGACCCAAGCGGTCGCGGCGCCCATCCCCGGCGTCGGGACCGGCCTGGTCGGGTTCGAGGACGTCACCGGGCGGCGTGGGGTCAGTGAAGAGGAGGTGGAGGCGGTCGAGCAGGCCCGCAGCTCGGACCTGGCGCTTCGAGTGGGGAGCGCGATCGTGCTCGTCGGCCTCTTTCTGGGGAGCCTGCTCGCCGGGGGGGCGTGGTTCACGGCCTTCGTGACGGTGCTGATGGTGGTCGCGGCAGGGGAGTTCTACGGCACACTACGGACCCGGGGGTACTCCCCGGTCGCGTTGTTCGGGTTCGTCGGGGTCGTCGGGTCCGCCATCGCCGCCCATGTGTCGGGGCCGGTCGGGATCGGCGGACTGCAGGCGATCGGGCTCTTCCTCATCGTCCTGTTCTACGCCGCGGTCCGGCGGAGACGCCCATTGGAGAACGCCGGGCTCACCGTGCTCGGAATGGCATGGACGGGCCTGTTGGCGTTCGCCGTGGTGATCGGCCGTTCCGACCGGGCGGTGGCGCTCATCCTGTTGGTCGTCGTCCTCACCGCCTTCTTCGACATCGCCGCCTATTTCGTGGGTCGTGGTTTCGGGCGACACCAGCTCGCCCCCCGGGTCTCGCCGAACAAGACGGTGGAGGGCCTGGTGGGAGCGGTCGTGCTGACGATGGTGCTGGCGGCGTTCCTGTCGACCGTACCGTTGTTCGAGCCGATCGACCTCGTCTCGGCGCTGGTGCTGGGGGCCCTCGTCTCCGTCTTCGCTCCCCTCGGGGACGCGGCCGAGTCGGTGGTGAAACGCTCCCTCGGCGTGAAGGACATGGGCACGATCCTCCCGGGTCACGGGGGCGTCCTCGACCGGATCGACGCCTTCCTGTTCGTGGTCCCGGCGTCGTATGTGCTGTTCCGGGTCCTCGGCTGGCTGTGAGCCGCCCCGTCGTAGTCCTCGGTGCCACCGGCTCGATCGGCCGGCAGACCCTGGAAGTCGTCTCCGGCCTGGGTTGGCCGGTCGTGGGCCTCGCCGCCCGACGACCCCGCGCCGAGCTCGTCGAGCTCGCCGCCCGTCACCCCGAGGCGGTCGTCGCCGTGGCGGAGGGCCCACCGTCCGCCGACCGACGGCGGTTCGAGGCGGGGCTGGGACGGTCGGTCCGGTGGGGGACCGAGGAGGTGGTCGCCCTGGCCAGGATCCCGGGTGCGGTGGTCGTCAACGGGATCGTCGGTGCCGCCGGGCTGCGGGCGTCGGTGGCTGCGCTGGAAGCGGGCAACCGTCTCGCCCTGGCCAACAAGGAGAGTCTGGTCGCCGGGGGTCCCGTCGTGCTCGAGGCGCGGCGGAGGGGCCGGGGCGAGTTGGTGCCGGTGGATTCTGAGCACTCGGCCCTGTTCCAGCTTCTGGCGCAGATGGACCGCTCCGAGGTGGCGAGACTGGTGCTGACCGCCTCGGGGGGGCCCTTTCGGGGCCGTGGTGCGGCGGAGCTGGTCGACGTGACCCCGGCGGAGGCCCTGGCCCATCCGACGTGGAAGATGGGGGCTCGGATCACCGTCGATTCGGCCACCCTCGCCAACAAGGGGCTGGAGGTGATCGAAGCCCACCTCCTCTTCGACGTCCCCTACGATCGGATCGAGGTGGTCGTCCATCCCCAGTCGGCGGTGCACTCGCTGGTGGAGCTCGTCGACGGGGCGTTCCTCGCCCATGTCGGCGTCGCCGACATGCGCATCCCCATCCAGTACGCGCTCACCCATCCCGAGCGACGCCCCTGCCCTCCGGCGTCCGCCTTCGACCTCGTCGGACGCTCCCTCACCTTCGAGGCGGTGGACCGTGAGGTGTTCAGGATGCTCGACCTGGCCTACGCCGCCGGGAGGGCCGGCGGGTCGGCCCCGGCGGTGTTCAACGCCGCCGACGAGGTCGCCGTCGAGGCGTTCCTCGAAGGACGGCTGGGATTCCTCGACATCGCCGAGGTGGTCGCGGCCACCCTGGAGCGGTCGGCGGTGTCGGAGCTCCGCACCGTGGAGGACGTGCTGGAGGTGGACCGGGAGGCACGGCGACGGGCCGCGGAGGTGGTCGGGAGCCTGGCCTGAGGTCCGGCGGGCCGGGGGGCTGTCGATAGGGGCGGTCGTGCGCTAGCTTGGGCATCGATCATGCTCGGGGCCTTCCTCTCCGTCGCCGCCATCGTGCTCTTCGTCCTCGCCCATGAGGCGGGGCATTTCGTCGCCGCCAAGGCGACCGGCATGAAGGTCACCGAGTTCTTCTTCGGTTTCGGGCCGCGGATCTGGTCGTTCAAGAGGGGGGAGACCGAGTACGGGTTCAAGGTGATCCCCTTCGGTGGCTACGTCAAGATCGTGGGGATGAGCCAGCTCGAGGAGGTCCCTCCCGAAGACGTGGGGCGGACCTACCGGGAGAAGGAGTTCTGGAAGAAGTCGGTGGTCGTCCTGTCGGGGGTGGCGATGAACTTCCTCATCGCCTACGTCATGTTCTTCGGTCTCAACCTCGCCCAGGGCATCCCGGTTCCCACCAACGAGGTGGCGGTCGTGGTCGAGAGGCTGGAGGAGGGCGTCCCGAGCCCGGCGGTGGAGGCGGGGCTCGCTCCCGGGGACGTCATCGTCGCCATCGACGGTGTTCCGACGGAGACATGGGAGGAGGTGGCGTCGACGCTGGCGGCACGTCCGGGGGAGAGGATCACGTTGACGATCCTCCGGGACGGACAGACGATGGAGATCGCCGCCACCCTCGCCGAGCGCCGGGACCCCGAGACGGGAGCGGTCCGGGGCTTCCTCGGGGTGGGGCCGACCCAGGTACGTGAGTCGATCGGCATGACGACGGCGGCGGGGATCGCCGGCCGTCAGGTGTGGGCGTCGGTCGGTTTCACGTTCCAGGCCCTCGGGAACCTGATCCGACCCGAGAACCTCTCGACGCTGGCCGGCGGCCTCGTCGGTCAGGACGTCCCCGACGAGATCCGGCCGGTCAGCCCGATCGGGATCGCGCAGCTCGGCGCCCAGACCGATCAGATCGGCGTCGCCAACTTCATCGGGCTGCTGGCGTCGGTGAACATCATCCTCGGCACCCTGAACGTCCTCCCCCTCTACCCCCTGGACGGCGGGCACTTCGCCGTCGCCCTGTACGAGAAGCTCACGGGACGGCGGGCCGACATCCGGAAGCTGGCACCGATCGCGGCGATGGTGATCGCCTTCGTCGCCTTCCTGGGGTTGGTGGCGATCGTCCTCGACATCGTCAACCCGATCAGGCTGTAGGGGGTGTGGGATTCGGCGGACCTGCCCTGAGTGCGACGGCGCAGCCCCACGGCGGTCCTAGCATTCGGTCGATGATCCCCCGAAAGAAGACCCGCCGCCTCATGGTCGGTGACGTCCCCGTCGGCGGGGACGCGCCCGTGAGCGTGCAGTCGATGACGACCACCAAGACCGCCGACGTGGACGCCACCCTGGCCCAGGTGTACGCGTTGGCGGCCGCCGGGTCCGACCTGGTGCGCATCACCTGCAACGACACCGAGGCGGCGCAGGGTCTGGCGGAGATCGTTCCCCGGTCACCGGTGCCGATCATCGCCGACATCCACTTCCAGTACCGCCTGGCCCTCGCCGCGTTGGAGGCGGGGGTCCAGGGCCTTCGTCTCAACCCGGGGAACATCCGCAACGAGGAGCACATCAAGACCGTCGCCCGCGAGGCGAAGGACCGCGGAGTCCCGATCCGGGTGGGCGTCAACGCGGGATCCCTCGACAAGGACCTGCTGGCGAAACATGGGGCGGCCACCCCGGAGGCGCTGGTCGAGTCGGCGCTGATCGAGGTCGGATATCTGGAGGAGGTCGGTTTCGGCGACATCAAGATCTCCGTCAAGCACTCGAACGTGCCGGCCATGGTGGAGTCCTATCGGCTCCTCTCCGAGAAGGTGGACTATCCCCTCCACCTGGGGGTGACGGAGGCCGGACCGCCGCCGGGAGGCCTGATCAAGTCGGTGGCCGGAATCGCCACCCTCCTGCTGGAAGGCATCGGCGACACCATCCGTTTCTCCCTGACCGCCGACCCGGTGGAGGAGGCGCGGGCGGGGCGTGCTCTCCTCGAGTATCTGGGGCTGCGGGAGCGGAAGGGGCTCGACCTCATCGCCTGCCCGTCGTGCGGCCGGGCCGAGGTGGACGTCATCGACGTGGCTTCCCGGGCTCAGGCCGCCCTGGAGGAGGAGCGCCTCCCCATCCAGGTGGCGGTGATGGGCTGTGTCGTCAACGGTCCCGGCGAGGCTCGAGAAGCGGACATCGGGATCGCCGCGGGGCGGGGGAAGGGCCACCTGTTCATCAAGGGTCAGGTGGTGCGGGTCGTCCCCGAAGACGAGATGGTGGATGCCCTGCTCGACGAAGCCCGCAAGCTGGCCGAAGAGGGGATCGAGGCGAGGCTCGCCGCGGCGGACGCCCGGGCCGCGGAGATCGCCGCCGCGACCCGGGTGCAGCTCGTCGAGATCCAAGGCGACGCCAACCGGGCCGCCGAGCGTCGGGCTCGAGTGGCCGAGGTCGCGGAGCAGGGTTCGATGGGGACGGCTCCGGGGCGCTAGCGTCGGGCCGTCCGAGACGAGTCGAGAAGCATGCGCTGGTCCCACGCCTTCATCCCCACCCTTCGCGACGACCCGGCCGATGCCGAGGCCGTCAGTCACCGACTGCTGGTCCGCGGTGGGTTCATCCGCCAGCTCGCCGCCGGTTCCTACTCGATCCTCCCCCTCGGTCAGAGGGTTCGGTTGAAGATCATCGAGATCATCCGCCAGGAGATGGACGCCATCGGCGGCCAGGAGGTGGTGCTCCCGACCTTGCATCCGGCGGACATCTGGAGGAGATCCGATCGGTACGACCTGATGGGGGAGAACCTGTTCAAGCTGAAGGATCGCAAGGGGGTGGAGCTGGTCCTCGGGATGACCGAGGAGGAGATCTTCGCCATCTTGGCCTCGGAGCTCTCCTCCTACCGTGACCTCCCCCAGATCTGGTACCAGATCCACACCAAGTTCCGTGACGAGCCCCGCCCCAAGTCCGGCCTGCTGCGGGTCCGGGAGTTCACCATGAAGGACTCCTACACCCTCGACGTGGACCGCCCCGGACTCGACGCCGGGTTCGATCTCCACCACGCCGCCTACCGCCGCATCTTCGCACGGATGGGTTTGGAGACGACCGACGTCCAGGCGTCGTCGGGGGCGATGGGGGGGACCGAGTCGGTGGAGTTCATCGTCCGGAGCGAAGCCGGGGAGGACTGGATCGTCACCTGCACCGGATGCGGGTATCGGGCCAACGTCGAGAAGGCGGTCTCGGCGCTCGACGCCGTCGACGACGGTCCTCCGGGGAGCATCGAGCGATTCCCCACGCCGGGCCTCCGGACGATCGCCGACCTGGCGGCGGCCCATCCCGACGTGGCCGCTCCGGAGCGTCAGATCAAGACGCTCGTCTACTTCGTGGATGGGGAACCGACCCTCGTCCTGCTCCGTGGCGACCACGAGCTGCAGGAGCAGAAGCTGCTGGATGCGACCGGGGCGGCGGCGGTGCGGCCCGCCCACCCCGAGGAGATCCGCGACCTGCTCGGAGCCGACCCCGGCAGCTTGGGTGCGGTCGGCGTCGAGGGGATCCCGGTCATCGCCGACGTGGCGTTACGGGGCCGGGTGAACATGACGACCGGCGCCAACGAGGACGATTGGCACTATCGGGGCGTCGACGTCGCTCGGGACATCGACGTCGGAGTCTGGGCGGACCTGCGCAGCGTCACCAGCGGCGAACCGTGCGTCGACTGTGCCAGCCCGCTCGAGCTGTGGAAGGGCATCGAGGTGGGGCACATCTTCAAGCTCGGAACGAAGTTCTCCGAGGCGTTCGGTGCCTACGTGCAGGACGAGGACGGTGTCAACCGGCCGATCATCATGGGCTCGTACGGGATCGGAGTCGAGCGCGCCATGGCCGCCATCGTCGAGACGTCCCACGACGACCGGGGCATCATCTGGCCGGTGTCGGTGGCGCCCTTCGAGGTCGTGGTCACCGTGCTCCGGGCCGACGACCCCGCCACCCTGGCCGCGGCCGAGGATCTCGATCGGCGGCTCCGGGACGCTGGTCTCGACGTGATCCTCGACGATCGTCCCGAACGGCCGGGTGTGAAATTCGCCGACGCCGAGCTCGTCGGGATCCCCTTCCGGATCACCGTCGGCCCTCGGGGGCTCGAGGGCGGCAGCGTCGAGCTGACCGTTCGCCGAGGGATGGGCACCGAGGAGCTCGGCGTCGACGAGGTCGTCGCTCGCCTCACCGAGCTCGTCGAAGACGGTCGGGCGGCCGCGGGCGGATGAGGAGCGATCCCTTCGACATCCCCCCGGACGTCACCTACCTCAACTGCGCCTACATGTCGCCGCAGCTCCGGAGCGTCACCGAGGCGGGGATGACGGCACTGCGGAGGCTCGAACACCCCTGGGAGTTCGGAGTGGACGATTTCTTCGACCCCGCCGAACGTCTCCGCTCCCTCTTCGCGGCCGTTCTC
>JALSJV010000269.1 GCA_026989215.1 Acidimicrobiia bacterium | reverse complement strand
GTGACCGACCACGGTCTCGTCCATCGCGACGAGAATCGTCTGATGGTCCGTGATGACGACGATCCCTTCGTCAGGCAGGTCGAGGCGTCGGGGGTCGAGCTCGAGCCCGGAGATCAGCGGCGGTGGCGGAGCGGGGGTGGACGGCGGCGGCGTGGCCACGGTTGGGGGCGGTGGACTCGTCGTCGTCTCTCCTGGCGAGGATGGTGGGATACTCGTTGAAGGAGCCGTCGTACCGTGGGGGACGCATCCCGAGAGGACGACGAACCCCACCAGGAATACGGTTCGGGATCGGAAAGCCGACAGCCGCGAGGAGTCAATAGGAGGGAGCATTGCAGCACGTGGTTGCTGTGACTGCTCCAGTGACGCTCTCGATCGTCGAGACCTTGAAGAACACGGTGACATGTTGGGAGGAGAAGGGATCACCGATGTGCATCCCCCGGATTCTCGCACTTCCACTGCCGATTCTCGTGTAGATCGGGGCGCCAGAGTCCCCTTCCTGGGAGATCGTGACATCACCCCGGAAGGCGTACACCATATTCGTGTAGGTCTTTCCGCTCATGGTCCCAGACCAGTTCGTACTGATCACATCAACACTGCACTTCGCCTTGGAGACCATTCCGCTGATACACACGAACGTACTCGTTGACGGGTCACTCCTCGCGGTCACGAGGCGTGTCGATGGGCAGCAGGGGTCGACGTGAAGGAGGTGAACCGGTCAGGGGGGTGGGCGCGTCGTGTACTGCCGTCCGAGGGGGCTGGTCCATCGGTAGGTGCCGTCGTCGAGGAGCTCGTATTCCCAGCCGTGGTCGCGGAGCCGATGGTGGTGGCGGCAGAGGGGGGCGAGATTGTCGGCGGTGGTGGGGCCACCGTCCTTCCAGGCCGTCGTGTGGTCGAGGTCGCACGCCCGGGCGGGCATCCGACAGCCCGGGAAGACGCAGCGGGGATCGCGAGTGCGGACTCTGCGGGCGGTGGCCGTGTCGGGGCGGCGTCGGGTGACGCCGGACCAGACCGGTCTCCCCTCGTGGGTGAGGGTGACCTGCCAGGTCCGTCCATGTTCGAAGGCGAGCTGGCGGGTGAGGTCGGCGATCACCGGTCCCCATCCGGGAAGCTCGCCGGGCCGTTCCGCCAGCTTCGCCAACGTGTCGAGCTCGACGGTGATGTCGACGACCCCGCGGGCGGCGCCTTCGTGGGTGGTTCCGCAGAGGAGGTCGATGAAGACGTCGGCGCGGAGCTGATCCAAGGTGCGTTTCTCGTCGCCGGTCTTGAGGCTGCGGGCGATCCGTTCGATCCGGTCCCGCGCCTCGGCCACGCGGTCGGGCGCCAGGTCGAGGGCGTAGAAGTCGGCGGTGCCGTCGGGGTTCGCCATGGTCATGAGCCGCCGGCTGCGGAAGGTCTGCTCATATCGATGGCGGGCATCGTCGGGGTCGGCGGCGAGGCGGAGCCGGCGGATCCAGGCTCGGAGCTGCCCGGCGGTGAGGTCGGCGGCCCGTTCCAGGACGGTGTCGACGATCTCGGAGGCCAACTCGTCGGAGAGGCCGGTCACCCCATCGCAGATCGCCTTCGCCCGAGAGGAGTCGAGATCGCCTCCGAGGAGGGCTCTGCCGACGGCGGGGTGGCGGTTCCACAGGGCGACGGCCTGGGCGAGACGGCTGTCGGCGGCGCGTCGGGTGAGGTGGAGGGCGCAGGC
>JALSJV010000268.1 GCA_026989215.1 Acidimicrobiia bacterium | reverse complement strand
GGACCGCCGGGTGCTCTCTTCGCGGTTCCGGCGATTCTGGCGGTCGCCGGGGTCGCCACGGGTTTGGTGGGCGAGATCGTCTCCGCCGTCCTCTTCTTCGTGCTCGCCGTCGCGTCGGGGGTCGGCGTCGTGGTCTGGCGACGGTCGACCGCCGCCGGGCGCGACGCCCGTGGAGGACCGCAGGGGCCGGGTGCGGACGCCGCCGAGGAGACGCGACGCCGACTCGGGCAGACCGAAGGGGACGCCCGCGCCTTGGCGGCGGAGCTGGGGTTCTCCGACATCCCCGAACCCGTCGAGATCGAGGATCGGCTGGCGGCGATCGCACGTCGGCGGTCTGAGCGCGAGGCCGCGGACGTGGTCGCCGAGCTCCTCGCAGAGGCGCTGGAGAAGGAGCGCAGGCTCGGCGACGACCTCGAGCAGGCGAAGGCGGAGTTCGAGCAGCGCCGGTCGCGGCGTGTCCAGCTCGAAGGCGAATGGGATGTGTGGCGGGCGGAGCACGGCATCGCCGAGCCTCTGCAGCCGGAGGTGGTCATGGATCTCGTCCCGGCGATCGCCCGGACGCGGGACCTGATGAGACAGGAGCACGAGGCGCGGGCGGAGGCGGGTGAGGTGCGGCAGCGGATCGAGCGTTTCGAACGGGAGGCGGCCGAGGTGCTCGCGGCCGTCGGTCGGGAAGCCGACGTGGTCGACTCGGCGCTGATGGCCGCCGTCGAGACGCTCTACCGGGATGTGCTGGCCGACGAGAGCGACCGCGCGTCGATCACGGGGCTCACGAAGGGCATCGCCGGGGCGCGGCGGGATCTCGAGGAGGCGGAGGCCGATCTCGAACGGGCCGAGGCCGCCCGGGACCGGCTGCTGGCCGGGGCGGGCGTCGCCGACGGGGCGGCGCTCGGGGAGGCCCTGGAGAGGTTGCGACGCCGGACGGAGCTGGAACACGACGTGACGCGGCTTTCTCGGATCATCGAGTCCCGGATCGGGGGCGGTGAGAGCGGGGACCGGATGAGGGAGGAGCTCTCCACCGGTGACCTCCCCCGGTGGCGGGCGGAGCTCGACGGCCTCACCACCCTGATCGGCCAGCTCGAGCGGGACCATGAAGAGGCGGTCCGACGCCATCAGGATCTCCGCACTGCGGCGGAGCGGATCGCCTCCTCGTCGGATGTCGCCGAGAAGGCGCTGGCGGTGGAGGCGTGTCGGGAGGAGCTGGCGGAGGCGACGGCCGAGTGGGCCCGGGTGGCGACGGCCCGAACGCTGATCGAAGCCACCTTGGACCGCTTCGAACGTAAACATCAGCCGAAGGTCGTCGAACGTGCCGCCGAGCTGTTCGGCCATGTGACGCTGGGACGCTACCCGGGCCTTCTGTCGTCCGAGGGCTCCCTCGTCGTGCTGAGCCGGGGAGGTGACCAGGTCGACGTCGTCGATCTCAGCACCGGCACGGTCCAGCAGCTTTACCTCTGCCTGCGTTTCGCGCTCGCCGAGGAGTTCGCCGGGCGGGGTGCGCGGCTTCCGCTCATCATGGACGACGTGCTCGTCAACTTCGATCCGGAGCGTGCCGGGAACGTGGCCGATGTCATCTCTGAGGTCGCCGCGGAGCGTCAGGTGTTGCTGCTGACGTGTCATCCGGCGACGAGGGAGCTGATGGTGGACGCCTGCCCGGACGCTCGGGTCGTCCAGCTCGAACGGTTCCCTCGGTG
>JALSJV010000267.1 GCA_026989215.1 Acidimicrobiia bacterium | reverse complement strand
GCGGGCGTGAGGACGACGCGCCGCAGGCCGCGCACCGCTGCACCCCCATCCCCCGCCTCCCCCGTCGGCGGGTACTTCCCCCTCAGAGAGGGGGAAGAAGGGGGTGGACGTGGGAAGAGGACTTCGGCCCGATGGCGCCGATCACCGC
Organism: Acidimicrobiia bacterium; assembly: GCA_026989215.1. Taxonomy (GTDB): domain Bacteria; phylum Actinomycetota; class Acidimicrobiia; order Spongiisociales; family ZC4RG35; genus S012-128. The sequence continues at coordinate 1,546 of JALSJV010000267.1, read as the reverse complement.
TCCGGTAGGCTTTGGGTATGGCCGACTACATCGCACCCGTCGCCGACATCGACTTCACCCTCAACCAGATCGTCGAGCTCGACGACGTCTCCAAACTCGACGGATTCCAACACCTCGACCAGGACACCATCCGAGGACTCATCTCCGAGGCGGGCCGCTTCTACTCCGAGGTCATCGCCCCCCTCAACCGGATCGGCGACCAGCAGGGCTCGGTGCTCCAACCCGACGGCACCGTGAAAACCCCCGACGGCTTCAAAGAGGCGTACGCCAAGTACGTCGAAGCCGGATGGGCCGCCGCCCACATCCCCGAAGCGTACGGCGGCGGCGGCCTCCCCTACACGGTCGGCATCGTCTTCCAGGAGATGTTCAAATCCGCCAACATGGCGTTCTCGCTGTGTCCTCTCCTCACCCAGGCGGCGATCGAAGCCCTGATCGCCCACGGATCCGACGAACAGCGGGCCGCCTACCTCGACAAGCTCGTCACCGGGGAGTGGACGGGGACGATGTGCCTCACCGAGCCCGAGGCCGGCTCCGACGTCGGCGCCCTCCGCACGAAGGCGGTGCGCCAGGACGACGGCACCTACCGGATCACCGGGACGAAGATCTTCATCACCTGGGGCGAGCACGACATGACGGAGAACATCATCCACCTGGTGCTGGCCCGCACCCCCGGAGCCCCGCCGGGCACCAAGGGGATCTCCATGTTCATCGTCCCCAAATACCTCCTCGACGACGACGGCAACCCCACCGTCCGCAACGACATCAAGGTCGTCTCACTCGAACACAAACTCGGCATCCACGCCTCCCCCACCTGCGTGCTCTCCTTCGGGGACGAAGGGGACGGGGCCGTCGGCTACCTCATCGGGGAAGAGGAGCGGGGCATGCGCTACATGTTCACGATGATGAACACCGCCCGCCTCGGCGTGGGAATCGAAGGCCTCGCCATCAGCGAGGCGGCCTTCCAGAAAGCCCTCGCCTACGCCCAGGAGCGACGCCAGGGCCGAGCCATCGGAGCGCCGGCGACCGAATCCTCCGTCATCACCGAACACCCCGACGTCCGCCGGATGCTGCTCACCATGAAGGCCCACATCGAAGCGATGCGGGGTCTCCTCTACACGACCGCCAAGGAGGTCGACCTCTCCCGTCACGCCGACACCGAGGAGGATCGGACCCGGGCAGCCGAGATCGTAGCGCTGCTCACCCCGGTGGCCAAGGCCTGGTGCACCGACCGGGGGGTCGACATGGCCTCGCTCGGGATCCAGATCCACGGCGGAATGGGCTACATCGAAGAGACCGGCGCCCCCCAGTACTTCCGGGACTCCCGCATCGCCACCATCTACGAAGGCACCAACGGCATCCAGGCGATCGACCTGGTCCTGCGGAAACTGCCGATGCGAGACGGCAAGGTGGTGGCGGAGCTGTTCGCCCAGATCCGCCGAACGGCCGACGAGCTCGGCACCGACCCCCAGCTCGGCCGGTTCCGACAGGAGCTGACCACCGGCCTCGACACCCTCGAAGAAGCGAGCCGCTGGCTGGGGGCGCGCCT
>JALSJV010000266.1 GCA_026989215.1 Acidimicrobiia bacterium | reverse complement strand
AGGTTGGACCGGATGATGGCGAGGGGATTGCGGAGGTCGTGAGAGGTCTGGGCGAGGAACCGTCGTTGACTCTGGAAGGCGGCGTCCAGCCGGTCCAGCATCTCGTCGAAGGTCCCGGCGAGGCGGGTCAGTTCGTCGTCGGGACCCTGGAGCCCGATGCGACGACTCAGATCGGTCGCCTGGATCTCGGAGGCGACGGAGGTGATCTTCTCCACCGGTCGGAGGGTCCGTCCGGCGACGAACCACCCGACGACGAGGCTCAACAGGAAGAGGGCTCCGAGGGCGTACAGCATCTGCCGGGCCAGCTCGTTGAGGACGATCTCGTCGAAGATGCTCTCGAGGGACCGCACGGGCTGCTCCTCGAGACGGGGGACGATGAACACCCGGGTGCCGATCCTGACGGGCTGGCCGGCCACGACGAGCGCCGTCATCGTCTGGGCACGCAGGTTCGCCCGGACCAGCAGGTAGACGGCGCCCAGGGCGAGGCCACCGAGCCCGAACACCGCCGCCGAGTACATCACGGAGAGCCGGAACCGGATCGAGCGGGCGAAGGCGGGAAGTCTCACGACCCCCAAGGGTACGGTCCTCGGGCTAAGACGTGGATAAACCCCGCGCCGACGAGCCGCCCCGATCAGTCGTGGGACGGGGCGTCGGACGGCGACGGGCCGTCACGGAGCACGTAGCCTCGGCCCGGAACGGTCTCCAGGACGGGAGGCTCCCCCAGCTTCTTCCGCAGGTTCGAGACGGTGACCCGCACCGTGTTGGTGAAGGGGTCGGCCATCTCGTCCCAGACGTGTTCGAGCAGCCGTTCCTGACTCAGCACCTCGCCGGGGTGGCGGAGGAAATACTCGAGGAGGGAGAACTCCTTCGCCGTCAGCCCGAGGTCCCGTCCGCTGCGGGTGGCGACGAAACGTGCCGGGTCCAGCTCGATGTCGCCCACCCGGAGCACCGGAGAGACGTCCTCGTCCCGCCGGAGCAGCGCCCGGATCCGAGCGGTGAGCTCGGCGAAGGCGAAGGGCTTCACCAGATAGTCGTCGGCGCCCGAGTCCAGCCCCTCGACCCGATCCTCCACGGCGTCGCGGGCGGTGAGCATCAGCACCTTGGGTCGCTGACCTTCGAGGGTCTGGAGGCTGCCGTCGGCGAGCCGTCGGGCCAGGTCCACCCCGGGACCGTCGGGGAGGTTCCAGTCGAGGCAGACCACGTCGTACCCCGCCGACATGACCTTCGTCTCGGCTTCGGTGAGGGTGTGGGCGACATCGACGGCGAACCGCTGGCGGCGGAGGCCCCGGACGAGCGCGTCCGCCAGATCGGGTTCGTCCTCGACGACGAGGATCCGCATACCGGTCACGCTAGCCGCGCCGCCGGGCGTCCCCGACAGCGATGGGCGTCGTGGGTGGTCACCGCCCCCAGCAGGGCCGACTCGGATTCCAGTGCGCCCATCCCCCACCCTCGTACACGAGCCAGGCCGCCACCGCGGTGTTGGCGACCGGGTCGAGGATGTCGGCGCCCTCCCATCCTGCCTTGGCGCTCCGAGCCGGCCAGTAGCGGGCGAGGATCTGGAACAGGCCCCGAGCCGAGCTCCGAGGGTTGGCGGCGGTCGGGTCGCCGCTCGACTCGCAACGGATCACCCGCAGGGCCCGGTCGACGTCGTGGGGCCGGAAGAAGGCGGCGACGAGAGGCCGCCAGTCCTCCACCGAGGTGACCTGGTCGGGGACGAGGTCGTAGACGGTGACGGGCACGTCGAGCCCTCCCGCCACGGCCACGACCGGGCACGTCGATCCCGGACGGGGGATTCGGCAGCCCGGGGGGAGCTCCCGTGACGGGACGGTGGTCGGAGGGGTGAGGGCCGCCTCGAAGTCGGCGACCAGGGTCGCCTCGGCCCAGTCGGGTCCGACGGCGACGGGGACGAGCTGGGATGTGGGGGTCGAGCCGGCGCCGCCGACCTGGAACAGGGCGGCGAGAAGCGACAGCACGACGAGCGACGAGAAGAGATTCCTCACGCGCGCCTCCCTTGCACGGATCGTGGGGATGCGGCGACGACGGTCACCGCCCGGGTGAGGCTACCGGCGGCTCGGCACAACCATGAATCGGCGACCGTGCTCAGCGGGCGGGCTCGACCGTGAAGAGGATGGACGTCACATCCTCCAGGAAGCGGAGTGTGTAGCGGACCCCACCCTCCTCGGTCTCACCGTCCAGGTAGGTGAGGTCGGGTCGGTCGATGTCGAGCCCGAGACGCCCCAGGAGCAGACGCCGTTCGGGACCGTCCAGGTCGGGATCGACGGTGGCGATGGTGAGCCCGAGGGCGGCGATGGCGAGCTCGTCGTCGCGGGTGTCGCCGGTGGGGTCGACGACGACCACCAGGGCGTCCACGGTCCCGTCCGACCCCACGGCGACCTGGAGGGTGACGTAGGGGGTGAGCACCGCCTCGAAACCCCCCGCCCCCGGCCGGTTCCTCACCAGGAGGGGAGCCCCGAGTCGGGCGGCCGTCTCGTTCCAGCGGGCGGCCAGCTCTGGTGGCGTGAGGTCGAACACCGACGGCTCGGCCGCCGCGCCGGTGGTGGTGGTGACCGGCGGCGGGACCGGTGCCGCCGTCCCTGGCCGGTCGCTCGAACGGAGGAGGATCGTGGCGGCGACGGCGAGCATGATCACGAAGATCCCGGTGGCGAGGACACCGGCCACCCGGGCGACGGAGTCCCCCCGGGAGGCATCCTCCGACCCCGACGGCTCCGGGGGCGACACGGGGGCGACGACCTCCGGGCTCGGCGGTTCGGGCTCCGGTTCGACGACCCGGACGGCGTCGATCCGGTCGGCGATCCGGGCCCGTTTCAGGTTCTTGGCGACCGCCGAACCGAAGGGGACCGGTCGGTCGGGGACGAAGCCGAGCACCTCGCCTTCGATCTCGAAACGAAACTCGCGGGGTCCGACGCGACGGATCCGGCAGACGTCCACCGGCCAGGATCCCACCGGCGACGCACCCGCTCGCAGCTCGATCAGGTCCCCGTCGAATACGACGCTCACCCGCTCCCTCCGCCCCTCGGAGAGCGTCAGCGTGCCCGAGAACTCTTCGGTCATCGCCGATACGCTACCCAGCATCCCGACCGGGCATGGGGAATCCAGGGCAGCCGCCCACCGGCCGAGACCACCTATCGTCTCACCCATGAACGGACCCGTGACCGGTCTCGCCGGGGTGATCGTCTGGACCACCGCGGATCGCCACCCGGCGATGGCACGCTTCTACCGGGATCTGCTCGGGCTGCCCGTGGTCTCCGAACGTCCCGGCTTCGTCGCCTTCGCCTGGGGCGAGGTGCGGCTCACCGTCACCGTGCATTCCGAGCTCACCGGGGCGGCCTCCGATCCGCTCCGCATCATGGTGAACCTCCGCACCGACGACATCCACCGCGCCCACCGGGAGCTGATCGCCGCCGGGGTCCCGTTCCTCCGTCCCCCCGAACGCGAGCACTGGGGCGGCTGGGTGGCCACGATGTCCGACCCCGACGGCAACCTCGTCCAGCTCCTGGAACTCCCGGGACCTTCGCCCGCTCCATGACCGGGCCGGACGGCGTACGCTGAAAGGGTCGGATGAGGAGCGTGTCCGATGCGCAACGCCACGGCATCCACCGAGACGAAGGCCGGGACGGGACTCACCTCCGGCGATCTCGCCCCCGCCGACTCGATCGTCTCCACGAAGTACTGGCACGTCCTGGAGGACGGCCGCATCCAGTGCGACCTCTGCCCGCGGGAATGCAAGCTCCGGGAGGGTCAGCGGGGACTCTGCTATGTGCGGGCCCGGCTCGGAGACGAGATCGTCCTCACCACCTATGGGCGTTCGAGCGGGTACTGCGTCGACCCGATCGAGAAGAAGCCCCTCAACCATTTCCTGCCGGGCACCCCCGTGCTGTCCTTCGGCACCGCCGGATGCAACCTGGCGTGCCGGTTCTGCCAGAACTGGGACATCTCCAAGGCCCGTGAATACGACGTCCTCGCCGATCAGGCCGACCCGGAGCGGGTGGCGAAGGTCGCCGCCGACCTGGGATGCCGGAGCGTGGCGTTCACGTACAACGACCCCGTGATCTTCCACGAGTACGCGATCGACGTCGCCGACGCCTGCCACGAACGCGGCATCAAGGCCGTCGCGGTCACCGCCGGATACGTCAACCCCGCCCCCCGGCGGGAGTTCTACGCCCACATGGACGCCGCCAACGTCGACCTCAAGGCGTTCACCGACGAGTTCTACCACCGGGTCTGCGCCGGGTCCCTGCGACCGGTCCTCGACACCCTCGAATACCTCAAAGCCGAGACCGACGTCTGGTTCGAGATCACCACCCTCCTCATCCCGGGTCTGAACGACTCCGACGAGGAGATCGACGCCATGACGAAGTGGGTGGTGGAGCATCTGGGCCCCGACGTCCCCCACCACTTCACCGCGTTCCATCCGGACTTCAAGATGATGGACCGCCCACCGACGCCGCCCACCACCCTCAGCCGCGCCCGCCGGATCGCCTTGGACAACGGGGAACGTTACGTGTACACGGGCAACGTCCACGATCCGGCCGGTCAGACCACCTACTGCCATCACTGCGGCGCGGTCCTCATCGAGCGTGACTGGTACCGGCTGGGGCGGTGGGGCCTGGACGCGGAGGGTCGATGTGCCGCCTGCGGCACCCCGTGTGCCGGGGTGTTCGAGCCGACACCCGGAACCTGGGGGAGTCGGCGGCTGCCCGTCCGCCTCGCCGCCGGTGCCGAGGAGACCCGCCCGTAGCTCAGCCGAGGGCGAAGGTGCCGTACCCGACGACCCGGTCCCGGGGCCCGGCGGTGTCACCCGAGTTTCGCAAATCGCACGACACCACCCGCCAGTCGAGACGCCGGGCCAGATGGAGGGCGGCCTGGATCCCCGTCCGGCCGCAGGCGGAGTCCCGATCCAGGGCTTCGGGCCGCGCGTCGACGATCGCCCGCGCGGTGACGGCGTCGAGATGGCGGGCCGTGTCGTAGTCGTGATAGTGGGAGAGGTCGGAGGAGACGAGCAGCAGCGTCTCGTCGTCGAGGAGCGGCTCCACCACGTCCGCGACCCGTCGAGGGTCCACCTCACCGGTGAGGAGGGGGACCACCGGCACCCCCGGCAGGATGATCTGGAGGAAGGGAAGCTGCACCTCCAGGGAATGCTCCCGTTCGTGGACGGCCGAGGACTCGACGACGAGGGCTTCCCGCTCGACCAGGGCGACGGCATCGCGGTCGACGTCGACCACACCCAGCGGCGTCTCGAGACAGTCGACATCGGGGAGGGCCAGCCCCGGGAACCAGACGAAATGGGACGGCCCGAGCATCACCACCCGACGCAGATCGTCCCGACCCTCCAAGAGCCGGTACCCGGTGGCCGCCACCGGCCCCGAGTACACGTATCCGGCGTGGGGAACGATCAGCCCTCGCACCGCGAACCCGAGGGCGGGCCTGGCGGCCGCGGCCAGATGGGCCCGAACCTCGGCGGCGAGGCGGTCCGGATCGGCCGGATAGAACGCTCCGGCGACGGCGGGCGGACGAACGGATGTGCCCATGGCCACCTCCTCACCCTCTGTCTACACGCTTTCCGGGGCAACGTCATGGGCTGTTGGACCCTCCCACACCCTCACCGGGCGGCGTAGCTTCCGAGCCATGGCACCCGACGAACACCCCTACGTACGCCTGGCCCGCACCGCGATCCGTCGCTTCCTGGAGACGGGACGGATCCTCGTGGAGGACGACGACCACCCGCCCGCCCCCGCCCGGGGTGTGTTCGTCTCCCTCCATGAACCCTCCGACGGGGAAGCGGCGCTCCGGGGTTGTGTCGGCTCGATCCGACCCCGTGAAGACACCCTCGCCCGGGAGATCGCCCGGTCGGCGGTGGCGGCAGCGGTCGGGGATCCCAGGTTCCCTCCCCTCCGACCCGAGGAGCTGGATCGGCTCGACATCACCGTCTACATCCTGGGAGAGCCCGAACCGGTCGCGAGCCTCGACGAGCTCGACCCCGCCCGGTACGGGGTGATCGTCGAAGGTCCCGGCGGCCGAACCGGCCTCCTCCTCCCCGCCATCCCCGGGGTCGACGACGCCGCCGCCCAGGTGGACATCGCCCGCCGAAAGGCGCTGCTCGGACCCGACGAGCCGATCCGCCTGTACCGGTTCGGCGCCCGGATCATCCACTGACGACCGGCTCAGGCTCCTCCCAGCGTCGCCCGGCGGCCGGTGCGGGACGGCAGCAGCGGCAGCACGGCGAGGGTGAGCAGCGCCGCCACCAGGTAGGGGACGCCCGCCCCGACCGCGAAGAGGGCGCCGCCGAGCAGCGGCCCGACGACCCGGGCGAGCCCGCCCGCCGACTGCTGAGCACCGAGTGCCGCCCCCGACCGGTCCGGCGGGACCATGCCGGCGATCATCGACGAGAGGCTGGGGGCGACGAGCCCCTGGCCCACGGCGAGGACGGCGAGCCCGGCCAGCAGGGTCGGCCATCCCCTGGAGGAAGCGATCAGCAGGAACCCGACGAGGTCGAGACCGAGCCCGATCCGAACCGCCGTGGCCTCCCCGAGCCGCCCGGTGACGGGCCCGACCAGCATCGCCTGGGTCAGGACGAGGACGGTCCCGACCCCGGCGAACACCAGCGCCACGATCGATTCGGTCATCCCGTACCGGACCTCCCCGAGCAGGGCGAAGGTCGCCTCGAAGGCCGCGAAGGCGGTGATGGCGGTGAACGTCACCACGATGAAGCGCAGAACCGGCCCGGACATGACACTCGTCGGACGAACCGGAGCGACCCGCCGGACCCCCCGCGTCTCGGGGATCCGAACGGCGGCGACGACCAGGTTGACGACGGAGATGGCGGCGGCGAGCAGAAACGGCGCCGACGGGCCCAGCAGCGACGCCACGGAGCCGAGCACCGGACCGGCGACGAAGCCGACGCCGAAGGCGGCACCCAGCAGCCCCATCAGCCGAGGCCGGTCGGCGTCGGTGGCGGAGTCGGCGACGGCGGCCCGGGCGACGGCGACGCTCGCGCCGGAGATCCCGTCGACGATGCGTCCGACGAAAAGGACGAGCAGCGAGCCGGCGAGCCCCAGGATCAGGCTTCCGAGGGCCGAACCGGCGATGGTCACCAGCAGCACGGGCCGCCGCCCCACCCGATCCGAGATCCTCCCCCAGATCGGGGAGAAGACGAACTGGGCCAGGGAGTAGGAGGCGAACAGGAGCCCCACCTCCACCGGTCCCGCCCCGAACCGGGTGGCGTACAGCGGAAGCAACGGGATGATGATCCCGAATCCGAGGAGGTCCACGACGACGGCCGTCCAGACCGGCCAGAACCCCGCGGGCACGGATCGGCGGCTCACGGCCCCACCTCTGCGATCCCCGCGGCCACATGGTGGGCGTCGGTGGCGAGGTGGCCGATCCCGACGCCGCGATATCCCCACCCGGCGAAGCGCACACCGGAGCTCGGCGGCCACCGCCGTTCCAACTCCCCGAGCCGGGCACCGTGACCCACCTCGTACTGGGGGATGCCGGGGAGGTGACGGACCACCTGGGAGAAGTCCGGCTCCACGTCGACCCCGAGGACCCGGGACGTCTCGGCGACGATCCGCTCGACGAGGGCCTCGTCGCCGAGCTCCATGACGTCGGGATGCGCCGCCCCACCGACGATCACCTTGACGAGACTCCGACCGCTCGGAACCCGCGACGGGGCGTACGAGGACTCGAAGAGACATCCCAGGCCGACGAGGTCGGTGTCCGGTCCGGCGAGATACCCGAACCCGGCCGGGATCGGCATCCGGTCGACGGCTCCGCCGAGCCAGACGACGGCGACCGGCGCCGCGGGGAAGGGCACCGGGTCGGCATCACCGAGGAGCGCCTGGGCACGGTCCGGGGTGACGGCGAGGACGACGTGGCGTGCCGTCAACGTCTCGGGACCCTCCACCCGCCACCGGCCGTCGTCGGTCCGGCGGACCGCCACCACGGGGAACCCCGCCCGCCAACCGTCACCGAGCTCGGCGGCGAGCCTGCGGGCCACGTCGGCCATCGTGGTGCGGGGCAGGTGGCTGCGGGGCCGGGGAGCGCCCTTGGGACGGCCCCTGAGGCGCCGGAGAGCTCCCCGGAGGAGACTTCCTGCCTCCCGTTCCAGCTCCACCAGGGCGGGGAAGGACGACGACGCCGAGAGCCGGGCCGGGTCTCCCGCGAAGACCCCCCGGGCGGCGACGGCGGCGACGAGGCCTCCGGCCCGCCGCCCCAGGCGGCGGCCGAGGAACTCGCTCAGGGTCTCGTCCCCGTCGAGGCGAGGGCGGATGAAGGGCTCGGCGAGCATCCGGAGCTTCGCCCCGAAGGGAAGCACCGGTGCGAAGATCGCCTTCGGGCCCGGCTCCAGCCCCACCAGACGATCCCGGGTGGAGACGTAGCGGCGGGCCGCGGCGGGCGCCGCCGGAACCACGTCGATCCCCGCCAGGGCCCGACTCAGGTGGGGGTGGGGCAGCAGAAAGGTCCCCACCGCCGGTTCCAACACCTGTCCGTCGACGACGCGGGTGGCGGCGACCCCGCCCGGGACGTCCTCTCGATCGACCACGACCGCCTCGAGACCCCGACGACGAAGCTCACCGGCCACGAACAGGCCCCCGAAACCCCCGCCGATCACCACCACGTCGAACGGCATGGTCAGATCGCCCTCGAGAACATCGGCCCATCGCTCCGACGGCGACGGGTGTGGGCGTCGAAGACGGCGGCGACACGTCGCACGAAGACCGAACCGAGCTCGGTGACGGCGATCCGACCTCCCTCCGTCACGACGAGCCCCTCGTCGACGAGCCCTCCCGGTTCGGTGAGCTCGGCCAGCTCGGCGGCGAAGGCCTCCTCTCCGTCGATCCCGAAGACCCTGCCCACCCGGTCGAGATCGACCACGCCGTTGCACATGAGCTCGGTGATGACATGGCGACGGACGAGGTCGTCACGGGTGAGTCGATACCCTCGCTCGACCGGGAGGATCCCCGTCTCGACCGCCTGGTAGTAGGACGCGAGGCGCCGGTGGTTCTGGGCGTAGGCACCGCCGACGTCGGAGATCCCCGAGGTGCCGACGGCGACGAGGTCGGTTCCTCGACGGGTCGTGTACCCCATGAAGTTGCGGGTCAGGGTGCCGGCATCGGCGGCGAGGCTGAGCTCGTCGTCGGCCAGGGCGAAGTGGTCCATCCCGATCCGGCGGTACCCCGCGTCGGTGAGCACGGCGATGGTGGTGGCGAGGAGCCGGAACTTCGTCGCCTGGTCGGGGAGGGATGCCTCGTCGAGACGCCGCTGATGGGGCCGCATCCAGGGCACGTAGGCGAAGGAGTAGACGGCGAGCCGGTCGGGTCTGAGGGCGACGACGGTGTCGAGGGTACGGGTGAGGCTCTCCTCGGTCTGCCCGGGGAGCCCGTAGACGAGGTCGAAGTTGATCGAGGTGAAGCCGATACGGCGGGCGGCCCGGTACAGCGTCTCGGTCTGGTCCACGGTCTGGTTGCGTCCGATCTTCGCCTGGACGGTGGGATCGAGATCCTGCACCCCCATCGAGATCCGATCGAACCCCAGGTCCGCCAGCGTCTCGAGGTGCGCCAGGGTGGTGACCCGAGGGTCGACCTCGACCGCCAGCTCGGCGCCGTCGGCGAAGGAGAACAGGTCGGTGACGACCCCGTGTAGCCGCCGCAGGTCCTCGGGGGGATGATGGGTCGGCGTGCCGCCGCCCCAGTGGTACTGGGCGAGGACCCGGTGCTCCCCCAACAGCTCGGCCACCAGCCGCAGCTCGTCCTCCAGATGGCGGAGGTAGGCGACGGCGACCGAGTCCCGCCGGGTGACGACGACATGGCAGGCGCAGAAGGAGCATCGCTCGGCGCAGAACGGCAGATGGAGGTAGAGCGAGAGCGGCCCGCTCCGACTTCCCGCCTCTCGAAGGCGCTCCGCGTGGTCGTCCGGCCCCACCGACTGGTCGAACTCGACGGCGGTCGGATAGGACGTGTAACGGGGACCGGGCCGGTCGTGACGTGCGAGCAGCTCCGGAGTGACCTCGATCATGGCTCCTCCCGTACGGTGTCGACGAAGACCTGGAGATGCTCGGGCGGGGTGGTCCGGTGGATCCCGTGGCCGAGGTTCGCCACATAGCCGGGCCGACGGCCGAGACGCCGCACCATCGCCCGGGTGGCGGCCCGGATCGTGTCGGGGTCGGTGAGCAGAACGGCGGGGTCGAGGTTGCCCTGGACGGCGACCCCGGCGAGGGTCGTCGCCACCGCCCCGGCGGGCACCCTCCAGTCGAGGCCGATGCCGTCGGCTCCCGTGGCGACGAGCCGGTCGAGGGCGTGGACGGTCCCCGGAGCGAAATAGATGGTGGGGACGCCGACGTCTGAGAGGGCGGTTCGGGCAGCGGGGACCGCCCACCGTCGGATCTGGTCGGCGTCGAGGAGCCCGGCCCAGGTGTCGAAGAGCTGCACCACGTCGGCGCCGGCGTCGGCTTGGAGGCGCAGATAGGCGTTCATCGCCCGGGCGAGGCCGTCGAGCGCCGCCGCCGCCGCGTCCGGGTCCCGACGCAGCTCCCCCCGCATCGTCACGAAATCCCGCGAGCCGCCCCCTTCGAGGAGGTAGGCGAGCAGGGTGACGGGCGCCCCGGCGAATCCGATGACGGCGACGTCGGGACCGAGCCGGTCGCGGACCCGCCGGATCGTCTCGGCCACGTGTCCGACCCGGTCCAGATCGAGCGTCCCGAGGGAGGCGACGTCGGCGAGGGTGTGGGGACGGAGTCTCGGTCCCGGCGTGTACTCGACCTCCACACCCATCGCCTGGAGCGGCGTCATGATGTCGGCGAAGATCACCGCTCCGTCCATCGCGAACCGGCGGATCGGCTGGAGGGTGATCTCGGCGGCGACGGTCGGATTGGCGACGGCCTCGGCGAAGCCGTACCGCCGCCGCAGGTCCCGGTACTCGGGGAGGTACCGCCCCGCCTGGCGCATGACCCAGACCGGGGGCCGGTCGAGGCGCTCCCCGAGGAGCGCCCGGACGAGGGGTGGTCTCATGCCACCTCCCCGACGGCCCCGTCCAGGGCCGCCACGACCTCGTCGACGTGCTCGGCGTGCGCCGCCATCACGAACCAGGCTTCGAAGGGCGAGGGGGGCAGGAGAACGCCCCGGCGTCGAGCGGCCCGATGGAACCGGGCGAACCGCTCCCGATCCACCCGCGAGGCATCCTCCCAGGACCGGACCCGGTCGGGCCCGAAGAACAGCGTCAGCATCGCCCCCACCCGCTGGACGGCACCGTCGATGCGGTGCCGCCGGAGCGCGACGCTCAGACCCTCCTCCAGGGCCGCTCCGATGTCTTCGAGGCGGTCGTAGATCCCCGGATCGGCCTGCAGGGTCCGCAGGGTGGCGAGCCCGGCGGCGACCGCCAGCGGGTTTCCGGCGAGGGTGCCCGCCTGATAGACGGGTCCGTCGGGGGCGACCTGGCGCATCAGCGGGGCCCTGCCGCCGTAGGCGGCCGCCGGCGTTCCACCGGCGACGACCTTGCCGAGACAGGTGAGGTCGGGAGCGACGTCGTAGCGTTCCTGGGCGCCTCCGAGGGCGACCCGAAACCCCGTCATCACCTCGTCGAAGATGAGGAGGGCACCGGAGGCGTCGCAGGCTCGCCGCAGCCCGGAGAGGAATCCGTCTTCGGGGGGGACCACCCCCATGTTCCCGGCGACGGGTTCGACGATCACCGCCGCGACGTCCCCGGTGGCCAACGCCGCCTCCACCGCGTCGAGGTCGTTGAAGGGGACGACGACGGTGTCGGCGACCGTCGCCGCCGGGACCCCGGGGCTGTCGGGCAGGCCCATCGTCGCTACGCCGCTTCCGGCCTTGACGAGGAACGGGTCGGCG
>JALSJV010000265.1 GCA_026989215.1 Acidimicrobiia bacterium | reverse complement strand
TGCGACGAACCGGCGACGGTGATCTCGCCGATCGGCCGGCTCTGCTCGAAGCACGCCCGGGAGGAGGCCGAGCGGGACGCAGAGGCGCTCCGCCGTCGCCGCGGACCGAGACCGAAGTGAGTCGGCCCCATCGGAGCCGGCGGGGTCACCGAGCCGTGCGCCGAGGGGACCGAGCCGTCACTTGATCCGGTATCCGCCGTGCTCGTTGGCCAGCACCCAGGCGGCGACGGTGCCCACCTCGATGTGCTCGGGCAGATACGAGGCGAGGGTGACCCCGGCGGATCCTCGCTGCGCCTTCCCCAGTCGGGCATCCCGCATCGCCTTGAACCGGGCCTGCCATCGCCTGACGTTCGACGGCCGGAGGTCCACCCACCCCTTCTCCGCCCACCGGTCCCGGTCCTCCGGACTCATCTCCACCTCCCGGTCGCCGGGAACCTCGGGGATGCGGATGAAGGGGCCACGAAGGATCGAAGATCCATCGCTGGAGAGGATCGGCAGTCCCAGCGAGGTGATGGTGTCGACCAGGTCGGGACGGAATCCCAGCAGCTCCTCCAGGTCGGCCGCCAAGGTGTCGGGGTCCGTCTCGACGACGTTCACGACCGTCCCCGCCACCAGCGACAGCAGCTCCGCCTCCCACAGCAGCTTCGAGAGCTCGGGAGGGCCGAGCTGGCCGAGGGCGACCGAATGGGTTCCGGTCTCGGCTTCGAGACGGCGCAGTTCGTCGAGGGCCCGGGCCCGGAGGATGCCGCCCCGATAGCTCGGACCGATGATCGCCCCGTCCATGGCGGCGATGACGTCACGTCCGGTGTTCGCCCCACGGATCTCGGCGACGCAGAGGTGGGCGATCTCCTCGGGGGTGACGAACTCCATCTGCCCCAGGGAGGTGATCGCCTCGAACTCGCCGCGGGTGAACACGCCGTTCTCGCCGGTGTTGACGACGGGCAGGGCCACGTCGCCCTGGCGGGTGAACTCCTCGGTGGGGAGGTGGAGTCGGAGCGTCGAGGCGAGGTCCTCCCGGCGGGCCCGGAACCGTCCGACGGGCTCTCCCCGCTCGGAGACGACTCGGTGGGCGATGTCGGCGTACCCGATCAGCGCCGCCGGTTTCACCTCCTTCACCGCCGGACCTCCGGCGGTCCTCGCCATGAGGAACAGCAGGCCGGTGTGGGCGAAACCCACCGCGGCCTTCGTCATCAGCTTGGCGGACGGTCGGTCCTCGGAATGGGTGTAGGGGATGTTCAGGCCCATGCCCCCGGTCCCGGTCGTCCCCACCTTGAGGTAGAGGCGGGTCCCCACTTCGACGAGGGCCTGGTGGAGGGTCCGGACGTGGCGGATGAGCTGGGGCACCGACAGGGAGAGGATGAGGGACTCGACGTGGCCGGCGAGGTCCTCCACCGCCACCTCCCCGCCCCCCTGGAGGGTGTCCACGTCGCGTTTGGCCAACACGGCGGTCGTGTAGACGTCCTGGTAGCTGATCGCCGTGGCGGTGTTGATCGAGTCGACGACGACGTCGGGTCGATGGGTCCGGATCAGGTGGGCGAGCCGGGACCGCTCATAGGCGGGCTCGAAGGGTCCCAGGAGGTCGGCGAAGATCGCCTCCCTCGTGTCGGGGTCGGCGAGCAGCTCGGATCGGGGGCGACGGGAGAACTCGTTGCGGGCGAGGATGTCGCCCCATTCCCCGACGATCTCGACGTCGGGGGCGAGCTCGCGGAGGGCTTCGGTCGCCTCGTCGACTTCGACCTCGCGCAGACCGACGAGGACGATCCGCCGGGGTTTCAGCTCGGTGGCGATGCGGTAGGCGATCTGAAAGCCCACCATGCCGGCGCCGCCGAGCACCACAAAGTTGGAATCGGCCACGTCACCTCCTCTGGTTCACCCCTGGTCTACCAGACCGAGACACCGTCATGACCCGACGAGGGTCACGGGCACCTCCATCTCCCGGGCCCGAAGGTACTCACCGAGGCCCTTCGCCTGGGGGTCGACCCGGAGGGTCGAGCTCACCCCGTCGTCGAGGAGCCCGTGGATCACGAAGTTGACGGCTGCCAGCCGGGGAAACTCGAACCGGTCGATCCGGTATCCGGCGAGGTCGGGGAGCAGCTCCCGCAGACGCTCGGTGGTCAAGGTGGCGACGAGCCAGCCGTAGGCGGAGCGGTCGCGTACGAACACGCCCAGGTTGGCGTTGCCGCCCTTGTCTCCCGACCGGGCGCCGACGATCCGGCCCAAGGGAACCCGGACGGTCGGACCGTCGGCGGGTGGCGGGACGGGCGTCGGAGGTGGAACGTGGGCGGTGCGGGGAGGCCCGGGGTCGGTGGGTTCCACGACGAGTCGTTCCCCACCGAGGTGCACGGTCTGGGAGACGAGCCGTCGGGGAACCGATGTCGGCCAGTAGCGGGCGAAGGGCTTCGCCGGTGCCGGAGGCCACAGACCGAACAGACCCGGGATCGACGCCAACGCGATCTGCGCCATCACGTTGGACCAGGCTCGGCCCACCTTGGTCTCGTCGGGGTCCTTGACGGCGATCTCCAGGAACGTGATCGCCGCCGCGTTCGAGGCGGGGTCCGTGGCGGGAGTCCCGATCAGGGTGGTCCGCACCTCCTCGTAGTCCTCCGGGTCCCACGGGCAGGTTTTCCAGAACTGGCGGACGACGAGGTCGGCCTTCGCCTCGGCGTCCAGGCCCGTCAGCCCGATCATCACCGAGTTGCGGAACCCCCCGGGGATGGCCGCCGCCACCTTGAGGTCGGTGGGGGGAGGCTCCCCCTTCACGCCGAAGATCCGCACCCGGTCGGGGCCGACCTGGGAGATCTCGATCGAGTCGAAGCGGGCGGTGACGTCGGGGTTGTGGTAGCGGGGACCTGCGATCTCGTAGAGGAGCTGACTCGTCACCGTCCCCACCGACACCTCTCCGCCGGTGCCGTCGTGCTTGCCGATCACCGACGAGCCGTCTTCGGCGATCTCGGCCCACGGGAATCCGGGATGGTCGAGGTCGGGGATCTCGGTGAAGAACGAGTAGTTCCCTCCCGTCGCCTGGGCGCCGCATTCGATCACATGTCCGGCCACGACCGCCCCGGCGAGGGCGTCCCAGTCGTCCCGGGCCCACCCATGGCGCCAGATCGCCGGACCGACGGCGAGGGCGGCGTCGGTGACGCGGCCGGCGACGACGATGTCGGCGCCCCGTTCGAGGGCGGCGGCGATCCCCCAACCGCCCAGGTAGGCGTTGGCGACGACCACCCGGTCGAGCCGATCTCCGAGGGGCTCCCCGGTGTCGAGGTTCGTGAACGCCACCCCTTCGTCGGCGAGCTCGCGAAGGCGGGGGACGAGGTCGTCGCCGGTGATCGCCGCCACGGTCGGGGAGAGACCCAGACGGTCGGCCACCTCCTCGACGGCGGCCGCGCAGCCGAGGGGGTCGAGCCCACCGGCGTTGACCACCACCCTGACGCCCCGATCGAGACAGGTCCCCATCACCTCCTCCATCTGGGTGACGAAGGTCCGCCCGTAGCCACCGTCGGGGCGTCGTGCCCGGGTGCGGGCCAGGATCAGCATCGTCAGCTCGGCCAGCCAGTCCCCGGTGAGGACGTCGACGGGACCGCCCTCGAGCATCTCCCGGGCGGCCGAGGGTCGGTCGCCGAAGAGACCGGCGATGTTGGCGATGCGGATCGGATCGGCCACGGAACCCTCCCGAGTGTGTGACCTCGATTCCACCACACCGGAGCGCCGGCACATAGTCGGGACCGGTCGGTGATAATTCGTGCTCCGTGAACGAGTCACCGATCATCCCCGCCGGGGCGGACCCCGACGAGCCCGACCGCGGGAGAGACCGACGCCGGGGGGCGGCGGGTCTGGCGCTGGCCGGCCTCGTCGCCGGGCTGCTGCTGGGGGGTCTGTTCGGACGGGTCGAAGGTCCGGCCATCCCGACGACGTCGCCCGAATCCGAGCCGGTGGCGCCGCCGCCGTCGCTCACCACCACCACCGCCCGGGCGAGGGAGGTGAGCCGTCTGGCGACGCTCGTCCCCGGGCTCGTCCACGGGCTGGCGATCGTCACGCCTGCCGACCTCGGTGGCCATCGGGTCTGGGTGTGGGAGGCGTCGGCGGAAGGCGCCACCCCCCGTCCCCTTCCCGGCGGGGAGATCGCCAACGACCTGGGGGCGACCTGGTTGTCGTCGCTCACCCCCAGTCGCTTCACGGTCGGCAACGCGCTGTGGATCGGCGACGACGATCGGATGGACCCGGCGGCGACGAACGTGATCTGGGCGACCTGGAGTCGCACGACACCGGCCCGGGTGATCTGGTCGGAGGTCACCTCGACGGCGGAGACCGTCCTGGTGGAGGCCGAGTTCCGCGAGCAGGCGCAGCCGCAGCGGGCGGCGATCGCCCGGATCCCCCCCGGGTCCTACCCCGTATGGTGGACCGACCGCGGGGTGGTGGTGACCACCACCCGGGAGCTCACCGCCATCGACCCCTCCGGAGGGGTCGTCGCCCAGATGGAGGCGGCGTTCCTGGGAGGAGGCATCGCCTACGGGGTGGTGATGCCGGACGACGGACCCGGTCGGTTCGTGACCGTCGACCTGGATCCGGTGGGTCCGGTGCCGTGGGGTCCCGAGTGCGGCACCGTCGCCTTCTCCCCGGTGGCGGCCGACGTCCTCGCCGTCGTCTGCGGCGACGGGGAAGGGGCCAGGCTGGAGGTCTGGGCCGGTGGCGGCTCGGGCGTGATGGACCTGGAACCGGTCGTCACGGTGCCGGGAGTGGATGCCATCCTCCCCGCCTGGAGCCCGGACGGGCGGTTCGTGGTGACGGCCGTCACCGATCGGTTCCGACCCCGCAGCGACCTGGTCTTCGTCGAGCTCGAGACGAGAACCCCGATCACCGTCCCCTTCCGGGCGCAGGTTCTCGGCCTGGCGTTCACCAGGAACTGACGGATGTCAGCTCTCGGGGCTGAACGCCGGGATCCCGGTGATGGCGTTCCCCATCACCAGGGTGTGGATCTCGTTGGTGCCCTCGTAGGTATACACGGTCTCCAGGTTCGCCATGTGGCGGATCACCGGGTATTCGAGGGTGATGCCGTTGGCGCCGAGCACCGACCGGGCGATCCGAGCCACCTCGAGGGCGTTGCGGACGTTGTCCATCTTCCCGAAGGAGATCTGATGGGGGGTGAGCCGACCCTCGTCCTTCATCCGTCCCAGGTGGAGGGCGACGAGTCCCGCCCGGTTCACCTTCACCATCATCTCCACCAGCTTGGCCTGGGTGAGCTGGAACGAGGCGATCGGGCGCCCGAACTGATGCCGCTCGAGGGCGTACTCGAGCGCCGTCTCGTAGCAGGACCGGGCCGCGCCGACCACGCCCCAGGCGATCCCGAAGCGGGCCTCGTTGAGACAGGACAGGGGCCCCCGCATCGAGGCGACCCCGGGCAGGACGAAGTCGTCGGGGACGCGGACCCCGTCGAGCACCAGCTCCGAGGTGATCGACGCCCGCAGGCTCGCCTTGTGGTGGATCGTGTTGGCGGTGAAGCCGGGGGAGTCGGTGGGGACGATGAACCCCCGCACCCCCTCCTCGGTCCGAGCCCAGACGATGGCGATGTCGGCGATCGAGCCGTTCGTGATCCACATCTTCGAGCCGTCGATGATCCAGTCCGAGCCGTCCCGGCGAGCCCGGGTGCGCATCGAGGACGGGTCCGAACCGGCGTCGGCCTCGGTGAGGCCGAAACAGCCGATCACCTCGCCGGCCGCCATGCGGGGCAGCCATTCCTGTTTCTGCTCCTCGGAGCCGAACTTCCAGATCGGGAACATGGCGAGGGAACCCTGGACGGAGACGAAGCTCCGGGTGCCCGAATCGCCCGCTTCGAGCTCGAGGCAGGCGAGGCCGTAGGCGACGTTCGACGTCCCGGCACAGCCGTACCCGTCGAGGTGCATCCCGAACAGGCCCATCTGGCCCATCTCCTTGGCGAGCTCCCGGGGGAAGATCCCCGCCTCGTACCATTCGGCGACGTCGGGGAGGATCTTGTCCTCGACGAAGCTGCGGACGGTGTCGGCGAGGAGCCGCTCCTCGTCCGAGAGCAACGAGCGGAGATCGAGGAAGTCCTTGGGGTCGGGGGTGTGGAAGGAGAGCTCGGCCATGCCTCCAGTATCGCAGCCGTCCACCCCGCGAGGCGAACGGCGAGCGGCGAGGGGGCCCTCGGGAGCAGGCGAGGCGACCGACGAAAACCCACCCCCCGGGGGATGGGCTGTGGGTCTCTATCATGGGGAGACGGAGCGGCGAGGTCCCGGGAGTGACGAATGGCGGTCATCACACGACATCGAGTCGGACCCGTGCGACGCCGCCCGGGACGCGGCGGCGGACTCCCCGGCTGGAGGCCCAGCTCAGATGGGTGGCCAGCCCAGGCGGGCGAAGGCACGCTGCAGGGGGATGAAGATCTGCTGCCACCAACCGGCGACGAACGCCACCCCCACGAGGATCACCATCACGCCGCCTGCGACCTCGATCCGGCGTCCGTTGCGGCGCAACCAGGCCGTCGCCCTCCTCGCCCGATGGAACCCCAGGGCGATGAGCACGAAGGGGATGCCGAGCCCCAGCGAGTAGAGGGCGAGGAGGAACGCGCCCCACGCCACCGTCTCGGTGGCCGCGGCCGCGGCGAGGATCGTCCCCAACACCGGGCCGATGCATGGGATCCATCCGACCGAGAACGCCATCCCCATCCCGAAGGCCGACCGGCCGCCCGGACGGAAACGTTTGAGGGCGAAGCCGCCGCGGCCCATCCCGGGGATCCGCAGCCATCCGATCATGGCGAGGCCGAGGGCGATGATCCCCACCCCGGCCCAGCGCACGAGCACCGGCAGGTTCCGCAGCAGCAGCGTGCCGACGAGGGCCGACGACGCCCCGAGGATCGTGAAGACCAGGGTGAACCCGGCCACGAACAGCAGCGACGTCCTGAGCACGAGGCGGCGTGTCCCGGCCGCACCCACCTCGGAGACCGGCAGCGCCGTCATGTACGAGACGTAGCCGGGGATGAGCGGCAGGACGCAGGGCGAGCTGATCGAGACGACGCCCGCGGCGACGGCGAGGAAGGGCAGCAGCCATGCCGGCATACCCGGCAGGCTAGCCCCGTCCGGTACGCAAGAATTCGCTCGACGGCGGCACCGGTGATGGCCGTCGGCGACACGACCAACAGCGGAGGCACGACGTGACGAGCTCCCCCGACCCGATCTCAGAACTGGCCGATCCGAGCCGCCAGAGCCGACGGATCTGGGCCGTCGTCTCGGTGGTCGGTGTGCTGCTCCTCGCCTTCCTGGTCGTTCTCGGCTCTCGGTTCGGCAGCGACCCGAGCCTCGTCAAGTCTCCACTCATCGGCAAGCCGGTGCCCGACCTGACCCTCCCGCTGCTGGAGGGAGACGGCGAGGTCTCACTACGCCAGAAGCGGGGTACGATCCTCGTCATCAACTTCTGGGCTTCCTGGTGCACCGCCTGCCGCGACGAACACCCCGACCTGATGGCCACCGCCGCCGCCTACGCGGATCGGGGGGTGGAGTTCCTGGGCATCGTGTACCAGGACGACCCGCAGGCGGCGATCGCCTTCCTCGACGAACTCGGGCGGGGATATCCCAGCGTCCTGGACCCGGGCTCCCTGGCTGCGATCGAGTTCGGCGTGTTCGGCGTCCCCGAGACGTTCTTCATCGACGCCGACGGGATCATCGCCGGCAAGATCACCGGGCAGTCGAATGCATTCATCCTGGCGTCCACCCTCGACACCCTGCTGGCCGGGGGACGGCCCGGCTCCCAGACCGTCGGCACGGTGCAGTCGAGTCCGGACTCCTGAGATGGCCCGTCACGACCAACGACGTTTCTGACCCCAGGAGGGTTCGATGATCGCCCTGATCGGCAAGGCCGGAGTGTTGCTCGGTGTGCTGGCGTCCCTCGAGATGATCCGTCGAGGGATCGTCGGTTTCAGACGGCCGGAGCGGGCCAGTCGAGCCTATCTGGGTGGTGCCACCGCCGCCCTCGTCGTCGGGGCGGTGGTCGCCATGGGGGCGCTGCAGGCGGCGTTGTTGGGCAACGACTTCTCCATCCGCTACATCGCCGAGAACCACTCCCGTTCGACCCCGTTCCCCTTCAACGTCGCCACCGCCTGGGCGGCGCTGGAAGGATCCATCGTCCTCTGGGGCCTGGTCCTCGCCGGATACGCGTGGTCGGTGGTGAGGCGGCATCGGGACGGCGACGACGTGGGGGCGGGTGCCACCGCCGTCATCGGCGTCGTCGCCCTGTTCTTCTTCGGGGTGATGGCGACCGTCGCCGACCCGTTCCAGACCCTGGACGTGGTTCCGCCGGACGGACCCGGGCCCAACCCCCTCCTCCAGAACCACATCATGATGGCGATCCACCCACCCCTCCTCTACCTCGGGTTCGTCGGCTTCACCGTCCCCTTCGCCTTCGCCATCGCCTCGCTGGCGAAGGGTGAGCCGGGCAGTCGGTGGCTGGAGCGGACCCGCACGTGGTCCCTGGTCGCCTGGAGCTTCCTCGGCTTGGGGATCGTCATCGGCGGCTGGTGGTCGTACGAGGTGCTCGGATGGGGTGGCTTCTGGGCGTGGGATCCGGTGGAGAACGCGTCGTTCATCCCCTGGCTGACCGCGACCGCCTTCATCCACTCGGCGGTGGTGGAGACGCGGCGGGGCGTGCTGCGAAGCTGGAACTACGTCCTGGTGATCCTCACCTTCGCCTTCACCATCTTCGGGACGTTCCTCACCCGGTCCGGCGTGATCGGCTCGGTTCACGCCTTCTCGCAGTCGGCGATCGGCCCGGTCCTGTTGGGCTTCTTCGCCGTCATCCTCTTCGCCAGCCTGACCCTGATCGCCTTCCGGGCCCCCGTCGTCTCCTCCCCCAGTCGGCTCGACAGCTTCGTGAGCCGCGAAGGTGCCTTCCTGTTGAACAACCTCATCCTGTCGATCCTCGCCGCCGTGGTGCTGTTGGGTACGACCTATCCGATGATCGTGGAGGCGATCTCCGGTGAGCAGATCTCGGTGGGCCGTCCCTTCTTCGACCGCTACGCCATCCCCATCTCCTACCTCCTGCTGGCGTCGATGGGCGTCGGGACGGTGGCGCCCTACCGGAAGGCGAGGCCGATCGTCCTCTGGGATCGAATCCGTGGCTCCCTCGTCGTCGCCGCCCTCGCCGGAGCGATCCTCGTCGTCACGGGGATCCGGGTGGGGCATGTGGTGGCGATCGTCGCCCTCGCCATCCTCGTGGTGGGACCGGCCGCCGAGCGGCTGTGGCGCCAGGCGAGTGCGTTCATGGCCGCCCGGGGTGAGGGTCGCGGCCGGTCGCTGCTCCGGGTCGTCCGACGGGACCCCCGCTTCTGGGGAGGTCAGGTGGCCCATCTGGGGGTGGCGATCCTGGCGGTCGGGGTGGCGTTGTACGGCAACCTCAGCAACGAGGCGATGATCGAGCTGCGGCCCGGGGAGACCGGATCGGTCCTCGGCTACGAGGTGACCTACCTGGAGTCGTTCCAGCGGCCCGAGCCGAACCGGCTGGTCACCGGGGCACGGGTCGCCGTCTCCCGGGACGGGGACCTCGTCGCGGTGATGGAGCCCCGACTCAACCAGTACCCCAACTTCCAGCAGGCGATCGGGACGCCTGCGGTCAACATCAGTCTCGCCCGGGACATCTACATGACGATCCGACGCCTCGACCCCGAGTCGGTGATCCTCGACGTCCAGACCCATCCGATGATGTACCTCGTGTGGATCGGTGGGATCATGATGGCCGCAGGCGGTTTCGCCTCCTTCGTCATCCGGAAACCGGAACGGGACGACCTCGACGAGGCGGTGAGAGACCATGTCGGATCCCCTGGTTGACACCGAGACCGCACCGGACGCACCCCGCCCGACCGGGAAGGTCGTCGTGATCCTCTTGGCGGCGGCGGTGGCGGTGGTCGCCATCGGCCTGATCACCGCCCCGCCCCGACCCGAGGACCGGACCAAGATCATCGCCGCGCAGCTCCGCTGCCCCGTCTGTCAGAGCGAATCGGTGCTCGACTCGCCGTCGGACACGGCCCGTCAGATGCGTGAGCTCATCGCCTCTCAGGTCGCCGAGGGTCGCACCGACCAGGAGATCATCGACTACTTCGTGGCCCGGTACGGGACGTGGATCCTCCTCGACCCGCCGGCGAGTCCACGGACCATCCCGCTCCTGGTCGCTCCCGCCGTCATCCTCCTCCTCGGCCTGTGGTTGATCCGGGGACGACTCCGCCCGCGGAGGCGGCGTCCCGCCGTACCGCCGAGCTGACCTCGGCCTCCCCGGGCCCGTCACCCGGCGGCAGCTCCGACTAGACAGGGAGCATGGCCCTCATCGAGCTGCGGGTGCACGGAGTCTCCGGCACTCCCCCCGACGTCATGCTCGGGACGGCTCCGGTCCTCCTCGAAGACCGGGGAGAGACGAAGATCTTCCGTCCCGCCCCGACCTACGGGGGCCTGCGCGCCTATCAGTGGGGCTCCCTCACCTCGGGGACGCCACGGAAGGCGTTGTGGCTCCTGCTCGTACCGTACCTGCTCTTGAACGTCGCCGGGTGGGCGCTTCCTCCCCGTCCTGCCTCGCCCCGGCGGAGCGCCCTCCTCCTGGTACGCGTCGCCGGGCTGACGCTCACCGTCCTGTTCTCGTTCGTCGCCGCGCTCGGGCTCGTCGAGCTCGGAGGGTTTCAGCTCCTCTCCCGCCGTCTCGGCTGGGTCGACGCCGAGTTGGGGGTCGCCCTGGGCGGATGGGCGACCGCCGTCGTGCTGGTGGCGCTGTGGATGGTGACGAGCGGGGTGGAGGATCGGGGAGCGGGTCCGGTCGGCAGGTTCCTCCGATCGCGGGGTGCGACGGCCGGGCCCGACCCGGCGAGTCACCTGTCGGTGATGGACGCGGCCACCTGGGAGACGCCGACCGGGGAGACCCTTCGAAATCTGCACATCGGGGCGGCTCTCACCGCGGTCGCCGCCGCCGTCGTGCTCGCCAACGGGGCTCTCTCGCCGCTCGGTGTCGTCCTCCCAGGCCTCCTCGGGTCGGCGACGTTGGCGGTGGGGATCGTCGTCACCGCCGTGGTGGCCGGAATCCGCCGGGACGGGACCCACGGCTGGGTGGAGGCGGCGTCGTTCGGGTTGGCGATGGCGGCCGCCCTCGGTCTCGCCCTCCTGCTGGTGCTTTCGTCGGTGGTCGGCCCCTGCGATGAGGCATGCGTCGCCGACCCGTCCTTCGGGTCCCTGGGCGACGCAGTCCGTCTCACCGCTCTCCTGTACGCACTGTTGACGGCGGCGGTGTACGTCCTCGGCCGGGGAGGGGAGGCCAAGACGGTGGCGCCGGCGCTGATGACCTTCGCCGGTGCGACGGGTGCGAGCGTCGGCGCGGCCCTGGTCGTGGTCGGGGCAGACGTGACGGGGTCGCCTCGCTCCGAGGGTCTCGAGCGGATGGCCGAGAGCTTCCTCGTCGGCATCGTCTGGGTGGCGGCCGTGGCCGCGGTGCTGTTCGCCGTGGGATTCCGAGCCGAAGAGAACCGGGTCGTCGCCGTGTTCGCCGCCGTGCGGCGTCTCCGGGATCGGCTCGAGGTGGTGTTCGGCTCCGTGTTGGTCGTCACCGCGGTGCTGGTCGTCGTCGACGCCGGTGCATCCATCGGATGGTGGACGTTCCGTCCCGGTGCGGCCTGGGTCTGGATCCCCGGTGCGACCGTCGTGGCGATCGGAGGCGCGACGGCGTGGTGGCTGAGGTCCTCGGCCCGATCGCGGATCTCGCTCTTCGTCGGAGCCGCCGCCGTCGTCGGATGGCTGGTGGTGGCCGATCCGCCCGCGCTCTCCCTGTTCGGCGTCCGCCTCGGATTCGGGAGCTTCACCGACTGGGCGATCTCGGTGACTCTGCTGCTCCCTCTGGGCGTGGTGGTGACCC
>JALSJV010000264.1 GCA_026989215.1 Acidimicrobiia bacterium | reverse complement strand
CATGGGGATTCGGTGCCGCTGCTGGTCGGCATCCTCAAGGGCTCGTTCGTCTTCCTGGCCGATCTGGTGCGGGCGCTGACGATCCCCGTCGAGGTGGATTTCGTCCGGGCGCGCTCCTACGGCAGGGGGACGACGTCGAGTGGGGCGGTGGAGATCACCAAGGACCTGGAGACCGACCTCCGAGGTCGGGACGTGGTGGTGATCGAGGACATCGAAGACACCGGGCTCACCATGGACGTGGTCGTGGAGCGGATCCGGGCTGGGCGGCCGGCGTCGGTGAAACGCTGTGCCCTGCTGGTTCGAGAGGGTTCGGAGCCGCCCGACTATCTCGGGATGTGGGTGGGTCCCGGGTTCGTCGTCGGATACGGGATCGACTACGCCGAACGGTATCGGGAGCTCCCCGACATCTACGCCATCAGAGGGACCTGACTCCGGCGCTTTTGGCACCACCAGAGCCCCATATACGCGACATCTGGGTGCCAAAAGGGGTGTGGGATGGCCGCTACCGTGACACCCCATGGGCACGCTCCTCGTCCGTCACGCCTCGGTGGTCGTCACCATGGACGCCGAACGCCGGGAGATCCCGGACGGCGGGTTGTTCGCGAGGGACGGGTGGATCGAGGAGGTCGGGCCGACGGCGGATCTCCCCACCGAGGCCGACGACGTGGTGGACCTCGACGGGCACGTGGTCCTGCCGGGGCTCGTCAACACCCACCACCATCTCTACCAGACTCTCACCAGGGCGCTCGCCCAGGACGACGGCCTCTTCCGGTGGCTTCGCACCCTCTATCCCCTCTGGGCCCGGATCACTCCGGACGACCTCTGGATCTCCACCCAGGTCGGCCTCGTGGAGCTGGCCCTCTCGGGCTGCACCACCTCCTCCGACCACCTCTACCTGTTCCCGAACGGGTGCCGCCTGGACGACACGATCGAGGCCGCTCGCCGGGTGGGGCTGCGGTTCTGCGCGACGCGGGGCTCGATGAGTCTGGGGGAGTCCTCCGGCGGCCTGCCACCCGACTCGGTGGTCGAGGACGAGGACGCGATCCTGGCCGACACCGCCCGTGTCATCGAAGCCCATCACGACTCCGAGCCGGGGGCGATGGTGCAGATCGCCGTCGCCCCCTGCTCGCCGTTCTCCGTCACCTCGGAGGCGATGCGGCGCTCCGCCGAGCTGGCGAGGGCCTACGGCGTGCGGCTCCACACCCACCTCGCCGAGACGGTCGACGAGGAACGGTTCTGTCTCGAGGCCTTCGGGATGACCCCCCTCCAATACGCCGAGGAGGTCGGCTGGTTGGGGGACGACGTCTGGTTCGCCCACGGGGTGCACGTCGACGCCGACGGCATCCGCAGATTGGCGGCCACCGGCACCGGCGTGGCGCATTGTCCGACCTCCAACATGCGCCTCGCGTCGGGGATCGCCCCCGTCGCCGCCTACCTTCGGGCGGGGGTGCCGGTGGGTCTCGGCGTCGACGGCTCCGCCTCCAACGACGGGGGGCATCTCCTCGCCGAGGCACGCCAGGCGATGTTGGTGGCCAGGTTGGCGTCGGCGGACCAGGGCGATCGCCTGATGTCGGTGCGGCAGGCGTTGGAGCTGGCCACCCTCGGGGGCGCCGCCGTGCTCGGCCGTTCCGACATCGGGAGCCTCGAGACGGGGAAGGTGGCGGACTTCGTCGCCCTCTCCTTGGACCGGGTCGAGTACGCCGGCGCCGCCGACCCGGTGGCGGCGGTGCTGTTGTGTGCCCCCGTCCGGGTCGACCACACCTACGTGGGGGGACGTCCGATCGTGGTCGACGGGAGGGTGACGACGGTCGACACCGACGAGCTGATCCGTCGCCACGCCGCCGCCGCCCGTCGTCTCGTCGACGGCGACTAACCGAAGACGATGTCCTCCGGGCGGACCGGGACCCGGGACAGTGCCTTCCCGGTGGCGTCCCGGATGGCGGCGACCACGGCCGGGGTGACGGAGACGGTGGGGAGCTCCGCCATCCCCTTGGCGCCGAAGGGCCCCCAGGTGCCGGGCTCTTCGATCAGGACCGCCTCCACCGGGGGCATGTCGAGGATGGTCGGCAGCAGATAGTCGGTGAAGGTCGGGTTGGCGACGGTGCCGTCGTCCCGGAACACGAGCTCCTCCATGATCGCCCAGCCCATCCCCTGGGCGATCCCCCCTTCGATCTGGCCGCGGAGCTGGACGGGATTCAGCACTCTGCCGACGTCCTGGGCGATGTCGATCCGGACCACCCGCACCAGCCCGAGCTCCGGGTCGACGTCGACGACGGCCCGGTGGGCGGCCACGGAGAAGTCGGCGTGGAGTCGACCCTGGCCGTGTTCGTCGGGCTCTTCGGTCTCGGGATGGCGGAATCGCACCCATTCGGAGATGGGGCCCCGTTCGGCCAGTTCGGCGAGGGTCATGACGAGCCGTCCGTCCCGCCACACACCGTCGTCGTCGAGTTCGTCGCCGCCGGCGAGGCGCAGCGCCGCCTCCCGGGCTGCGGCGGCGGCTCGCTGCACCGCCCCTCCCGCCATCTGGGTCTGTCGGGAGGCCGAGCTCGAACCGGCCGAGCCGATGCGGCTCGTGTCGTCGAACACGACCGTGACGTTCTCGATCCCGAGGACGGTCCGGGCGATCTGGATGAGCACCGTCACCATGCCCTGGCCCACCTCGATGGCGGCCGTGTGGATCTCGGCGCCGTCGGCGGTGAGGGTCACCCTCGCCTCGGCGTAGTCGTCGAACCCCTCGGAGAACGCCAGGTTCTTGATCCCGACGGCGTACCCGACTCCGCGGACCACCCGGTCGGGGGGAGTGGTGAGGCCGGTGCCGCCGGGGAGGCGGAGGGGGTCGTCGCCCGGCTCGTCATCGGGGAGGGGGAGGGCGGCGACGGACCGGATCACTTCGGCGGTCGGGAGGGGCTCGGTGATGACCTGGCCGGTGGTGGCGAGGGGGTCTCCCGGGGCGAGCGCGTTGCGGAGCCGGAGGTCGAGGGGATCCATCCCGAGGGCGGCGGCGAGCCGGTCCATCTGGGATTCGGCGGCGAAGCAGGCCTGGTTGGTCCCGAAGCCGCGCATCGCCCCGGCGGGAGGATGGTTCGTGCGGACCACGTAGGCGTCCACGAAGGTGTTGGGGCACCGGTAGGGGCCGACGGCGAAGGTGGCGGCGTTGGCGATGACGGCCTGGGAGGTCATCTGGTAGGCGCCGCCGTCGAGGATCATGCGGGCCTCCACCCTGACGAGGTTCCCGTCCCGGTCGGCCTCGTGGCGGTACCACATGCGGGCGGCGTGGCGTTTCACGTGGGCGGCGAAGGAGTCGGTGCGGTCGTAGTGTTGTTTCACCGGGCGGCGGGTACGGAGGGCGAGAAGGGCGATGTGGGTTTGGAGGGTGAGGTCTTCGCGTGACCCGAAGGCTCCCCCGAGGCCCGAGATGTGGACTCGGAGACGGTCGGGCGTCAGCCCGAGGCAGGCGACGAGCTGTTCGTGGTCGACGTGGGTCCACTGGCTGGGTCCCCACAGGTCGACGCCTCCGGCACCGTCGGGGATCGCCAGGCCGGCTTCGGTTCCGAGCGGCGCCTGATCCTGGGTGCCGACCTCGTAGAACCCCTCCACCGCGACCTCGCCACGCGCCTCGGGATCGCCGCGACGGACCGGAAAGTGGCGGTACACCTCTCCGGCTTCGAGGGCCTGCTCGACGTCGGTGATCGGCTTCAGCTCCTCGATGTCGACGAGGATGGCCTCTGCGGCCAGCCGGGCGGTCTCGGGGTCGTCGGCGGCGACGACGGCGATCGCCTCCCCCCAATGCCGGATCTCTCCGTCACACAGCACCGGCTGATCGGGGACGATCTGGCCCTGGTAGGGCCGCCCGGGAATGTCGGCGAAGGTGATCACGTCGTAGACGCCGGGCATCGCCAGGGCGCCGTCGACGTCGAGGCGGAGGATGCGGCCGCGGGCGACGTCGGCCCGTCGGGTGGCGGCCCACAGCATGCCGTCGGCGTGCAGGTCCTCGAGGTATTCGAAGGTGCCGCACACCTTGGGGATCCCGTCGGGTCGGAGCACCGACTCGCCGATGCCTCCCCGGACCCGACGGCGGGTCTCGACGCTCACCGTCCCTCCTCGACCGCGGCGAGAGCCCGGAGGATCGCGCCGTACCCGGTGCATCGGCACAGGTTGCCGGAGAGCGCCTCCTTCACCTCCCCGGAGGTGGGTGAGGGGTTGGTCTCGAGGAGGTGGGCGGCGGCCACGACCAGGCCCGGTGTGCAATACCCGCACTGGACGGCCCCCTCGGCGACGAAGGCCTCCTGGAGCGGATGGAGCCGATCCGGCGTGCCGAGGCCTTCGATGGTGGTGACTTGGGCACCGTCGGCGTCGGCGGCCATGACGAGACAGGAGCACACCACATCGCCGTCGAGGACCACCGAACAGGATCCGCATTCGCCCTGCTCGCACGCGCCCTTGGTGCCGGTGAGGCCGAGACGCTCTCGGAGCACCCACAGCAGGCTCTCCCATCCCGCCACCTCGGCGTGGCGGGGTTCGCCGTTCACGGTGAGCCGGATGATCATCGGAGACACCTCTCGAGGGCGCGCCGGGCGATCACCCCTGCGGCGTGCCGTCGGTAGTCGGCGGTGGCGCGGTGATCGGTGATGGGTCGGACCTCCTCGGTGACCCGGCGCTGAAACTCGTCGAGGTCGGAGGAGGTGAGCCGGGCCGCGTGTGACGCCACCTCTTCGGCCCGGGGCGCCCGCAGCACCGTCGGACCCACCGACCCGAGGGCGACCCGGGTCTCGCCGGACGGGTCGCGCAGCACGCAGCAGGAGACGGCGGAGATCACCATCGCCTGGCGGACCCCGACCTTGGCGAAGGCCTGTCGTTCCGGTCGCGGTGCCAGCTCGACCCCGACGATGAGCTCGTCGGGGCGGCGGGCGGTCTGCTTGGGGCCGGTGAGGAACTCGTCCCAGCGGAGGCGTCGTGAGCCCGTCACCGATCGCAGCACGATGTGGGCGTCGGCGGCGGCGAGAAAGGGGAGGGAGTCCCCGGCGGGGCTGGCCGTACCGAGGTTGCCGCCGAGGGTGGCGGCGGCTCGGATCTGGGGTGACCCGACGGTGCGGGAGAGCTCGGCGAGGGCGGTGTCGGGGGCCTGCTCCATCCGGGCGAAGGTCACCCCCGCTCCGATCCAGTGTTCGTCCCAGCGGGTCAGCTCGTCGACGTCGCGGAGGGAGACGACGGCCGTGGGACGACGGTGGGCCAGGTTGACCTCCACCATGAGGTCGGTGCCACCGGCCAGGGGGGTGGGGTCCTCGAAGGCGGCGAGGGCCTCCAAGGCCTCGTCCAGTGCCTTCGGTCGCACGTATTCCACGGGTACGCTCCCCAGGGTCGCGGTGGTCGTCCCGCATGGTAGGAGGGCGGGGACGCAAGCCCGAGGCATCGGAACGCTCCGATCGTCTCTAGTGTGCGAGGAACACGAGTCCAGGCCCGGGGGAGCCGGAGACGATCGAGACGAAGGAGTGTCATGAGGAGCTTTGCCGGACGCGACATCCTCTCCCTGAAGGGGTTCGAACGTGCCGAGTTCGAGCACGTGTTCGAGGTGGCGGACGACCTCGAACCGATCGCGCGGGAACGCCGCAACGTCGATCTGCTGGCGGACAAGACCTTGGTGACGGCCTTCTATCAACCCTCGACGCGGACCCGCCTCGCCCACGAGGCGGCGATGCATCGGCTCGGAGGCCACGTCACCGGCTTCGCCGACGCCAAGATGACCCGCGCCGGGGACTTCTACCAGGAGTCGATCAAGGACACCGTCCACATGTTGGAGTACTACGGCGACGTGTTGGTGATGCGTCATTTCCAACAGGGGGCGCCCCACGAGGCGGCCCGGTGGGCGTCGATCCCGGTGATCAACGCCGGTGACGGGTGGGGGGAGCATCCCACCCAGGTGCTCACGGACCTCTACACGGTGCAGCGCGAGGTGGGGACCGTCGACGGCCTCACCTGGGTCTGCATCGGGGACATGCGCATGCGCACGATGCATTCCCTGGCGTACGCCCTCACCCAGTTCGACGCCCGGATGATCTCGATCGCCCCGCCGGAGATGTCGTTGACCGACGAGTTCAAAGCGGAGATCGCCGAGCAGAACCTGGTGATCGAGGAGGCCGAGCACATCCGGGACGTGATCGGCGAGGCCGACGTCATCTACATGGAGCCGGTCGTCCAGGCCGACTACACGAAGGGCCGGGACGAACGGGGCGAGGAGGTGGGGACCACCCCCGACAACTACCGGGTCACCCGGGAGCTGCTGGCCGAGGGAGCGAAATCCTCGGCGATCATCCTCCATTCCCTCCCACGGATGGACGAGCTCCCCACCGACGTCGATTCGACCCGGCACGCCCGCTACTGGCAGGAGGCGTACTACGGGGTGGTGATGCGGATGGCGCTGCTGGCCCTCGTCCTCGGTGCGGTGGAGTGAACCGATGCAGACCCATCTGCGAGGACGCGACCTCATCACCACCCAGGAGTGGACGAAGGACGAGATCGACACGGTGCTCGACGTCGCCTTCGACCTGAAACGGCGGCGGGCCCTGGGAGAGCCCCATCCGCTGCTCCGGGACAAGGTGTTGGCGATGCTGTTCTTCTTCTCCTCCACCCGGACCAGGGCGAGCTTCGAGGCGGGGATGGCCCAGCTCGGCGGGCACGCCCAGTTCATCGAGTCGAAGACCACCCAGATCGCCCATGGCGACACCGCCACCGAGATCGGTGAGATCCTCGGGCGATACAACGACGGGATCGCCATCAGGCAGGTGGATTGGGGGGTCGGGAACGGGTACATCCGGGCGGTGGCGGAGGCGTCGCGGGTCCCGGTGCTCAACATGCAGTGTGACTGGTACCACCCCTTCCAGATCCTCGCCGACCTGATGACGATCATCGAGAAGAAGGGCGACCCCCGAGGGCTCACCATCGACGTGAGCTATGCCTACGCCTCCAGTTATCAGAAACCCCTCTCGGTGCCCCAGTCGCTGATCCTGCTGGCCACCCGGTTCGGCATGAACGTGCGCCTCACCCGACCGCCCGAGTTCCGTCTCATGCCGGAGGTGGTGGCCGAGGCCGAGGAGAACGCCCGACGGTCCGGAGGGTCCTTCGAGATCCTCGAGGACTTCGACGAGGGCTTCCGAGACGCCGACGTCGTCTACGCCAAGAGCTGGGGGGCGATGCTGACGACCACCGACGAGGAGGAGTCGGCCCGGATCGCCTCCCGGTACAGCGACTGGATCGCCGACGAGCGGCGGATGGCCCTCGCCGCCGACGACGCCATCTACATGCATCCCCTTCCCGCCGACCGCAACATCGAGGTCACCGACGGGGTGTTGGACGGTCCTCGGAGCGCCGTCTTCGACCAGGCGGAGAACCGTCTCCACGTTCAGAAGGCCGTGATGGCGCTCACGATGTGAGGGAGGTGTCATGACACCGGGACGGATGGTGGTGGCCATCGGCGGCAACAGCCTGATCCGTGACGCCCGGCACAAATCGGTGGAAGACCAGTACCAGGCGGTGAAGGAGACCGACCATCACATCGGTGGGTTGGTCGCCGACGGTTGGGAGATCGTGATCAGCCACGGGAACGGTCCCCAGGTCGGGTTCATCCTCCGTCGCTCCGAGCTGGCACGTCATGAGCTGCACGAGGTGCCGCTGGAGATCTGTGTGGCCGACACCCAGGGGTCGATCGGCTACATGCTGGCGCAGAACCTGCTCAACGACTTCAGGGCGAGGGGGATCCGCCGGGAGGTCGCCGCCGTCGTCACCCAGGTGGAGGTGGATCCCGACGATCCCGCCTTCGAGCACCCGTCGAAACCGATCGGCTCCTTCCTCTCGGAGGAGGAGGCGAAGCAGCGGCGGGACGAGGAGGGCTGGGTGGTGGTGGAGGACGCCGATCGGGGATGGCGACGGGTGGTGCCGTCGCCCGACCCGAAACGGATCGTCGAGATCGAAGCCATCCGGACGCTCCTCGACGCGGGCTTCGTGGTCGTGGCCGTCGGCGGCGGCGGCATCCCCGTCGTCCGGGACGAAGGGGGGGATCTTCGTGGGGTGGCGGCCGTGATCGACAAGGATCTCGCCTCGGCGCTGCTCGCCCGCGAGGTCGGCGCCGACCTGCTGCTCATCTCCACCGGGGTCGAGAAGGTGGCCCTGCGGTTCGGCACCCCCGACCAGGAGTGGATCGACGAGATGACGGTGGAGGAGGCGAAGGGGTATCTGGAGGAGGGGGCCCACTTCGCCGAGGGCTCCATGGCACCCAAGATCAGGGCGGTGATCAGGTTCCTGGAGGCGGGGGGCCGTACCGCGATCATCACCGACCCGGAGAACCTGGAGCGGGCGGTCGCCGGGGAGACGGGCACGAGGATCACGGCGTGATCCCCAACGTCTCGCATCTCCGGTGTCTGGTATGTGGGGCCGAGTACGGACCCGACGACGTCGACTACGTGTGCCCCCGGCACGGCGACGAGGGCATCCTCGACGTCGTGTACGACTACGGGGCGATCGCCGCCGAGGTGAGCCGAGACGACGTGGAGACCTCGGGCGAGGAGACGATGTGGCGGTATCGGGCGCTGCTGCCGGTCGCCCCCGGCTCGCCCACACCTCCCCTGCGGGTGGGCCGAACCCCCCTCTATGAGAGTCTCCGCCTCGCCGACCGGGTGGGGGTGTCGGAGCTGTGGGTGAAGGACGAGGGGGTGCAGCCGACCGGTTCGTTGAAGGATCGGGCCTCCGCGATGGCGATCGTGAAGGCCGACGAGCGGGGGGCCGCCACGATCGCCACCGCCTCCACCGGCAACGCCGCCGCCGCCCTGGCGGGCCTCGCGGCCTCGGTCGGCCGGGAGACCGTGATCTTCGTCCCGGCCGCCGCCCCGGAGGCGAAGGTGGCTCAGCTCCTCGCCTTCGGGGCGACGGTGCTGCTGGTGGAAGGAACCTACGACGACGCCTTCGAGCTGTGCCTCCGGGCTTCGGACCGTTTCGGCTGGTACAACCGGAACACCGGCTACAACCCCTACATGTCGGAGGGCAAGAAGACCGTCGCCTTCGAGATCGCCGAA
Source organism: Acidimicrobiia bacterium (assembly GCA_026989215.1). Lineage (GTDB taxonomy): Bacteria > Actinomycetota > Acidimicrobiia > Spongiisociales > ZC4RG35 > S012-128. The sequence continues at coordinate 2,838 of JALSJV010000264.1, read as the reverse complement.
GCCCTCGGCTGGCAGGCCCCCGACGTGGTGGTGGTGGGCGTCGGCGACGGCTGCATCATCGGCGGGGTGGCCAAGGGGTTCCGGGATCTGCTGGCCTTGGAGTGGATCGACCGGATGCCTCGACTCGTCGGTGTTCAGGCCGAAGGCAGCGCCTACCTCGTCGAGGCGTGGGAGCGGGGCGAGGACGTGTTGACGAAGCCGCCGATCGACGCCCACACGGTCGCCGACTCCATCTCGGCCGGGCTGCCGCGGGACCGGCTGAAGGCGATGCGGGCGGTGCGGGATTCCGACGGCGCCTTCGTCGCCGTCCCCGACGAGAAGATCCTGGCGGCGATCCCCGTCCTCGCCGCCACGACGGGGGTGTTTCCCGAGCCTGCCGCCGCCGCCTCGCTGGCGGGCCTGTTGGCGGCGAGGGAGGAAGGCCACGTCGGATCGGGCGACCGGGTGGTGATCATCTCCACCGGCACCGGCCTGAAGGACGTACCGGCCGTCCGGCGGGGGGTGGAGGCGACGGGGGCCCGACCCCTCCGGATTGCGCCCGACATCGGAGCCGTCGAAGACGCCATCAGAGGATTGGAGAACGAGTGATCGACCTGACCGTCCACCCCGACCGTCTCGCCCGCGCCGTCACCCGGGCGCGGGAGCGCGGCATCGTCATCCCCACCTTCGCCCAGCAGCGGGACCCATCCCTCATCCCCGAGGACGTCGTCTCTCGGCTCCGCGACGTCGGCCTGTGGGATCTCGACCCCCTCAACCTGTTCAGGATCACCTGGCACAACGAGCCGGTGGAGCGGGGAGGAGGGTTCGGCCCCGTCAACCATCTGGAATATCCGCCGGAGCTCACCGGCGTGGAGGCGCGGATCGTCACCCTGGTGGGGAAGTGGTTCCCCACCGGTGCCCACAAGGTGGGGGCGGCCTTCGGATGCCTGGTGCCCCGTCTCGTCACCGGCCAGTTCGACCCGACCACCCAGAAGGCGGTCTGGCCGTCCACCGGGAACTACTGCCGGGGCGGAGCCTACGACTCGAACCTGTTGGGGAGCGAGTCGGTGGCGATCCTCCCCGAGGGGATGAGCCGGGAGCGTTTCGAGTGGCTGTCGTCGGTGGCGGGGGAGATCATCAAGACGCCCGGTTCGGAGTCGAACGTGAAGGAGATCTTCGACAAGTGCAACGAGCTGCGGACGTCGGGTGAGGACCTGGTGATCTTCAACCAGTTCGACGAGTTCGGCAACTACCTGTGGCACTACACGGTGACCGGCCCCGCCATCGAGGAGGTGCTGGGGGAGCTGAACGGGAGTTTCCGGGGAGTGGTGCTCACCACCGGGTCGGCGGGGACGATCGCCTGCGGTGACTACCTGAAGCAGCGGTTCCCGGGCTCGAAGATCGCCGCCGGTGAGGCGCTGCAATGTCCCACCATGCTCCTCAACGGGTTCGGCGCCCATCGGATCGAGGGGATCGGCGACAAGCACATCCCCTGGATCCACAACGTGGCGAACACCGATCTGGTCGTCGCCATCGACGATGAAGCTCCGGTGTCGCTGATCCGCCTCTTCAACGAGCCCGCCGGGGTGGAGTATCTGACGTCGCTGGGTGTCCCCGACGGCACCATCGCCCGGCTGCCCGAGCTGGGGATCTCCTCGGTCGCCAACCTGGTGGCCGCCATCAAGTTCGCCAAATGGTATGGGCTGGGGCCCGACGACGTGGTGGTCACCGTGGCCACCGACTCGATCGAGATGTACCGGAGTCGCCTCGCCGAGCTCGACGCCGAGCGGGGCCCGCTCACCGCCACCGACGCCGCCGTCGCCTACGAGCGGCACCTGATCGGGGCCGACACGGACTGGATGGAGGAGCTGGACGAGCGGAGCCGCCGTCGGATTCACAACCTGAAGTACTTCACGTGGGTGGAGCAGCAGGGGAAGGACGCCACCGAGCTCGACGCCCAGTGGGAGGATCCGGACTACTGGACCGGCATCCAGCAGATGGCGGAGCCGATCGACGAGCTGATCGAGGAGTTCAACCGTCGGGTCGGGTCGGGGTGAGGAACCGGCGGCGACGGACCGGCTCCGTCGCCGGAGGGTGGGCCGGTAGAGGAGGGTGCACGCAGGTCCTTCTCGTCTGGGTCGGCCGGCTCAGTCTCTGAGAGCCCGGTCGATCCGGCGGAGACCGAGCAGGATGATCATGGTGACGCCGCCGAGGGTCGCGGAGGGTGCCGCGACGGTCACCGCCCACAGACCCGCCGCGAAGGACTCGGGAGTCTCGGCGGTGGATGCGAGGGCGGCGATCGCCAGGGCCCAGCCCGTGGCCATGGCGATGGCCAGCTCGCCACCCAGGATGAGGACACGTTCGCTCATCGAGGTGCCGCTGACCCGGTAGGTGGTCAGCGCCCGGCGCCGCAGCAGAACCCAGCCCATGGCGATGACGAGGAGGAGTCCGGAGGTCATGCCGACCACGTTCCGGGTCGTCCGTTCACGGAGCTCGGAGACCACGGCGGCCGCGGTGACGGGGACGGTGGCATAGGGGGAGAGGACGGCGCGCGGATCGGACGGTGCGATCAGCCCTTGCGCCAGCTCGGGAGTGGTCTCTGGTGCCCAGGGCTCGGTCTCGAACCAGCAGGCGTAGGCGGCGCGGTCGGGTGCCGTGACCGCGAGGACGTCACGCCCGAAGCCGAGGTCACGTACGTCGGTGTCGACGACACGGACCAGGGGAAGTGTGACGCCTGTGGTCGTGCGCAGCACCACACCGGGAGCGACGCCGAGCTCATCGGCGATGCCGCTCCCCACGATCACGCCCCGGAGGGGCGACAGGTGGTCTCCGGTCGCGACTTCGATGAGTCCCGATGTG
>JALSJV010000263.1 GCA_026989215.1 Acidimicrobiia bacterium | reverse complement strand
CCCAACAACCACAAGCCATCCCGGCCGTGGGCGCTACTGGGATCGAACCAGTGACCTCTGCCGTGTGAAGGCAGCGCTCTCCCGCTGAGCTAAGCGCCCTGGGCGACGCAGTGTACCGCGGCCGACCCGGCTCGTGGAAGCCGGGACGGTGGTTGAATGCCACCCATGAACCGTCGCCGCTTCGAGCAGATCGTCGACCGCACCCTCGAATCCCTCCCCCAGTGGGTGCTCGACCGCATCGACAACCTCGTCGTCCTGGTCGAGGAACGCCCCACCCCCGAACAGGATCCCCACGGCGACCTCCTGGGGATCTACGAAGGGGTCTCCCTCGCCGAACGGGGCGACTACTGGGGCGCGATGCCCGACCGGATCATCATCTTCCGACAGCCCCACCTCGCCCTCGGCCTCCCCGAACGGGAACTGGAAGAGGAGATCCGCAAGACGGTGCTCCACGAGATCGCCCATCATCTCGGAATCGACGATCGGCGTCTCACCGAGTTGGGATACGAATGACTGCCCGGCTCAGGCCGCCGTCCTGCCCCGCGGGATCCCGGCCTTCTTCAACACCGACGCGGGGACTCCGGCCTCTCTCCATGCAGCCCAGGTGATGCCCTTCCGCTCCGAATACGACTTCGCGTACTCGATGAAGCCCTGCTCCAACGTCGCCAGATCCTCGGCGCTCGACAGCTCTTCCAGGCGGGCCTCCAGATCCAGCTTCTGCTGCACCAGATCAACCTTCTTCAGGGGATCATCGGCGTCTTCGATCTTCTGCTCCAGCGCCTCGATCCTGGCCTTCAGGCTCTCCGGGGTCACGGGACGCCCGGGTCGCTTCGACGACAGGGCCTTCAGATAGGCCTTGATCGCACGGGATTCACGGCGTCCCTGGGCCAGCGCTTCCTTGTGTTCCGGCGTCATCGCCATGTCCGTCTCCTCGGATGTCGGGGAATGGGTTGGACCGGCAGGTCTCCGTCCACCATACTGCAAACACCCGGGATCAGAAAAGCTCGGGGGTTGGGAACGACAGGAAGGGGTTTCCCGATGGACGAACTACTCGCCGCAGTGACGGAGAAGACCGGGCTGCCGGCCGACAAGGCGAAAGGCGCGGTCGACGCCGTGCTCGGTTTTCTCAAAGAACGGCTCCCCGCTCCGATCGCCGCCCAGATCGATGGCGCGCTCGAGGCGAACGCAGAAGGGATCGCCGACAACGTGGCAGATGCCGTTGAAGGGGTCAAAGACCGTCTCGGCGGGATCTTCGGTGGCGACGGCTGACACCGGCCGAGCAGCCCCAACGGGACGAGCCCCTGGCCGACGCCAGGGGCTCGTTCTCGGTGGGCCCTAGTGGAATTGAACCACTGACCTCTTCCGTGTCAAGGAAGCGCTCTCCCTCTGAGCTAAGGGCCCGAGGACCAGGCCTCGAGGCGACGCCCGGAATTGAACCGGGGTAACGGGTTTTGCAGACCCGCGCCTAACCACTCGGCCACGTCGCCGAAGGATCCCTTCGGATCGAAAAGGCCGGCACCCGGCCGGCCCTGGAGCGGAAGACGGGGCTCGAACCCGCGACCTCAACCTTGGCAAGGTTGCGCTCTACCAACTGAGCTACTTCCGCCAGCCGACCGAATTGTAGTCGGTTGGAACGGTGAGCCAAACAGTCCCTCACCTCCCCGTAGAACCAAATCCGCCGGCTCCGCGTTCCGAGTCGGGGAGCACATCGACCGCGTTCCACACCACCTCCGGGATGGGGATCACGACGAGCTGCGCCACCCGATCGCCCCGCTCGAAGGTGACGACCTCCCCCCCGTGGTTGATGAGCAGGACCCGGATCTCGCCCCGATACCCGGCGTCGATGAGTCCCGGCGCGTTCACCAGCCCGATTCCGTGGCGGGCCGCATACCCGGACCTCGGCAGCACCAGGCCGGCGAAACCGACCGGGATCGCCACCGCCAACCCGGTCGGGACCATCGCTCGCCCGCCGGGCGGGATCTTCACCGGTTCGGCGGCCCTCAGATCCCATCCGGCGTCGCCGGGTCGAGCCCGGGACGGGGGAGGTAACCCGGAATCGAGGAGGCGGAAACTAACCTCGACCGTACTCATGGCCTGGGGTGGTCGGAGGACCGACGACGGAAAGCGAGACCGGGTGCCACAGGCGTACTGTACCGAGTGCGACGCCACCGTCACCGTCCGGGACGGGCACTGCCTCCTCGGCCATCCGGTGGAGTCGACCCTCGAGCCTCGGAAGCGAGGCCGACATGCCGCCAAGGGTCCTCGACGCCGAAGCCGCCCCCGCCGCCGAGCCTCCCCGCCCCCACCCACCACGCCGATCCCGCCGCCCCGTCCGGTCAGCCCTGCTCCCGCTCCCCCGCCCCCACCGTCGCCCACGACGCTGGATCCGACACGGGATCTGGTCGCGGTCCTCTGGGAACGGGAGACCGGACCGGAGATCCCCGCCTGGGACGACTCGGAACCGGCCCCGCCTCAGCTCCCGCCGCGACGTCTCCGACGCTCCCTCGTCGTCGTCCCGATCCTCCTACTCGGCGCGCTCGCCGCAGGCTGGTGGTACCTCACCGACCTCGGTGTCCGCAACGTCGACGAGGCCCGTGCCGCGGTCGCCGACGCCGCCTCCCAGCTCGAGGTGTTGGCGACCGAGCTCGCCGGTGAGCTCACCTCCCTTCCCGAGGCCAACGCCGACCCTCGCCGCCGGGCGGCTCTCGTCACCGGACTCGCCGCCCTCGACGCCGCCGCTCGACGGCTCTTCGACGCCGCCGCAGCGCTCCCCGCCGACCTGGACGACCCCGACCGGACGCGCCTCCGAGCGTCGGAGTTGGCGCGGCGGACGTTCACCGTCGGAGACGAGATCTCCTCCAGCCTCGCCATCGCCGCGGCGTTGACGCCCGTCGCCGAAGGGCCCGACCTCCCGACCTCGGTGCCCGCCGAGTCGATCCCCGACCTCGCCGCCGACGTGGCCTGGTGGACCACGAGAGTGGAGACCACGGCGCCCGAGCTCCCGGAGACACCCCGATGGGAGCCCCTCGGAGCGGCCATGGGGGACCTCCTCGCCCGCCTCGCCCGGCTCCAGGAGGACTATCTCGGGGCGTTACGGAACGACGACCCCGCCGAGGCGTCCCGGGCCGTCGAAGCCGTCGACACCGCCCGTCGACGGGTCCTGTCGGTCCTCGACGAGACCCTGGACGGCACCGGACGTGAGATGGCGACCGAGCTGGCCGACATCGCCCGTCTCAGCGGCGATCTGGCTCGCGGGCCACGGTGACGTCCATCTCCTGCACCGCCCGCTGAAAATCCTCGACGCCCTGGAACTCTTCGTAGACGGACGCGAAGCGAAGATACGCGACCTCGTCCAGCTCACGGAGCGCGGCCAGCACCCGCCGGCCGATCGCCTCGGAGGTGATGGCACCCGACGCCGCCAGAGCATCCTCCTCCACCTCGGCCACCAGGTCGTCCACCCACCCTCCCGGGACGGGACGGTCGGCGAGGGCCGCCTCGATCCCCCGCCGCACCTTCTCGGCGGCGAAGGCTTCGAGCCGCCCGGACCGCTTCCGGACCATCACCATCGGTACGACCCGCTCATAGGTCGTGAACCGTCGGCCACAGGCGCTGCATTCACGTCGTCGCCGAATGGCCGTGTTCGCCTCGGCGGGCCGTGAATCCACCACCCGGGTCTCGGATTCGTGGCAGAACGGGCACTGCATGGCCGGGCCAGCGTACCCGCTGTGATGGCCCATGGCTCCTCGACGGCGTCAGCGGCCCGGGATGAGCAGTCGCTGACCGGGGTGGATCACCGCCTGGTCGAGGCCGTTGAGGGCGCGGATGCGGCCGACCACCGAACGGACGTCGTCCCCACGCTCCGCGACCCCCTCGGCGATCTCCCACAGGGTGTCGCCGGGCTCCACCACGTACACCGTGGTCGCCTCGACGTCCACCGCATCCACCCGGGTGGCGAGCAGGAGGAAGAGCGACACCAACGCCACGACCAGAACCAGGAGACGGACGGACGGTGCCGACGTGGTACGGGTCATCGTTCTTCCTCCTGTGCTCGGCTCACCGAGGCTCTCGCCAACCGGATCTCCAACGTACGGGCCGGGTGTGACAAGAAACCCCGGACCCGAACGTCTGTTCGGGCGATGCTACCGAACGTCTGTTCGAGGTGTCAAGTCGAACATATGTTTGGAACGCGAAAGCGAACGGGGTATCCTCTCGGGGACAAGGAGGGATCCGTGGTCGAACGTTCCGAGCTCAGCACCCGTCAGCGCCAGGTTCTCGAGTTCCTGCGCACCACCGTCTCCGAGCGGGGCTACCCGCCCTCGGTTCGGGAGATCGGTGAGGCGCTCGGGCTCTCCTCCCCCTCCACCGTCCACTCCCACCTCTCGGCCCTGGTGCGGGCCGGCTACATCCGTAAGGACCCGTCGAAACCCCGGGCGATCGAGATCCTCGAACCCGGCGAGGCCGCCCCGGCGTCCGACCCACGGGTACGTGACGTGCCCCTCGTCGGACGGATCGCAGCCGGAAGCCCCATCCTCGCCGAAGAGGACATCGAGGAGATCGTCCCTCTGCCCACCGACTTCGTCGGCAACGGCCCCGTCTTCATGCTGGCGATCCGAGGCGACTCCATGGAAGGCGCGGGGATCCTCGACGGCGACTACGTCGTCGTCCGCCGGCAGCCCGACGCGGTCGACGGTGAGATCGTCGCCGCCTTGGTCGACGGTGAGGAGGCGACGGTGAAGCGTCTTCGCCGCCGAGGAGGCCACGTCGAGCTCCACTCCGAGAATCCGGCCTACCCCCCGATGGTGTTCACCGACGGGGTCGAGATCATCGGGAAGGTCGTCTCGGTCCTGCGCCGGGTACGCTGAGACGTCAGAAGCGGGGCCAGTCCCCTTCGAACACGGTCACCGCCGGACCCGTCAGCCATGAATGTTCCGCCTCCAGCCGGACGCGGGCGACGCCGCCGGGGAGACCGACCTCGACGTCGCTCCCGGTCACACCCAGGTGCCGACCGACCGCCACCGAAGCGACCGCCCCGGTGCCGCAGGCCTGCGTCTCCCCCACGCCCCGCTCCCACACCCGGACGGTGAGCGCCGCCGGTGCCTGCACGGCCACGAACTCGACGTTCACACCTCCCGGGAACCGGCGCTCCACGCGGGGCCCGACCTCTCCCACCGCGACCCGCGAGGGATCGTCGACGAGCGTCACCACATGAGGATTCCCCACATCGGCCCGGTGATAGGTCACGCCGTCGACCGTGACGGGATCGCCGACCCTGCTCGGACCGACGTCGACGGTGACGTCCTCCTCCCCCACCATCACCCGTCGCGGCCCCACCGGTGTCGCCACGACGAACTCGCGGTCCGACACCATGCCCAGGTCCACCGCCCTCCGGGCCACACACCGCAGGCCGTTCCCACACATCTCCGCCGGTGTGCCGTCGGCATTCCAATACTCCATCCTCACCCCGTCCCCGAGGGCGGTCACCACCAAGACCCCGTCGGCCCCGACGCCACGCCGACGATCGCACAGCTCGATCACCTGACGTGCCGTCAGGCCGAGGGGGCCTTCGAACACGACGAAGTCGTTGCCCAGACCCTCCATCTTCACGAACTGCACGGTGCCTCCACTTCGAGCGCGTCGATGGCCGCCGCCACCAGCCGATCCAGGTCGTCGGTCCACGGGATCCACCGGATCCGCGGGTCGCGTCGGAAGAAGGTGCGTTGGCGGCGCGCCAACGCCAGGGTGGCGGCCTCGGCCTGCGCGAACCCCTCGTCGATCCCCACCTTCCCCGAGACGACGTCGAGCAGCTCCTTGTATCCCACCGCCTGGGCCGCGGTCCTTCCCAACCTCGGGGCGAGACGCTCCACCTCCTCCAGCAGTCCGAGCTGCCGCATCCGCCCCAGCCGCCGACGCACCCGCTCGGCCAGCGCCGGGCCCGGATCCACCCCGATCGCCCGCACCGCCAGCTCGGCCCGATACTCCCGGACCGCGGCGGCCTCCGCCGTCGCTGCCCGCCCGCTGGGCGTGTCCCCCGTCAACTCCCAGATCTCGAGCGCCCGCAGCACCCGCCGGGGGTTCGACAGGTCCACATGCCTCCCCGCCTCGGCGTCCACCTCCAGCAGCCTCCGGCGGAGCTCGTCCGCCGAGAGCCCCTCCAGCCGGGTCCGAACCTCCGGGTCGTAGGGTGGGAACCGAAGCGGATCGACGACGGCCCGAAAATGCAGACCCGACCCGCCGACCAGGATCACCGGCCGGGTCCCTTGGGCGATCACCCTGCGGGCCTCCGCCTGAAAGCGGGCGACGGTGAACTCCTCCTCCGGATCCGCCACGTCGATCATGTGGTGGGGGATCCGCCGTCGCTCTTCGATCGTCGGTTTGGCGGTGCCGATGTCCATCCCGCGGTACACCTGCATCGAGTCGACCGAGAGGATCTCGGCCCCGAGGCGCTCCGCCACGGCCATCGCCAACGCGCTCTTCCCCGCCGCGGTGGGACCGAGCACGGCGAGCAGCGTCAGAGGAGCCTCCCCATGAGGTGATGTCGCCCAGCCTCGGTGATCTCGACGTCGACGAAGGTGCCGGCCGCCAGCTCGGCAGGGACGTGAACGACCTTCCCCCCGCGGGTTCGGGTCGTCGCCATCGTCGGGTCCTTCTTCGACGGTCCTTCGGACAGCACCTCGAGACGACGACCCACGAACCGCTGGTTCCGCTCCCACGAGATCCGGTTCTGCAGGTCGACGAGGCGCTCGAACCGGGCCTGCGCCACCTCGGCGGGGACGAATTCCTCCACCATCTCGGCGGCCGCGGTGCCGGGCCGAGGCGAGAAGAGGAACATGAACGCCTGGTCGAAGCGGGCTTCCGCCATGACGTCCAGCGTCGCCTGGAAATCCTCCTCGGTCTCACCGGGGAACCCGACGATGACGTCGGTGGAGACGGTCAGATCGGGGACGATCCGACGGGCCATCTCCAACCTCCGAAGGAAACGCTCCGCGGTGTATCCCCGGTGCATCTTGGCGAGGATGCGGTCGCTGCCGCTCTGCAACGGGAAATGGAGCTGCTCACACACCGTCGGCGTCTCCGCCATCGCCTGGGCGACCTCCTCCCGGAAGTCGTTGGGGTGCGGGCTGGTGAACCGAACCCGACGGATGCCCTCCACCGCACCGACCCGGCGCAGCAGCTCCGCGAAGATCGGTCGCCTCCGGCCGTCCAACGCCAGGTCACGGCCGTAGGTGTCGACGTTCTGGCCGAGGAGCGTCACCTCGACGACGCCGTCGGCGGCGAGGCGCTCCACCTCACGGACGATGTCGCCGGGGCGACGGCTGATCTCGGGACCCCGGACCGTCGGCACGATGCAGAACGTGCAGGTGTTGTTGCAGCCCACCTGGATCGTCACCCATGCCGAATGGGGAAGCTCCCTACGGGCGGGCAGCGACGACGGCATCGCTTGGAGCTCGTCGACGATCTCGGTGATCGGCCCCCACGCCTCGGCATGGTCCATCAGGTCGAGGATCCGGTCCAGGTTGTGGGTGCCCATCACCACGTCCACCCAGGGAGCCTTCTCTCTCACCAGCTCCCGGTCCTTCTGGGCGGCGCAGCCACCGACGATCAGCAACATGTCCGGGTTGGTGTCCTTCAGCCGTTTGAGCTGACCGAGGTTGCCGTAGAGACGGTTGTCGGCGTTCTCACGGATCGTGCAGGTGTTGATGAACACCACGTCGGCGGAGGCGGGATCGTCGGTGGGGACCATCCCGTCGGTCTCCAGCAGACCGGCGATCCGCTCCGAGTCGTGCTCGTTCATCTGACATCCGAAGGTGCGGATGTAGTAGGCCCGGCCCTGGCGGGTCGGACGCCGGTAGGGGCGCTCGCGTGGAGCCGGATCGGGAAGCAGAACCGTGGTCATCGGGCGTAGTCGGTGGCCCTGAACTCGCGGATGACGGTGACCTGGATCTGCCCAGGATACTGCAGGTCCTCTTCCAATTTTCGGGAGATCCGTCGGGCCAGATCCGTCGCCCGGAGGTCGTCGACCTGGCCGGGATCCACCACGACCCGTACCTCCCGTCCGGCCTGCATGGCGAACACCCGGTCCACGCCGTCGAACTCCCGTACCAGGTTCTCGAGGCGTTCCAGGCGGCGCACATAGGACTCGAGCGCCTCCCGGCGGGCGCCCGGGCGCGCCGCCGAGACGGCGTCGGCCGCCTGCACCAGCACGGCGAGCACCGTCCGGGGCTCCACCTCGTTGTGGTGGGCCTCGATCCCGTGCACCACCGCAGGGTCCTCTTCGAAACGCCGGGCGATCTCCGCACCGATCAGAGCGTGGGAACCCTCCACCTCGTGGGTGACTGCCTTGCCGATGTCGTGGAGGAGCGCAGCCCGCTTCACCGGCATGGGGTCGATGCCGAGCTCGCTGGCCAGCATGGAGGCGATGTGGGCCGACTCGACGAGGTGCTTCAGCACGTTCTGTCCGTACGACGTCCGATACTTCAGACGACCCAGCAGCACCGCCAGCTCCGGATGCATCCGGCTCAGACCCACCTCGAGGAGCGCCCACTCCCCCGCATCCCGGACGCTCTGCTCCACCTCGGCACGAGCCTTCTCGTAGGCCTCCTCGATGGACGACGGGTGGATCCTCCCATCCGCCACCAGACGCTCGACCGTGATCCGGGCGATCTCACGGCGCACCGGGTCGAAGGAGGACACCGAGACCGCCTCGGGGGTGTCGTCCACGATCAGGTTCACGCCGGTCACCGCCTCCAGGGCTCGGATGTTGCGGCCCTCCCGACCGATGATGCGCCCCTTCATGTCGTCGGAGGGCAGCTCCACGACCGAGACCGTCGATTCGGTCACCACCTCGGCGGCGAGACGCTGGATCGCCGTCGCCAGGATCCGGCGGGCCCGCCGCTCCGCCTCCTCCCGGGCCTTGATCTCCAGGTCCCGGACGATCAGCATCGCGTCGCGTCGGGCCTCGTGCTCGACCTTCGCCAGGAGCTGCTCCTTGGCCGCCCGGGCGTCGACGGCCGCCACCCGCTCCAGCTCTTCCCGCGCCTCTTCCCGCATCCGCTCTGCTTCCTGGCGGAGCTCCGAGGTGGACTGTTCCCGCTCCAGCAGCATCTGTTCACGCTGGGCGAGGTTGGCGGCACGTTGCTCGAGGGTCTCCTCCCGCTGGATGAGACGGGCCTCGATGGTCTCCAGCTCGAGCCTCCGGTGCTCGAGCGCTGCTTCTTCTCGCTCCCGAAAGGCCTCGGCCTTGGCGCGGGCCTCCTCTTCGGCGCGGGTGAGGATCCGCTGGGCCTCGAGGCGGGCCGCCGCCACCGCCTCCTCGGCCCCGGCCACCCCGGCGTTGCGTCTGTTCCGACCCAACACCAGCGCCACCGCGAATCCGACCGCAACGCCGGCGACCAGCGCCGCCACGCCGATGACGATCGCTGCCGTTCCTGCGTCCATCTCGTCCTCGTTCCCGACCGATCCGAAACGGGCGTGCCGAGCCCGTACCGGGCTCGGCACACACACGATCCCCGCAGGATCAACCGATCACAACCAGCTCAGCCCGTCGATGGTGTGGCGGTCATCTCCCGTTCATTCCGTGTTTCGGTTCGGTCGTTGTTCGTCGTGTGTGTGGTGAGACACCAATGCTACCCCACACGACGCCGATGTCTCGGACCTCACGGTCAGTCTTCGGCGGCCGATTCGGCCGGCTCGTCGTCGGCGGCGAGCCCGACGAGCTCGTACACCTTCGCCTGGAGCTGCATCGCCACCTCCGGGTTCTCCCGGAGGAAACGCTTGGCGTTCTCACGGCCCTGTCCGAGCTGATCGTCGTCGAAGGTGTACCAGGCACCGCTCTTCCTCACCACGCCGTACTCCACGGCCACGTCCAGGAGGCTCCCCTCACGGGAGATCCCCTCGCCGAACATGATGTCGAACTCGGCCTGGCGGAAGGGCGGAGCCATCTTGTTCTTCACCACCTTCACCCGGCAGCGGTTCCCCGTGTTCTCGCCTCCGTCCTTGATCGCCTCGATCCTGCGGATATCGAGCCGCACGCTGGCGTAGAACTTGAGCGCCCGACCGCCGGGGGTGGTCTCGGGTGACCCGAACATCACCCCGATCTTCTCGCGGAGCTGGTTGATGAAGATGGCGGTGGTCCGAGAGCGGTTCAGATTGCCGGTGAGCTTGCGAAGCGCCTGGGACATGAGACGGGCCTGGAGCCCGACATGGCTGTCCCCCATCTCTCCCTCGATCTCGGCCCTGGGGACCAGAGCCGCCACCGAGTCGATCACCAGCACGTCGAGGGCACCGGAGCGAACCAGCATGTCGGCGATCTCCAACGCCTGCTCCCCGGTGTCCGGCTGGGAGATCAACAGCTCGTCGACGTCGACACCGAGCGCCTTGGCGTACACCGGGTCGAGTGCATGCTCGGCGTCGATGAAGGCCGCGATCCCCCCATTCCGCTGCGCCTCGGCGACGATGTGGAGCGCCAGGGTGGTCTTCCCCGACGACTCGGGACCGTAGATCTCCACCACGCGTCCACGGGGAACCCCGCCGATGCCGAGGGCGAGGTCGAGGGAGAGGGCACCGGTCGAGATCACCTCCACCGACTGGCTCGCCCGGTCACCCATCTTCATGATGGCGCCCTGCCCGAACTGACGTTGGATCTGGGAGACCGCCATCTCCAGGGCCTTGTCGCGTTCCACCTCGACTCCTTCCTCGGTCTTGGGTTCCTCGGTGTTGGGTTCCTCGGTTCCGACCCAATGTACGCCGTGCCACCGACAAATCACAGGGATGTGACTCGCACCCTAATCGAACAGGCGTTCGCCGCCAAGGATCAGCGGAGGGAGAACCGCTCCAGCACCTCGTAGCGGGCGCCACCGTGGCCGAGACGGCTCTCGTAAAGCAGCACCTCCCCCACCTGGAAGCGGATCGGACCGACCTCGGCCCCCTCCACCAGCGACGAGACGTCCTGCGCCGGGCGGATCCGACTCAACGTGAGATGGGGAACGAAGGGCCGGTCTTCCGGCTCGTACCCGGCGGCCTGGGCCACCTCCTCGACCACCTCCGCCAACGCCCCCAGCCGGTCGGCACCGTGGGTGATCCCGGCCCACAGCACCGTCGCCCGCCGTGCCCGCGGGAAGGCCCCCAGCCCCCGGATCGTCGCCCAGAACGCCGCTCCCAGATCTGCCTGATCGAGCCCGGCGGAGATCCGTTCCCGAGCGACGTCTTCGGAGGGTCCGAGGAACCGCAGGGTGACGTGCCAGTTCTCGGGCGGCACCACCCGACCGGGGAGGGCATCTCCACCGCCCAGAGCGTCGAGCTGGGCTGCCAGCAGCTCCCGGGCGTGGGCGGAAGGAGTGACGGCGACGAAGAGGCGGATCACCGTCCCCACCACACCCCCGTCACCGCCAGCCGGGTGAGGTGGAGGGCGGCGGTCGCCGTGTAGATGCGGACCCGCTCCCGATCACCGGGGAGGCGAAGGGTCCGGGCGCGGGTCGCCTCGGGCGTGGAGACCCCCACCACCATCGTGCCGGGGGGGCGCTCCAGGGCCTCGGGCCCGGCCGACCCGGTGACCGAGACCGCGACGTCGGTCTCGAGGATCCGCCGCGCTCCCGCCGCCATCGCCTCCGCCACCGCCTCGGAGACCACACCCTCCGCCAACGCCTCCTCCGGGACTTCCAGGAGGTGCTCCTTGACGTCGACGGCGTAGGCGACCACCCCCCCTCGGAAGACCTTCGACGAACCCGGCACCGAGGTCACCCTCGCCGCCACCAGCCCCCCCGTCGCCGACTCCGCCGTCGCCAACGTCCATCCCTTCTCGGCCAGCAGCGCCAACAGCACCCGCTCGATCGTGTCCTCGTCGACCCCGAAAACGGCCGAGCCCAAGCGGCGGCGAATCTCGGCCTCCACGGGGCCGATCAGGGCGTTCGCCGCCGCCTCGTCGGAGGCCTTGGCGGTGACCCTGATCTTGATC
>JALSJV010000262.1 GCA_026989215.1 Acidimicrobiia bacterium | reverse complement strand
CGATCGCGGATCTCGCTCTTCGTCGGAGCCGCCGCCGTCGTCGGATGGCTGGTGGTGGCCGATCCGCCCGCGCTCTCCCTGTTCGGCGTCCGCCTCGGATTCGGGAGCTTCACCGACTGGGCGATCGCGGTGACTCTGCTGCTCCCTCTGGGCGTGGTGGTGACCCGGCTCGTCGGCGCCCTCCGGAGCCGACGGGAGCGGCGGACCCTCGCCATCATCTGGGACGTCGGCTCCTTCTTTCCCCGCTGGTTCCATCCCTTTGCCCCGCCGGCGTATGGGCCGGTGGCGGTCCCCGATCTCGCCCGGGTCGTCGCATCGTCCGTCGACGGTTCGGATCGGCTGCTCCTCGCCTGCCACTCCCAGGGCTCGGTGGTGGCCGTGGCGGCGCTCGGCGCCTACGGGGTTCCGAACGACAGGGTGGCGCTCCTCACCTTCGGCAGTCCCCTCGGTTCGCTCTACCGCCGCCTCTTCCCGGCCCACTTCGACGACGCCCTGTTCGACGAGCTCCGCCTGGCCCTGGCCGGACCGCGCGGTCCGGGCTGGGTGAACCTGTACCGGCGTGACGACCCGATCGGAGGCCCCGTCCATCCCGAGGTGGACCTTCCCCCGCTCGACGACCCGAACACCCGGGTTCACGGGGGATACTGGTTCGAGCCGGCCTACGGGACGTCGGTCGCCCGGCTCCGCTCCGCCCTCGGGATCTGACGCCACATCCCCGGTGACCGACGCCGCCCCCTCGGACCCGGTAGCGTTCCCCCATGGATTTCCCGGTCACCTATCGGAGGAAGGTGAGGTTCTCCGACAGCGACGCACAGGGCATCGTGTTCAACGGGAACTACCTCACCTATTTCGACGACACGATCACCGACTACTTCGACGCCCTCGGGATCCCCTGGGACGAATTCACGAGGCGGGGCTACGAGATGGTGTTGGCGAGGGTCGAGATCGATTTCCGTTCGTCGGCGCGGATCGGTGAGACGCTCCTCACCGGCGCTCGGGTGGTTCGGATCGGCACCACGTCGGTCGTCTTCGAACTCCGAACCTGGGAGCTCGAATCGGGGAGGACCGTCGTGGAAGGACGGGAGGTGCAGGTCGTCGTCGACGCCGAGAAGTTCGAGAAGACCCCGGTCCCCGGCTTCTTCGTCGAAGCGGTGGAGCGCCTCCAAGGGCCGGTGGAACGATGAGGCCGGAGCTGTTGATCTTCGACGTCAACGAGACGCTGCTCGACCTCAGGGCGCTTCGGCCCGGGTTCGTCGAGGTGTTCGGCTCGTCGGACCCGATGGGGGAGTGGTTCGCCCGGATGCTGCACGGATCCCTGGTCGCCAACCACGTCGGCAACTACCGGCCCTTCGGCCAGATCGGAGCCGAGGCGCTCATGGTGCTCGCCCTCAAGCGGGGGATCGACGTGTCTCCCGACCGGGTGGCGGAGATCGTCGAGGGGATGCGCTCGCTGCCGGCCCATCCCGACGTTCCGGAGGCGTTGGAGCGACTACGGGGGGCGGGGTACCGCCTCGTCACCTTGACCAACGGCTCATCGGAGGCGGTCGCCGACCAGCTCCGCAACGCCGGGCTCGCAGGGTTCTTCGAACGCTCGTTCTCGGTGGATGCCGTCTCCCGCTTCAAGCCGGCCCCCGAGCCCTATCTGCACGCCTGCGCCCTCGCCGCCGTCGACGTGGACCGGGCCATGCTCGTCGCCACCCACGACTGGGACATCATC
>JALSJV010000261.1 GCA_026989215.1 Acidimicrobiia bacterium | reverse complement strand
CCCGTCTGGTGTGGCACCACCCGCCGCCGACCCGATGCTGCCACCGCCCGCCACATCCGGTCCCGCTGGCCCCGCTGCGTCTTCCCCGGCTGCCGCATGCCCGCCCGGGCCTGCGACCTCGACCACACCCACCCCTGGGCCGACGGCGGCAGCACCTGTGAACACAACCTCGTCCCCCTCTGTCGCCACCACCACCGGCTCCGGCACCGCGGGTGGAGATACCGACGTCACGCCGACCACACCATCACCTGGACCAGCCCCCTCGGGCGCATCTACCGGACCCATCCCCCACCCTGATCGGCCGCTCCGAGACCCGACTCTGTGCTCCTCGTCGAACCGCGGTGGCAACATTCCCGGATGACCAAGGCAACGCTGCTCGCCGTGCTCGCCATCACCATGGCGGCGTGCACCCCGACGCCGTCGTCCGAGGCGCCATCGATCCCGGCCG
Organism: Acidimicrobiia bacterium; assembly: GCA_026989215.1. Lineage (GTDB taxonomy): Bacteria > Actinomycetota > Acidimicrobiia > Spongiisociales > ZC4RG35 > S012-128. The sequence goes on along the minus strand of JALSJV010000261.1, from coordinate 11,528 downwards.
CCGACGCACCAGCGGCGACGCCGGAGGGAGCGACGGCATCACCGCCGGACCCACCGACCACCCCTGCGCCATCGGCCGCCGCGGCGACGCCGCCGGGCCCCGAGCCGAACCCCGACCGGCAGCACCGCTGGCACCCCACCAATCCGGGAGGCGGCGGCGCCTTCTCGGCAGTCGCCCTCCACGGGGAGCTCATCGTCGTCGCCACCGACCTCGCGGGCATCGCCGCCAGCCGCGACGGAGGGGTCACCTGGACCACCCGCGGTTCCTTCGCCGGGATCACCGACACCCACGCCGCCGCCGTGGCCATCGACCCCGACGACCCTTCGGTCGTCTACGTGGGCACCGACGGCGGCCTCTACCGCTCCGAAGACGCCGCCGCCACCTTCACCCGGCTCGCACCCACCGGTTTCGTCTCGGCGGTCGCAGCCCGAGGCCCATCCCTCTGGGTCGGCCTGACATCGGCCTACGACCAGGCCGACGCCACCCTCCTCCACAGCCGAGACCGAGGAGCCACCTGGACCGAGATCCCTCTCCCCGACGGCCGGTACGTCGTGAAGATCGACGTCGACGCCTCGGACCGCGCCCTCGTCCTCACCGGTGGCGGCCGGTTCGTCCAGAGTCCCGCCGAGGTCTACGTCGTGGAAGGAACCCAGGCGCAGCGCCTCGACCTGGAGAACGTCACCGACGCGATCTTCGACCGCCACAACCCCGACACGCTGTGGGCGACCACCGACGGCGGCGACCAAGCCGGGCGACTCTGGAGATCCGACGAAGGAGCCTTCGTGCCCATCACCGACCACGGAGGCGTCATCTGGGCACCGGCGGACCGGCCGGGGACGATCCGGCTCCTCGACCCTCGTCGGCAGTTCCCCTGGGACGACGAACAGGGAACGTGGGAATCCACCGACGCCGGAGCCACCTGGGCCCGGGTGGGCAGCGTCGAGGACTGGGGATCCGGCTGGTCGAAGGTGCACTGGGCCTTCACCGACGGGTTCGGAGGACCCGTCCCCAGCCTCGGATTCGACCCCACCGACGGAGAACGCGCAGCCCTCGTCAACGCCCAGTTCGCATACCTCACCGTCGACGGCGGTCGGAACTTCGAACCGGCCTTCACCGACGAAGTCGCTCCCGACCGTTGGCGCTCCCGCGGGATCGACAACGTGGTCGTCGCCGACATCGCCATCGGCGCCGACCCCGAGGTCGTCTACGCCGGCTACTGGGATCTGGGATGTTTCGTCAGCGTCGACGGGGGCGACTCGTGGACGAACTGCAACACGACCGAGTACAGCGGCGACTGGGAGGGATCCGGCGGGTTCACCGGAACCATCGTCGCCGACCCCGAACGTCCCGGCACCGTCTGGGCGGCCCACGCCCCCGACTGGGCCTCCGACGCGGTGATGCTCCGATCCGAAGACCACGCCGCTTCCTGGACCGACACCTCCGGCATCCCGCCGGGACCCGACCTCCTCGGCCTCGCCATCGACCCGTCGAGCCCCACCGAACGGCGCACCCTCGCGGTGACGGCAGGAGGGGACGTCTACGTGAGCACCGACGATGGAGAGACCTGGACCCTCGACTTCGCCTGCGGGGGCTGCCGCATCACGGCCTTCGGCCCCAACGGAACCCTCTACGCCGGCGGAGAGGCCGGACTGTGGCAGCGCGGACCCGATGGCTGGGCAGAGGTCGAAGGCGACTTCGGCGGAGCGGTGGGAGGACCCCCCTGGGAGTACGACTGGCGTGGCGTCTCCTCCGTCGCCGTCGACGGCGGCGGCACCGTGTGGGTGACGGTCCTCGGCGAGGAGGGCGGCATCTACCGGGGCGACGGCCACGGGTTCGAACTCGTCCGCCCCGGGCGCTTCTACCGAGACGTGGCCGTCGACCCCGACGACCCGAACACCGTCTACCTGGCGTCCTCCTCCGCCCTGGAGCAGGGAGGATACGACCCGGAGTCCCGCGGGCTCGAGGTGACCACCGACGGCGGCCGAACGTGGCGGCAGACCAACGACGGGCTGGCCTGGCCCTTCGTCACCAACATCGCCGTCCATCCCGAGATCGTGGTGATCGGATCGCCCGGCACCGGGGTGGCGGTCCCCGTGACCCCTTGATCCCCCTCATCGCCGCCGCGCTGGAGATCCCACACGGCGTCAGGGAGGCGAAGCGGGACCGTACAACGGATCCCCTCCCCGAAGTGCGGCCCACCGAGGGGTCCCGTACTCGAAATGCCACCATTCGGTGGCGAGCGGGACGAACCCGGCCGCGGTCATCGCTTCGTGAAGCAGCCTCCGAAGCGCCCGCACGGCCCCCGGACGCCCCTCGAAGGCATCCGGGGCGGCCTCCGGCACGAAGGCGTCGAAGCACGTCCCCAACGCCAACGCCTCACCTTCCACCGACAACGTGAGGTCGACGGCGCCGCCCGTCAGGTGGGGCGGTGGACGCCGAGGATCGGAGGCGGCCTCGCTCACGAAGCCGACCGCCGTCCCCACCCGCGCCACCGCGTCGGCGTGGAGCCACCGCTGCAGCGTGAGCGGCCGCCAGCCGTCGAAGACGACGAGGCCGAAGGGGCGGGGGAGGGAGGCCGTCACACCGGCGAGACGGGCCACCACCTCCGATCGGAGCCACACCTCCTCCACGGCCCCGGGGAGACACGCCTCGTGGTAGACGGGCACGACCGCGATCCCCGAATCGGCGGCCCGCACCAGAGGCTCGGAGACCGGTCTCTCCACTTCGGGGAGGGACGGAGGCTCTGGCAGCACACGGATCGGCTCCGACCCGCCAGGCACCTCGAGCTCCGGAGGGGGCGACACGGTGAAATCGGAGAAAGGCGACGCACCACACGACATCTCGCCGCAAGCTACTACGGAACGTCGTATGATCCTGCGGCCGAATGGAACAGCCCCTCCTCGACGTCCGCCACCTTCGCACGGTGTTCATGACCGACGCCGGGCTGGTACGCGCCGTCGACGACGTCAGCTTCGACCTCCGCCCCGGTGAGCGGCTCGGCGTCGTCGGCGAGTCCGGCTCCGGCAAGTCGGCGACCGCCAAGTCCATCATGGGCCTCATCGAGCCTCCCGGTGCGGTGATCGGCGGCGAAGCCTGGTTCAACGGCCGTGACCTGCTGGCGATGGACGAAGAGGAGCTCTCCCAGATCCGGGGTCGGGACATCGCCATCATCTTCCAGGACCCGATGACGGCCCTCGACCCGGTCTTCACGATCGGGGACCAGATGGTCGAGACCCTCCGCACCCATCGCGACCTCACCCGTCGGCAAGCCCGGGAGGTCGCGGCCCAGGCCTTGGCGGACGTCCACATCCCCAACCCGAGTCGACGCCTCGACGACTACCCGCACCAGTTCTCCGGAGGGATGCGCCAGCGAGTGGTGATCGCCATGGCCCTGATGTGCAGCCCCTCCCTCATCATCGCCGACGAGCCGACCACCGCCCTCGACGTCACCACCCAGGCCCAGGTGATGGACCTGATGCTGGGCCTGGCCGACGAGCGAGGCGCGGCGGTGATGCTCATCGCCCACGACCTCGGAGTGGTCGCCGGTTTCTGTGAGACGGTGCAGGTCATGTACGCGGGCAAGCTCGTCGAGCGCAGCCCCGTCGACGACCTCTACCGGCAACCCGGCCACCCCTACACGAGGGGCCTGCTGGACTCCGTCAGTCACCTCGGGGCCGGAGGCGATCGGCGTCTCCGCTCGATCCCCGGGGCACCCCCGTCCCTCCTCCATCCGCCCCGGGGATGTCGATTCCACCCCCGTTGCGACTACGCGGTCGACCTGTGTCGGGAGCTGGAACCCGAGCCGCTCTCCCTGGGCGGCGAGCGACTGGTCTCCTGCCACTTCGCCAAGGACCTCGCCCCCACCCTGGAGGATGCACGATGACCACCCTCCAATCCCCGACGGCTGAGCCCTCACTCGACCCCGACATCGCCCTCTCGGTCCGAGGCCTCGTCAAACGATTCCCGGTGAAAGAGGGCTCGTTCGTCCGCCGGACCGTCGGCTGGGTCGAAGCGGTTTCGGGAATCGACTTCGACGTCCGCCGGGGAACCACGATGAGCCTCGTGGGGGAGTCCGGTTGCGGCAAGTCCACCACCGCCCGATGTGTGCTCGGCCTGGTGGCCCCCGATGCCGGATCCATCCTGTTCCGGGCGAGCCCCGACGACGAAGTCGTCGACGTCAGAACGGCCAACGGAAGCGACCTCCGTACGTTCCGACGGCAGGCACAGATCGTCTTCCAAGACCCCTTCGCCTCCCTCAACCCGAGAATGACCGTCGAGCAGATCGTCGCCGAGCCCCTCGTCGTCCACCGGATCGGGAACCGCAGCTCACGGTCCGAACGGGTGCGGGAGCTCCTCGAGCTGGTCGGCCTCACTCCCCGCCACGCCGCCCGGCGACCCGCCCAACTCTCGGGAGGCCAACAGCAGCGAGTCGGAATCGCCCGTGCCCTCGCCCTCGACCCGTCGCTGGTGGTCCTCGACGAGCCGGTCTCGGCACTCGATGTCTCCGTCCAAGCCCAGATCCTCAACCTCCTCTCGGACCTCCAAGAGCGCCTCGGCCTCACCTATCTCTTCATCGCCCACGACCTCTCGGTCGTCCACCATGTCAGCGACGACGTCGCCGTCATGTACCTCGGCCGCATCGTCGAGCAGGGACCCCGCGACACGGTGTTCACCCGGCCCCGCCATCCGTACACCCAGGCGCTCCTCTCCGCCGCCCCCGTACCCGACCCCGAGACCGAGCGGGTCCGGACCCGGATCATCCTGGAAGGCGATCTGCCCTCACCGTCGAACCCCCCCTCCGGCTGCCGGTTCCGTACCCGATGCCCGGTTCCCGACGCCGAACAGCTCTGCGCCTCCGAGGTACCCACCCTCCGGGAGCTGGAACCAGGCCACCGCGTCGCCTGCCATCACCCTCAGGAGGTCGGTGACTCCGTCTTCTTCGCCTGATCGACGGACCGGCGCTGCTCGGCGGATTCGAGGAGCCGACGCAGACGTCGATGGAAGGCAGATCGGGACAGCGTCGCCCCGTGGGGATCGAAAACCTCTCGAAGACCGTCACCGACGAAGTTGATCGACACCACCGTCAGGAAGATCATCAGACCCGGGAAGACCGGCGCCCAGGGAGAGCTGAAGATGAGCGCCTGGGTGTTGCGGAGCATGCTGCCCCACGACGACGTCGGCGGCTGCAGGCCCAACCCGAGGAAGCTGAGGGTCGACTCGGCGATGATGGCCGACGCCACCCCCAGCGTCCCGGCGACGATGATCGGGCTGAGGGAGTTGGGGAGCAGATGACGGAGGATGATCCGCCGCGACCCGGCTCCCACGGCCCGGGCCGCCGCCACGAACTCCCGCTCTCTCAGACTGAGGAACGCCCCCCGAACCAGACGAGCGACGTTCATCCAGCGAACCAGCCCGATGATGATCACCATCGTCGTGAAGCTGGGCCCCAACAGCGCGCTGGCGAGGATCAGGAGGAACAGGTCGGGAAGGGACAGCGCCAGATCGACGAGGCGCATCAGGGCGGTGTCGATCCAGCCGCCGTAGTACCCGGCCAAAGCTCCGACGGTGATCCCGATCGAGAGCGCCAGCAAGGTGGCGAGCACCCCCACACTCAGCGACAATCGCCCTCCGGCCAGCACCCGGGTGAGGGTGTCACGCCCGAGCTCGTCGGTGCCCATCGGGTGGGCGAGAGACGGTGGCTGCAGACGAGACGGGATGTCCTGGGTGGTGGTGTCATAGGGAGTGAGGGCAGGCCCGAACACCGAGGCCAGCACGATCACCAGCAGCACCACCGCCCCGACCACGGCGAGGCGGTTCCTGGCGAACGCCCTCCACCCGGAGAACCGCTGGTCTCGGACTTCCTCGGTAGCGACGTCAGCCATAACGAACCCTCGGATCGAGCTGGGCGTACAACACGTCGGCGAGCAGATTGGAGAGCACGACGAGGACCGACACGAGCACCAGGATGCCCATCATCACCGGATAGTCGAACCGTACCGCCGACTCCCAGAACAGCCGTCCCGTACCCGGCCAGGAGAAGATCGTCTCCACCACGAGGGCACCGACCAGATACTCGGGAATGTGGATGGCGACGACGGTCACGAAGGGGATCGAGGCGTTCTTCAGCGCGTGGCGAAGGTAGCGGCGACGAGCCGGGATGCCACGCGCCTTCGCGAACATCATGTGATCGGTGTTCATCTCCTCGATCATCGAAGCCCTCAGATACCGGGTGAAGAACCCGATCGACACGGCCGAGAGGGCGACGGTGGGCATGAGCAGGTACCGAAGCCTGGTGACCAGGTCGGGGTCCTCCCCCGGCGGGCCGATCCCTCCTCCCGGCAACCATCCCAGCCACACGGTGAACACGACGATCAGCATCAGCCCGAGCCAGAACACGGGGATGGAGAGGCCGACGAAGCTCCCCAAGGTCAGCGTGTGGTCGATCCACGAGTTCCGCTTCACCGCCGCCATGATCCCCAGGGGAACGGCGAGGAGCAGCGACACCCCCAGCCCGGCGGCCATGAGCATCAGGGTGGCGGGGAGCCGCTCCATGACCAGATCCAGAACCGGCCGTCGGGCGACGAAGGAGATCCCCCAGTCTCCCTGGACGAACCGCACCAGCCATGAGACGTACTGCACCGGCAGGGGCCGGTCCAGCCCCAGCTCCCGCTCGATCCGGGCCAGGTCCTCGGCCGAGACGTTGGCCATCCCCCGGTACGCCGCGCTCGGGCCCCCTGGGATGGCCTGGAGCAGGAGGAAGGCGAGGATCGAGATCCCCAACAGGAGAGGCACGGCCTGCACCAGCCGTCGTGCGATGAACCGGTGCATGCCGTGCCTCCCCGTCGGTCAATCGGTCAGGGCTAGCCGCTCAGCGACCAGTCCTTGGCGTTCCAGGTGAACTCGTCCCAAGGGTTGGCCATCTCGCCCTGGACCCGCGAGAGGTACGCGTTGATCCGTGCCCGCTTGTACAGGGGGATGTACACCCCGGCGTCGAGGATCCGCTCGACGGCCGTGCGGTACGCCGCCTTCCTGACGTTCAGGTCGAGGGTGCTCCGACCTTCGGCGATCGCCGCGTCCAGCTCGGGGTCGACCAACCGGAAGAAGTTCCAGCCTTCACCACCGTTCTCCTCGGTCGGGATCTGGTCCGAGGTGAACAGCGTGGACAGGAAGGCGTCCGGGTCGAGGTCGGGGCCCCACGTGTCCATGACGATGTCGAAATCGCCCCGCTTGAGCTTGCCGTTCTCCTGCCAGTTCCCGAACAGGGTCGCCGCCGGGACGTTGTTGATCACCAGGTCGATGCCGACGGCCCGGAACTGCTCCTGCAGGATCTGCTCGGTGAGCTCCCGGAGCTGGCTGCCGGCCGGGGTGGTGATCTCGAGGCTCAGCGGCATCCCGTCCTTCTCCCGGATGCCGTCACCGTCGGAGTCCACCCATCCGGCCTCCTCCAGGAGGGCGGCGGCGCCTTCCGGGTCGTACGGCGGGAGGCTCAGACCCTCGGGAGCGGCCCAGCCGAGCCCGATCGGCGACGTCGCCACCTCGGTCATCCCGAAGAGGAGCTCGTCGACGATGGGCTGACGGTTGATCGCCATCGCCAGCGCCTGACGGACCCGAGCGTCACTCAGGATCGGATGCGGGTTGTCGGGATCGAAGTCGGCGCTCAGGTTGAGACCCAGATACTCGACGTTCGACGAGGGCACCACCTGCAGGTCCACACCCTCGAGGGCCTGGAACTCGGGGATCTGGCTCTCGATGAGGTCCCAGAGCACGTCGATCTCGCCCGAGCGGATCTGGGCGATCCCCACCTCGCGGCTCGGGATGATCTTGAAGACGATGCGGTCGAGGATCGGCTTGCCCGCCTCGCGGTAGTTCGGGTTGCGATCGAGGACGATCGAGTCACCCGACCGCCACTCGGTCAGCACGAAGGGACCGGTCCCTTCCGGAGCGCGGTTGTACTCGGCGTCCGCCATGGGCTGACCCTCCAGCACGTGGGCGGGCAGGATCCCGTCGGGGATGCTGAAGAGCGACAGGGCGGGGGCGTACAGCTCGCTGAACTTCACCACCACCGTGTAGTCGTCGGGGGTCTCGATCGACTCGATCTGGTCGTAACCCGACTGACTGTTCACGGCGTTGCCCGGATCCATCACCGCCTGCCACGTGAACTTCACGTCGGCCGACGTGAAGGGGTGCCCATCGGACCAGGTCACGTCGTCACGCAGTTTGTAGGTGATCGTGAGACCGTCGGCGGAGATACCGCCGTTCTCCACCGTCGGGACCTCGGCGGCGAGCTGGGGGATGAAGTTGCCGTCGGGGTCGGCATCGAGCAGACCTTCGATGGTCAGCTCGCGGACCAGCCGGCTGGCCGTCTGCACCGCCAGGAACGGGTTCAGGTTGTCCGGCTCCTGGTAGAGGCCGATCGTGAGGGTACCGCCCTCGGGCTGATCGTCGGCCGGGGGCGTCGCCGTCCCCGAGTCGGCGGGCGGAGCGGTCGTCGCCGGAGGTGCCGTCGTCTCCGACCCACCACCGGCAGCGGGTTCGCCTCCGCCACCGCAGGCCGCCACCACCATGGCGATGGCAGCGACCAACGCGATTCGTGTCTTCTTCATCTCCGTCTCCTCCGTTTCCTCGCCCCAACCCACCCGGGGTGGGGAGTAGGGCCGGCATGTTACGCGAAGTCGGAGAGGTCAGCGACCGAAACGCGGGATTTTCTACGATTCAATGTCGTGAGCCGGAGTCGATCACTCCGAAGACCGCCAGGTCACAGGGCGATCGGAGGGGATGAGCAGAACGAGCTACGACACGTCGTCGTGTCGGAGCGAGGAGTGGGGATCCTGGGGAGCCGGGCGGGAGAGCAGATCCCGGAGGACCTCGATGGTCTCCAGGATCTGGTCGCCCGACAATTTCGAGAGCCACTCCCGCTCCCGGGCATGCTGGCGCAGGAACGCCTCCCGCACCATCCGCTCCCCGGCACCGGTGAGGGTGACGGTGACGACCCGACGGTCCTGGGAGCGGCGGTGGCGACTGACGAGCCCGTCCCGCTCCAGGGTGTTGAGCACGCTGGAGACGGTGGCACGGGACACCCCCGAGAGCACCGCCAGCCGAGCCGACGACGACCCCGGCTGCACCCACAGACAGAACAACACCCGGAATCCGGCCCAACTCAGCCCCATCGGTCGGTAGACATGCTGGTCGAAGTCGTGGAGGAACCGGTTCACGACTCGGATCATGTCGAAGACCATCGACATGACCTCCAGATCGACGTCCTCGGAGACCCGTGACAGCCGGGCTCGGGCCGCCTTCTCGAAGGCGATCGGGTCCACGGACCCCTGGTCGGCGGGCTCTGGCGACATCGCTCACACTCTAGAAGGGCCGGGGCCCCCACCCGGCCGGCTCTCGGCTCAGCGAGTGGTCGAGGAGGGAACGGGCGCCCGGAGATCCCCCTCCAGGGCCGCCGCCAGGGACGGGGCACGGAAGGTGGGAACGGGCCAGGCGACCGGCGGCGGCTCCTCCCCGAAGGGAGAGTCGATGAGCAGTCCGTCCCAGCCGTTGTTGTTGGCCAGGGCGATGTCGCTGTCGAGGGCATCACCCACGACGAGCACCGGTTCGGTCAGATCCAGGAGCGACCCGGCGGCGTCGGCGAAGATCTGGGACGGTTTCCCACAGTCGATCGGCTCGAACTCCACCCGGGCCCGGATGGCTGCGAGGATCTCCCCGGCGGAGAGGATGTCGTCCCGACGGGTCGGCATCTTGCCGCGGGTGCTCGTCGTGAACACCGGCACACCCGCCCCGGCCAGCGCCGCCGCCCGGGAGATCCCGGCCTCGTCGAGGTACTCGCATTGGGCGACCACCACCCCGTCGATGTCGTCCACCGCCCCATCGGGACCGCCGATGAGACCGAAGGTCCGAAAGCCCGCCAACTCCAGACGTCGGGCCACATGGTCGGCCGTCAGGCACGCCACGTTCCGCCCCTCCAAGGTCCGGCCGACCGTGTGGCACAGGGTGTCCACCGCCGAGAGGACCCGGGAGGGGCTCACCTTGATCCCCATGTCCTCCAGGGCATCGAGGCAGTGGCCCTTCGGCCACAGCGACAGGTTGGTGAGGAACCCGACCTGCGCGCCCGCCTCCTCACAGGCGGCGACGAACTCGACCGCCCCCGGCAGGGGCTTCCAGTCGACGTAGACGGTCCCGTCGAGGTCGAGGAGGACGGTCGAGTACCGGCCGAGGTCGAGGCGTGGTGGCTCGCTCACGAGTCTCCCAGCTCGAACCAGACGTGCACCTGTCCCGTCCCCACCGAGTTCTCGTAGTCGGAGAGCTTGACGCCCCGCGCCGTCCATGCTCGACCGCCCAACGCCCCGGCCATGATGAGGTAGTGGCCGAAGAACCCCTCCGGGGAATGCTTCCGGTATTGGGGGTACATGTCGATCACCGTGGCGTGGTCGCCTCGCTCCCAGAGGCCGATGATCTTCTCGTCCATCCCCCTCGCCTCCGGCGTGATGATGTGGAAGGGGTCGTAGGAGAGGTGATCGAGGATCTCGCCCAGGGGATAGAAGCGATGGCTCATGCCGCCCGCGGCAAGGATCGCCGCTCGGGCACCGCTCCGACGGATCGCCTCGCCCAGGACCCTGCCGAACTCGAGGAAGTCCTCGGCCAGGGCGGTCTGACAGATGCCGATCGAGAGCACCCCTTCGCCCCGATGGAGGTAGTCCAGCAAGATCAGCGTCGGGTAATGGACGGGGAGCGCCGGACTCGTGGCGTTGGTCGTCCGAACGCCCGCCTCCTTCGCCGTCTCGTGGAGCACCTTCGCCAGCTCGGGAGCCCCCGGATAGTCGTAGGGCTTGTCGCTGATCGCCCGCGGCATCTCCTCGGAGGTGTACACCCCCTCGAAGTGCTCGGCACCTGCGAAGACGTGCTCGGTCGTCGTGAACCAGTGGGTGTCGATGATCACGAGGGTGTCGATCCCCCCGACGGCGTCGAGACGCTCCCGGACTCGACCCAGGCCCTCTGCCAGGGTCGTGTCCTCGCCGTCGCCCCACTGGCGGCGGATCTCCTCGGGAATCAGGAGGGTTGGAATGTGGGCCACGAAGGCCGCCGCCGCGATGTCACCCATCTGCCGTCTCCTTTCTCGGTTCGCTCCGGGGAGCGGCCAGTCCCCGCTCCAGCACGTCGGCCACCACCTCGGACCAGTCCCGTTCCTTCTGCGCCGCGATATGCGCCAAGGGGTAGGTCCGGACCGGTGAGGCCAGGTAGTAGCGCTCGTAGAGGAAGTTTCGGGAGGCGAGCGCCGACCCCACGAAATCCCAGGCCGCCCGATAGATCCGAGCCCGCTCCTCGGCGTCGAGGTCGGCACCGCGGAGATACCGGTCGATCAGCGGTCGAAGCTCCGGGTTCGCCAACTCCTCCGCAGTGGGGGTGGTGAGGAGGTTGTGGGAGCCGAGGGCTTCGAAGAGCTCCCGGATCCGGGCGAACCAGCCGGGGAGGGTGGGCCGGAGGGCACGGAACGGCCGCTCATCGGGGAACCACACCCCGTTCCC
>JALSJV010000260.1 GCA_026989215.1 Acidimicrobiia bacterium | reverse complement strand
GACCAGGGCTCGGGGCCACCCCGGCGGTGGTCGCCGGCCCACGGCTCGTGACACACCGTGGGCTCCAGACCACCGTGACGGTGGTCCGGAGCCCTGGGCTCGGGGCCCCTGGAGGGTGATCAGTGGAGGGGGAGCGGGGCGAGGACGATGCCGTCGAGGTCGGCGTAGAGCCAGTCGCCGGGACGGAAGGTCACCCCGGCGAAGACCACCAACGTCCCCCGCGTACCCGTCCCCGTCTTGGCGCTCCGCCGGGGACAGGCCGCCCGGGCCCGCAGACCCAGATCCACGGTCCGGGTGACGGCGACATCTCGGACACAGCCGTTCACCACCACCCCCGCCCAACCGTTCGCCGCGCCCATGGCGGCGAGACGGTCGCCGACGAGGGCGACGGCGAGGGACCCGCCGCCGTCCACCACCAGCACCCGCCCTTCGCCCGGCTCCGACAGGGCCTGGCGGACCAGGACGTTGTCCTCGAACACCGCCACCGTGGCCACGGAGCCGCAGAACCGGTCACGTCCACCGAAATCGAGGAACACCGGCTCGGCGACCTGCACCTCGGGGTGGGCGTCGCAGAGATCGGCGGTGGTCCAAGACATCGGGCACCTCGTCAGGGCGGCTGGTGAGCAGGGATGCTACGTCCCCTCCACCTCGGAGTGGACGATCGTCGCGTCGGCGTCCGGGGAAGGCGACCGTTCCGAGCGCCGGGACGCGGCCGGCTCCTCGTCCTCCTCGGCTCCCTCGCCGTCGGTCGTCCGGTGGGCCCGCAGCTCGTCGACCGCTTCGCGCAGGGCGGCGACGAGCTCTGCGGGATCGGCGTCGGGGTTGATGATGAACCCCACCCGGCCCCGAGAATCGGTGCCGAGCCGACGCAGCACCCACGTCGTCTGGCGGTCGGTCGGTTCGGTCATGGTGTCTCCTCTCTGATGTCGAACGCGGACAGATGGACGAGGACGTCGTCGACTCGCAACCCGTGGGCGACGATCCGGCGACCGGTGATGTGCAGCTCGGTACCGAGCCCCACCCCGGGCCGCTCGGTGCGGGCCGACCCGGCGAGGACGCCGAGGAACTCGAGGGCGTCCGCAGCCGACGCCCTCCCCTCCGCCCGGGACTCGACGTCGAAGGCGTAGGCGTCGATCATCGACGGCCAGTAGGCGGCGAGGGTCTGGGGCCGGGCGAACAGCTCCACGGCGACGACCCGTCTCCCCAACGTCACCACCACCCCGTGCTGGCCGGGGAGCGGTCCTCGGTCACGCAGCTCGGCCAACCGGCCGGTCACCGTGCCGACGGCGTCGTGGATGGCGGCGGTGGGGGCGTGGGCCGCCACGTCCCGGAGCTCGTCCTCCACCCGGTTCCACACGGCACGCTGGTCCGAACGACGTCCGACCCCGGCAGCGACCCGAGCCGACATCGACGCCACCTTCGCCCGTCGCACCTTCCGTGGGACGAAGATCCGCCCGTGCGAGAACCGACGGCCCTTCCCCCATCGGCCCGCCTCCACACACGCCACGGGGATCTCCACGACCTCCCGGGCTCCGACGAGCACGGTGACGTCCAGGGTCCGGTTCTGCCACCCACCCACCAGGGTGTCCCCTTCGGGGAACAGGATCGGCTTCGCAGCTCGGGACGACAACCTGAGGGACCCCACCGCCCCCACCTCGTCGAGCTCGACCAGGCCCTCGGCGAGGGCGGTGACCCCGGGCAGATGGTCGAGCGCCGAATCGCGATGG
>JALSJV010000259.1 GCA_026989215.1 Acidimicrobiia bacterium | reverse complement strand
GAGACGGCGACGTCGTCGGGCTGTTCTGAGGGGGTCGGTCGGCCACCACGCTCGTCGGATCCGTGGCATCCTGACGGGGTGAGAGAGCCCACCTGGGTCGTCGGGGCCGTCGGATGTGCGGGGTTCATCCTCTTCGGCGCCGCATTCGTGTCGGCCGTGTTCGCCGAGGGGATCGTGATCTTCCCGGTCGTCCTCGCCGCGGTGGCGTTCGCCCTGTTTCCCCTCCTGCTCTACCGGCAGGCCGGGATCGTGGGCAAGGCGGCCCACGTGGCGGGTCTGGCGGCGATCATCGCCGCGGTGTGGCCCCCACCCGGCCCGGAGGCGTCGCGAGGGTGGGTCGGATGGTTCGGCACCGCCGCGATGGTGATCGGTTCGGCCGTGTTCGGGACGGCGGCGTGGCGGGTCGGGGAACGGTTCGACGCCGCCGTCTGGTATTTGGCCGCCGCCGCTCTCGGCGTGGGGATGGTGTCGGCGGCAGTCGGGTGGGATGCGGGTGAGACGGGTGTTCTGTTCGCGGTGCCGTCCCTCTGGTTCGTCCTAGGCCTACGGGCCCTCGACCCCGAACGTCGGGCATCCCCCGGTACCCAGGGTCACCAGGGGTGAGGATCACCCCTCGGAACCCTGGGTTCGTGGGGGGTCGCCCTCGGGGTGGGTCAGATCGCTGCCCCTGCCGCCAGGACGAGCCCGACGAGGAGCTGCAGGCGGGCGGTCCCCTTCAACACCCCGATGAGCCGGTGGGGGTCGTCGGTGCGTGACACCGTACGGACCAGCGGCGCAGCCCAGGGGGTGAGGAGGACGGCGAAGGCGGTGGGGGCGGGGATCCAGCCGAGCACCGACGCCACCCCGATCACCCCGAACGCACCCCACAGGAGCGTGGCGTAGAGACGGCGAGTGCGGGACCGGCCGAGGATCACCGCCAGGGTGCGTTTGTCGGCGGCGGCGTCCGTGTCGAGATCCCGCAGGTTGTTGGCGACGAGGATCGCCGCCGCCAGCATCCCCATGGGGACGGCCAACACCCAGGCGTCGGCCGGGGCGGTGCGGTCGTGGACGAACCGGGAACCGACGGTGGCGGCGAGCCCGAAGAACACGAACACGAAGACCTCGCCCCACCCCCGATATCCGTAGGGCACCGGCCCGCCGACATAGGTCAACATCGCGATGATGGACGCCACCCCGATGGCGAGGATCCACGGTCCCGCGGCGGCGATCAGGTAGACCCCGGCGAGGGTCGCCACCCCGACGGCGGCGGCGACGCCGAGCCACATACGACGGGCGGAGATCACCCCCAGGGAGACCATCCGGGGAGGGCCGACCCGCTCCGCCGGGTCGGCACCGCGGGCGGCGTCGGAGGCGTCGTTGGCGAAGTTCGCCGCCACCTGGATCGCCACCGCCCCCACCAGCGCGGCGAGGAACGGTCCGAGCCGGAACACCCCGTCCCCGGCGGCCAGGCCGGTGCCGACCAGCACCGGAGCGACCGCGGCGGGGAGGGTGTGGGGCCGGGCGGCGATCCACCATGCCCGAGCAGGGGAGAAGGGGGTCATCGCCTCAGTAGTACCAGGGGAAACGGGAGAAGTCGGGGGGGCGTTTCTCCAAGAAGGCGTCCCGACCCTCCTTGGCCTCCTCGGTCATGTAGCCGAGACGGGTGGCCTCGCCCGCGAAGAGCTGCTGTCCCACCAGCCCGTCGTCCACCAGGTTGAAGGCGTACTTCAGCATGCGCTGAGCCATCGGGGACTTGGCGGTGATCTCCCGAGCCCACTCCAACGCGA
>JALSJV010000258.1 GCA_026989215.1 Acidimicrobiia bacterium | reverse complement strand
CGAGGACGAGGGATGACTTGATTCACGTGAAACCTCGACCAGGGGTCGAGGGTGTCGACGACGGGGCCGGTGATCCGGCCCCGTCCTTCATGGGGTACGCTGCGAGGGATGGTCGAGCACGCCCTCACGAGAGCCGCCGCCTTCGCCGGGATCGAGCTGGCGGAGCAGGCGGAGGTCATCCTCACGACCTACGCGGCATGGCTCCGTGAGGAGGCCATTCCGGCGGGAGGTCTCGGGCCCGGGGAGGGGCCTGCGGTCGAGCGCCGCCACGTCGCCGACTCCCTCACCTTCGCCGTCGGTTGGCGGGGGACTCGGCCGCCGGACACGATCGTCGATCTCGGCTCTGGAGTCGGCCTCCCGGGGATCCCCCTCGCCATCACCCATCCGACCACGCAGGTCGTCCTGGTCGAACGGTCTGGGAGGCGGGCGCGCCTCGCCCGTCGGGCGTGTCGGGTCCTGGGATTGGAGAACATCGAGGTGATCGAAGAGGATCTTTGCCGACGGCGTCGTCCCGCCGAGGCCGTGGTCGCTCGGGGCGTGATGCCGCCGGCGGCGTTGTTGCCCGTGCTTCGACGGCTGGTGGCCCCTGGAGGGGTCGGGGTCGTCGGGGGATCACACCGGAGCGAACCCAGGGTTGTGGGATACCGCGTCGTCCCGATCCCGGCCGAGGTCCTTGACCAACCCGCCTGGCTTCTTATGATGGCGCGACCGTGACCGATTCCCAGCACCTCGTCGTCGCCCTCGCCAACCAGAAGGGCGGCGTGGGCAAGTCCACGACCGCCATCAACCTCGCCGCGGCCCTGGCCTTCCAGGGCGAGCGGGTCCTCCTCGTCGATCTGGATCCCCAGGGGAACGCCACCTCGGGTCTGGGCGTCGACCGATCGACCATCACCCACTCGATCTACGACGTCCTCTTGAAAGAGGTGGCGATGGAAGACGCCATCGAACCGACCAGCGTGCGGGACCTCTTCGTGGTCCCGGCCACCATCGACCTCGCCGGGGCGGAGATCGAGCTGGTCTCGGTCTTTTCGCGCGAATCACGCCTGCGGAACGCCCTCGCCGACGTCGCCGGCGACTTCAGCGTCGTCTTCGTCGATTGTCCTCCGTCCCTCGGCCTGCTGACGGTGAACGCCCTCACGGCGGCCGACGAAGTCATGATCCCCATCCAATGCGAGTACTACGCCCTCGAGGGTCTGAGCCAGCTCCTCCAGAACATCGAGCTCGTACGCTCCAACCTCAACCCGGACGTCGAGGTGGGTGGGGTGGTGCTCACCATGTACGACGGACGGACTCGGCTCTCCAAGGAGGTGGCGGATCAGGTCCGTCGTCATTTCGGCGACGTCGCCTATCGCACCGTCATCCCCAGGTCGGTGCGCCTCTCGGAGGCACCCTCCTTCGGGGAGCCGATCGAGGCCTTCGATCCCATGAGCCGGGGGGCGATCGCCTACCGCGAGCTCGGTCGTGAGTTCCGCCGGCGCCACGGAATGGACTAGGAGGATCCCATGAGCGGCACCCGAAGGAGTGGCCTAGGGCGAGGGCTCGAGGCGCTGATCCCCGCCGGCGGGACGGAGGGTCCCTTCGCCGAGATCCCCCTCGACGACATCGAACCGAATCCGGACCAGCCCCGGCGGATGTTCGACGACGAGTCCCTGGCGGCCCTGGCGGAGTCGATCGCGGAGGTGGGGGTACTCCAGCCCATCTCGGTGCGCCCGAAACAGGACGGCCGTTACGTGATCATCGCGGGGGAACGGCGGTGGAGAGCCGCGCGGCGGGCGGGCCTCAGCACGATCCCCGCCATGATCCGGGAGGCCGACGCCGAAGATGCCCTCACCCAGGCCCTGGTGGAGAACATCCAACGCGAGGACCTCACGCCCCTGGAAGAAGCAGCAGCCTACCGGCAACTTCTGGAAGATTTTGGTATGTCCCATGAGGAGCTCGGGGCACGGGTGGGGAAGTCCCGACCTGCCATCACCAACACCCTCCGCCTTCTTGCCCTCCCCGCCTCCATTCAGGGGATGCTCGAACGGGGAGAGATCACCGCAGGTCACGCCCGGGCCCTGCTGGGGATCGACGACCGGGCCTACGCGGAGCACATCGCCCGACGGGCCGCCGAAGAAGGGTGGAGCGTACGCCAGGTGGAAGACGCCGCCCGGGCCCGCAAGGAGGCGTCGCCCCGGAAGGCGAGGGTTCGAGAGGTCAGACCCGTCGAGATCGTGGAGCTCGAGCAACGGCTCACCGACCAGCTCGGGACACGGGTGAAGATCGCCTATCGAAACAACAAGGGGCGACTCGAGATCTCCTTCGCCTCCCTGGACGAGCTGGAACGGCTCTACCGCCGATTCTTCTCCTGAGCCGCCGCGGCGAGCATCTGGGGAAGGGTTCGGAAGAAACGATCCAGGGCCTCGACGACCCGCCGCCCCACGTCTTCTCCGAGGTCCGGGTGGGCGACGACCACGGCCGGGGCCCGGCTCTCCTTCAGCATCGCCGTGGCGCGTCCCTCCGCGGAGAGTCCGAGATGTTCTCCGATCGCCTCGGCGAGCAGTGCCCCCGCCTCGGAGCGAGACCGCTCGGTCTCGAAGAAGAACACGGCGGCGGCCGCCGATGGCTCGGCGAGCTGAAACGAGACGATGAGATCGGCGCCGACCCGGTTCGCCCGCCGTGCCCGCACGCGTTCGGTGGTCACCATGTCCACGCTTCTGGAAATAATTGGTAGGCCTCCGCGTTCCTGCAGCTCGATCCGGGCGGCGGCGGCGGCCTCCCACGCCCGACGTGCCTCCTCCGGTGTCCGTCCGGCCGGGTCGAAAAAGACCCGGGTTCCGACCGGCGAGCGAGGGAGCGAGCGCATCCACTCCCGCTCGCGAAGGGCGTCCCTCCCGGTCCGGATCGGGCCCCGAGCCACGAGGCGAAGCTCGGTGATCACCTCGGGACCGGCGACGCCGTCCTCGGCCAGCCCGCGGTTGTGCTGAAACTCGACGACGGCCCGCTCGGTGTCGGGCCCGAAGATCCCGTCGACCTTCCCAGCGTCGAAACCCAGGGTGTTGAGGCGACTCTGCAGCTCGGAGACGTCCTCACCTCGCAGCATGGGCCGACGGAGGAACAACAGCCGATCCCCGAGGCGGTACCCCGCCTCGTAGAGGGCACGCCAGGTGTCGGGGCCGACGATCCCATCGGGTGCCAGCCCGCGCGACCGCTGGAAGGCGACCACCGCGGCGCGCGTGGCGTCACCGAACTCGCCCCGAGGATCGGGGTCACAGGGGAAGCCCAGAGCGGCGAGCCGATCCTGGATGTCCCGCACCGGCTCGCCGGAATCGTTCAGGCGATAGAGCCGCACGGCTCCATCGTCTCACATCTCGTCGTCAGGAGAGGTACTCGGAGAGCTCGGAGAGCAGCTGATGCTTCGGACGGGCCCCGATGATCCGCTTCTGTTCCTTGCCGTCCTTGAAGAGGATCAAGGTGGGAATGCTCATGACGTCGTAGTTCGCCGCCGTCTGCGGGTTCTCGTCGACGTTGAGCTTGGCGATCGTGATCTTGTCCGCGTACTCGGCGGCGATCTCCTCGAGGACCGGCTCGACCATGCGGCAGGGGCCACACCACTCGGCCCAGAAGTCGACGAGAACCGGCCGGTCACCCGAGACGGTGTCCGCGAAGTTGGCGTCGCTGACGGTGACGGTGTTGGCAGCCATGGTGTCTCCTTGATTCAGTCCAATGCGTGGTTGGCGTCGATGGCGGCGGCGCAGCCGGTGCCGGCTGCGGTCACGGCCTGCCGGTAGACGGGATCGGCCACGTCTCCGGCGGCGAAGACCCCGTCGACGGACGTCTGGGTGCCGGGGCCCCGCAGGACCACGTACCCCTTGTCGTCCAGTTCGAGTTGGCCTTCGAAGATCTCCGTGTTGGGTTTGTGACCGATGGCCACGAAGACACCGTCCACCGACATCTCCCGGGTCTCGCCGGTGACGGTGTCCTGGAGGCGAACCCCGGTGACCTCGTCCTCTCCGAGGATCTCGGTGACGATCGCGTTCCAGATGACGTCGATCTTCGGGTGTTCCAAGGCCCGCTTCGCCATGATCGCCGACGCCCGGAACTCGTCCCGGCGGTGCACGATCGTCACCTTCGAGGCGAACTTGGTCAAGAAGAGGGCCTCCTCCATCGCCGAGTCGCCTCCGCCGACGACGATCAGCTCCTTGTCGCGGAAGAAGAACCCGTCACAGGTCGCGCAGGCAGAGACTCCACGTCCGGTCAGACGCTGCTCTCCGGGGACGCCCAGCCACTTCGCCGAGGCTCCGGTGGCGACGATCACCGTCTGGGCTCGATACTCGTCCGACCCGGCTCGCACGACGAAGGGACGGGACGAGAAGTCGACCTCGGTCACGTCCGTCGGGATCAGCCGGGCGCCGAACCGCTCCGCCTGCTTGCGGAACCGGTCCATCAGCTCGGGCCCCATGATCCCGTCGGGGAAGCCGGGGTAGTTCTCCACGTCGGTGGTGATCATGAGCTGGCCGCCCGCCTGGCTGCCCTCGAAGACGAGGGGGCTCATGTCTGCTCGGGCCGCGTACAGGGCGGCGGTGTATCCCGCCGGGCCGCTCCCGATGATGATGACCTTCTCGATGTCACTCATGTGTCGTCCTCGGATGATCGAATTCGTCTCGTCCACACGAACGCCCCGGCCACCGCGAATAGTCCCCCGATCACCCCGAACCCGCCGGAGCTGCCGAGGGGGATGGAGAGGGCCCCGTGGAGCGTCATGAAGAAGAACACCACGGCGAGGGCGAGGAGCACCAAGAGGGGGAGGGCCAGGGAAGCGATCGTGATGACGCGCGCGACCCGGTCGACCGTCATCGCCCGGATGCGGGTGGCGACCGCTTCGAGGAGATCGGCGAATTTGGCGGGCCAGTCGTCCATGGGCGCCGAGGTTAGACCGTCGGCGATGCCCGGTCTGCCGGAGGGGTGGCGTCAGCCGTCGAAGGGGACGCAGTCGGGAAGGGCCAACACCACGATCTCGGGGCCGGCTCCGTCGTCGACCAGGTAGGCCTCCACCGGGGTGCCGTCGACGATGCCGGTCACGGCGTCGAGGATCTCGCCTTCGACGAAGTCTGTGCACGACGGGATCGGCCGGCCGTCGTCGGGCGCCTCGGGGGCCATCAGGGCCTCGGAGCGTTGGTCGAGGGTCCGTTCGATCTCCTCGAGGGTCGTCTCGCCGAGGTCGGCGGAGAACACCAATGCTGCCCGGGCCATCCCCGCCTCGGGGATGGCATCGCCGTCGGCCATCTCCCCGAAGGGCTCCTCCAGGGGGGTGGCGAGCTCGGCGGCGCCGGTGGTCACGGTCGCGGCGGGGGCGGCCGTGGGCGTCGTCTCGGCCGCGAGGTCGGCGACGCCGGTGGACTCCCCGCCGCCGGACTGGAGGAGGACCCCCACCCCCACCACCACCACCAGGATCCCGGCCGCCACCGGTGCCAGCCGCAGCCACCAGGGGACACGGCGCCGAGCGGCAGGGACGGTGGGGACCGTTCGAAGCTCGGCCTGGAGCCTCGCCCACACCCGATCTCGGATTGCTCGACGCTCCTCGGGATCGAGCTCGGGGGGTCGGGCGGCCGCCAGCAGCTCGATGACCCGCCGCTGGCCTTCGAATTCGGCACGACAGACCTCGCAGGAGGAGATCAGACGGACGACCTCGGAGGTGTCTCCGGTCAGGCTGCCGTCGGCGTAGGCGGCGATGAGGTCGAGGTCGTGCTCATGCATGGTGTCCACCCATTGGATGGTCGGAGGGGCCGGAACGGTTCCCGATCGCCTCCGCCAGCCGCCGCCTGGCTCGGAACAGGCGCGACTTCACCGTACCGACGGGCACGTCGAGGACTTCGGCGGCGTCGGGAAGGGACATTCCCTGGATGTCGACGAGGACGACCGGGGCGAGGAACTCCTCGGGGAGGCCCTGCAGGGCGTGCTGGAGGTCGGGACGGAGCTCGACGGCGCCGAGGGCGTCTTCGGCCGCCCGGTCGGGGGGATCGGCATGCTCGGGGAGGGGATTGGTTCGACGACGCGCGTTCCGGCGGAGATGGTCGTAGCAGGTGTTGACGGCGACCCGGTAGAGCCAGGTGGTGAAGGCCGACCCTCCCCGGAAGGTGTGTGCCTTCCGGAAGAAGGTGAGGTACACGTCCTGGGTGGCATCCAGGGCGGCTTCCCGATCGCCCAGCATGCGCAGACACACGGCGAACACCATGTCCTCCGTGCGACGCATCAGCTCGGTGAACGCTTCGTGGTCCCCCTCGGCGGCCCGGGCGACGAGCGCCCGGTCCTGGTCGCTCATGCCCGGAAGCGTAACTCGCCGATCTCGGCGGAGTGGTCGTCTGGGCCGAGACGGGGGAGGTCGGTGAACCACAGCAACCACCGCCCACCCGTCCGGGGCGGGACCTGGATGCTGAGCACACCGCCCAGCGTCCGGCCGGAGGCGATCACCTCCCATTGGTCGGGGTCCGTGGGTGACGACGCGGACCAGGCGAGGACGTAGGAGACCCCCGGGGTGATCCCGACCGCCTCGAACTCCGAGGGAGTCCGGGACGCGCGCACCGTCACCCCGACTCCGGGCTTCAGGAGCGGCAGTGGGTCTCGGTACCGCTCCGTGCGCCACACGGTGGTCGGGTCCCCGTCGACGAGATTGCCGAGGCGGTGATCGTTCTCGTCACCGCCGCCGAAGGGGTCGAAGCTCGTCGGGTCGTCGGCGGGGAAGGGCTCGGACGGTACCGGTGCCGGGAGCGGGATGGTCGTCGTCGTGGAGGGGAGGGCGATCGGTGCCGTCGTCCCCGGGCTGGGCGGGAAGAGGATCGGAGCGCCCGACCCGGCGGCGACCAGCCGTCCGATCCCCACCAACGCCACGGCGAGGAACACCAGGACTCCGGCGGCGACCAGCACCCGGAAGGACCGGCCGGTGGGAGGCGTCTCGGGAGGGCGGGGGCTGGGCACCGTGGCCAGATCGTCGGCGAGACGGCGAGCGGTGCTGGCACCGGCTCGGGCCCGGGCGAGGATCTCGTCGACCTGCGGAGGGAGGCCGTCGACGACCTGGGACGGTCCGGGACCGCCGACGGCGCCTCCCGTGACCGCCTGCTCCAGGGTGCAGGCGAGGGCGACGACGTCGTCGGTGGCGGTCGTCGTCCGCCGTCGCCGACCGAACCCCGCCAGCTTCGCAGGATGGGCGAGGGCGTATTGGACGGCAGAGGGGTCGATGGAACCGTGAACGATGCCCGCCTCGTGGAGGGCGGCGAGGGCTTCGGCGAGGCCGGTGGCGTTGGGAAGGAACTCGACCGGATCCATGGGTTCGCCGGCGGCGATCCGGTCGGCCAGGGTCACACCGCCGCTCCATTCGGAGACGGCATAGGCACCGGCGTCGGTCTCGGCGGCGGCGAAGATCGCTGCCAGATGGGTGTGGTTGATGGTGGCGGCGGCCCGAACCGAACCGAGAAACTCCCGATGTCGGGTCGCCGGGGCGTCGGGTCCGATCACCCGGACGAGCACCGGGCGGTCGAGGGAGACGTCGGTGGCGAGCCATTGTTCGATGTCCTCGTCCCGTCCGAGACGGATCTCGAGCCGGAAACGGTCGGGGATCGGGGGTGGCATCAGTCGAGGAGGTAGGCGACGCCGAGGGCCCCCGGCCCGGTGTGCGTCCCCACGACCGGACCGAGCTGCGCCACGAGGGGTTCGAGGCCTCCTGCCGCGGTCCGGACCGCGGCGACGAAGGAGTCGACGTCGGTGGCCGAGCCGTGAAGGACGGCGAGGGTACGGAGTCGAGGGGCGAGCTCGCTCACCCGAGCGCAGATCGCGCCGATCGCCTTGCGGCGCGTCCGAACCCGGCCGGCGGCGGCGACGGCTCCGTCGGCGAAGGTGATGAGGGGTTTCACGTCGAGGAGGCTGCCGAGGAGGGCCTGGGCACCGCCGATGCGACCTCCCCGGTGGAGGTACTCCAGGGTGTCGAGAGCGGCGAAGATGTTGGTGCGGGACGTGGCGGCGAGGGCCGCGTTCGCCACCTCGTCGATGCCTGCCCCCGCGGCCGCCGCCTCGGCGGCTTCGAGGACCTGGAGTCCGAGCGCCATCGTGACCGCCCGAGAGTCGACGACCTTCACCGGGACCGGCACACCCCACTGTTCGGCGGCGATCACCGCCGACTGATAGGTGGAGCTCAGCACGGAGCTGAGGCAGATGGCCACGATCCCGGTGGCACCCTCGGCGGCGAGGCGATCGTAGGCGTCGAGGAACGCTCCGACGCTGGGAGCGGCGGTCTCGGGGAGGCGCTCGGCCGCCGCCAGTTCACTCCAGAATCGGCCTGCGTCGAGCTCGACCCGGTCGACGAACTCGACGTCCCCGAACCGGACGGTGAGCGGTACGACCTCGATGCTGTGACGGGAGACGGCCTCCGGCGGGAGGTCGCTGGAAGAGTCGGTGACGAGTCGGATCATGGGGTGGTCTCCGCTCGGCGCCCGTAGATGGTGAGGCGCTCGGGAAGGATCTCGAAACCTTCGGATCGGTACAGGGCGGTCGCGGCGCGGTTGTCGAGCTGGGTGTTGAGGAGCATGGTACGTGCGCCCCGTCGCCGAGCCCACCGGAGGGCGGCCCGGACGAGGGAGCGGCCGATGCCCCGGCCCTGCACGGCGGGATCCACCGCCATCCGCTGGAGATAGCCGGTGTCGAGGGAGATGCCGGCGATGACGAACCCGATGGGCTCGCCGGCGACGTCAGCGACCAGCAGCCGAGACCGGGGGGTGGCGGCGGCTGCGTCGGCCAGGCCGAGGCGTCCCACCCTCCAGAACCGGTCGAAGGAACGGTTGTCGATGGCGGTGACCGCCGTCCAGTCTCCGTGGCCGCCGCCTGCTCGGATCGCATGGTGCGGGGCGGGGATCGGATCGGCGAGGGAACGGGCGAGGAGGTGCAGCTCGACGCGGGGGCTGAACCCGCTCGCCGTCCAGAGTCGGGAGGAGCCGGGATGGACCGGGACCGACAGCACCTCCTCACAGCCCCGTTCCGTCAACCACTCGAAGCAGGCCTCGGCGAACTCGGCCCCACCCCGTTCGATCCGAAGTCCGGCGGCGGGAAGCTCGTCGTTCCACGGCCGGGCGTGGGCCTTCGCCCAGCGGCGACGGAGCACGACCTGCCCGGGCCAGGCGCCTCCTCGCACTCCGTTCGCGCTCATCGTGGGCTGCATCGCTTCCTCATGGTGCCAAAGTATGGACCGTGCGCGTCGTCTACCTGACCCATGAGGTCTTCCGCCGACACGACACGGGTTCGTGGCATCCCGAGCGCCCCGCTCGTCTGGAGGCTGCCGAACGGGGTGTCTACTCGGCGGGGTTCGTGGTGGAGGCTCACGAGCCACCACCCGTGGACCGCGACCTCCTCGAGGCGGTCCACGCCGCCGACTACGTCGACGCCATCGACGCGTTCTGCCGGGCGGGGGGAGGGCATCTCGACCCCGACACCGTCGCCTGCCCGGCATCGTGGGAGGCTGCGCTGCGGGCCGCCGGTGCCGGCCCCGCTGCCGTCGAGGCCCTCCGTGCCTCTCGTGACGGCACCGCGTTCCTCGCCGTCCGCCCACCGGGGCATCATGCGTTGCGGGCGCGGGCGATGGGCTTCTGTCTGTTCAACAACATCGCCGTGACGGCGGCGGCGCTGGTGGAGGGCGGGGAGCGGGTGGCGATCGTCGACTGGGACGTCCATCACGGCAACGGGACCCAGGAGACCTTCGCCGACGTCGCCGACGTGCTCTACGTGAGCCTCCACCAGTCCCCCTTCTATCCGGGTACGGGCCTGGCGGAGGAGGTGGGAGGTCCAGGAGCGGAGGGGACGGTGGTCAACGTTCCGGTCGCCGCCGGGACGGCCGGGGACGTCTATCGGGCGGCGATGGACCGGGTCGTGGTCCCGGCCGTCGAGGCCTTCGGTCCGGACTGGCTGTTGGTCTCGGCCGGATACGACGCTCACGAGCTCGATCCGCTGGCGGAGATCAGGCTCGTGTCGGCGGATTACGGGTACATGGCGTCCCGCCTCGCCGAGCTCGTGCCGCCCCACCGGATCGTCACCTTCCTCGAAGGCGGCTACCACCTCCCCGCGATCACCGCCTCGGTGGCCGAGACGTTGCGGGGCTTCGCAGGCGAGTGGGAGCCGCTCCCCCCGGCCCGGGGTCCGTCCCCCGCCGCGTCGTGGGAGAGCCTGGAGACCGCGGCCCGCCAGGTCGCCCGGTTCTGGGGATGATCCGCCGCCGGGTGAAGGGGAGGCCGCCCAGCCCCAACGGGGCGTCCTCGTTCCACCTGTGGTGGGACGACCCGGGGCCCTTCGACGCCGTCGAGGTGACCCTCACCGTGGAGGTGGCGCCCCAGGTACCCGACCTGTACTTCTGGGCTCTGCAGGTGGGATTCGCCGGGCCCGAAGGCTCCCTGGGCGGTGCCCACCTCGGCCTGCAGTGGAATCCCCGCCACCCCGGCTCGGGGGCCGTCAACTGGGGTGGATACGCAGCAGATGGAACGATCTTGGAGGGGACCGGGTCGGTGCTTCCGTCGACGCCGGACGATCCCAACACGCGGGATTTCCCCTGGCGGCCGGAGACCGGGTATCGGCTGCGGATCGAGGCGGGTGAGCGGGTGGGGTGGTGGAGAGGGGTGATCATCGACACGGAGTCGGGGGAGTCGGTGGTGGTCCGGGACCTGGCGGGAGGGGGAAGCCGCCTGGTCGATCCCGTGCAGTGGTCCGAGGTGTTCGCGGCCTGCGACGCGCCGTCCGTCGTCGTCGCCTGGTCGGATCCTCGGGGCGAGATCGAGGAGCAACGACGGGCGCCCGCCGGGTACCGGGTCACGTACCAGCCGGTGCGGGCCGGGGGATGTTGGAACACGGACGTGGCCGTCGCCTCGGGTGCGGTCCGTCAGCTCACCGCGGTTCGCCGCCGAGTAGCGGAGGGGACCTGGATCCCCGTCGGATGAGGCCGGGTTCAAGGACCGGTCGCCACGCGCCGATAGGAGTCTCGTCACCGGACAGGGAGCGGGTGAGACCCATGCAGACCACGATCGACGAACTTCTCCGCCGGGCCGTCGAAGCCACCGCCTCGGACATCCACCTCAAGGTGGGATCTCCGCCGGCCATCCGCATCGACGGGGAGCTGATGCGGATGCAGGACCTGGCTGCGCTGACCCCTTCGGACACCGAGGCCTACGCCCAGAGCATCTTCACCCAGAAGGCGGCCCAGACCTTCAAGGAGCGGGGGGAGGCCGACTTCGCCTACGGACGGCCCGACATCGGGCGATTCAGGGTGAGCGTGTATCGACAGCGGGGCTCGGTCAGCCTCGTTCTCCGGCGCGTCGTGGCGGGGGTGCCGCCCCTCGAACGGCTGGGGCTGCCCCCGGTGGTGGCGAAACTGGCGGGCGAGTCGAAGGGGCTGCTGCTCGTCACGGGTCCCTCCGGGTCGGGTCGGTCGACGACGATCGCCTCGATCATCGAGCACATCAACGCGTCGCGGCCCGTCTCCATCATCACCATCGAGGATCCGATCGAGGCCCTCTTCCCCGACAAGGTGGCGGTGGTGACCCAACGGGAGGTCGGCGTCGACGTGGCGAGTGCCTCCGAAGGGGTGCGCAGGGCCACCCGCCAGGACGCCGATGTGATCATGGTCAGCGAGATCGCCGACCGGGAGACGGCGGAGGCGGCGATCTCGGCGGCGGAGACGGGACATCTGCTGATCGCGGCCATGCCGACCAGCGACCCGGGCGACACGATCGAGCGACTCATCGGCTTCTTCCCGCCCGAGGCCCAGGAGACCGCGAGGAACCAGGTGGCGACGCTGCTGCGGGGGGTCATCTCTCAACGTCTGCTGGAGACCGCCGACGGCACCGGCCGGGTTCTCGCCACCGAGGTGCTGACCGGCACCCATCGGACCCAGGAGCGAATCATGGAGGGGGCCTCCCGGAACGAGATCGTGGAGCTCATCAAGGACAGCGAGTACTTCGGCATGCAGACCTTCGACGGCTCCCTGCTCGCCCTCGTGAAGCAACGGCGGATCTCGGTGGCGGCGGCCCTCAACCACGTCCGGAACGCCCACGAGTTCCGGGCCCGAGCGATCGAGGCGGGGATCGACGCCTGATCCGGACGGCCCGGCCCAGGTCGGGCGTGTGCTTGGATGGGGGCATGATCCCGGACCGCCTGCGTTGGCTGGTCGAGCCCGGAAGCCCCCACCTGGAGTTGGCCGAGCGGTTCGTCGCCGCTGGACACACCCTCTACCTGGTCGGGGGCTCGGTGCGCGACGCGCTCCTGGGACGTCATCACGGCGATCTGGACTTCACGACCGACGCCCGACCGGACGAGGTCAAGGAGATCGTCGCCGACTGGGCCGACTCGGTGTTCTCGGTGGGCGCGGC
>JALSJV010000257.1 GCA_026989215.1 Acidimicrobiia bacterium | reverse complement strand
CGGTACGGCGTACCGGTAACTCCCATACCGAGGTGATTCACAGGTGAAGGCCAAGCTGGTCCGTATCCTGGCGACCGTCGGAAGCCTCGCGGCGTT
This sequence comes from Acidimicrobiia bacterium, assembly GCA_026989215.1. Lineage (GTDB taxonomy): Bacteria > Actinomycetota > Acidimicrobiia > Spongiisociales > ZC4RG35 > S012-128. Next base: position 1,721 of record JALSJV010000257.1, on the reverse strand, counting down.
GATCGTCGCGGGCTCAGCAAACTGGAAAATCGGCTGAAATGGCCGCCGGGCCCCCTGATCCCTCCCTCAGATCCTCGAAGGCCCCATGGTGAACAGGCGCAATCGTACGAAGGTCCTGGTCGGATCCATCTACGCCGGGTTGGGGTTGGTGGCGCTCATCGTCGCCCGCCTGCTCGGACCGCTCGGCCCGCCTAGAGCGGTCCTCATTTGGTTCTTGTTCACCGTCGCATACGTTGCCCTTGAATGGTGGTCGGTGGAGGTGAACGACCGCCTCCTGCAGAGCCCCGGGAACATGGTCGCCCTCACCGCCGGCGTCTACTTCGCTCTCCTCCCCGACGGGAACCCGGTCTTGGCGATGGCGCTGATGGGGGCGGTTGGCCCCCTCGTGCCCGAGGACATTCGAGGGCGTCGCATCTTTCAACCTGCTGCGAACTTTGGGCAACTCGCGGTGACGGGAGCGGTGGTCGGGTTCCTAATCGACCTGATGCTCAATGGAGTAGTGCTTGCACCAGGGCCTGTTCCGTTTGGGCTCGTCCTGGGAGTGGCGACCGTCGGAGCCGTGGCCGCTTTCGCCTATTCCACCGTCAACTTCGCCTTCGTCCGTACCGCCGTCCGTGTCGTGTACGGGGCCCGCAACATCCTTCCCTGGTCCAGTATGGGGCGTCTCGCCTCGGCCCACGTGCTCATGGGGTTCCTCGGAGGCCTCCTCGGTCAGCTCCTCCTCGTCGAAGAGCAGGTCCTTCCTCTCATCCTCCTCGTCTACGTCATCGGCCATCTCGCCCTGAGCTCCTACTCCCAGCTTCGAGAGGCCCACGAATCCTCGCTGCGGGGGTTCGTCAAGACGCTCGAAGCTCGCGACCTCTACACCCGGGGCCACACCGAACGGGTCGCCTTCTTCTGCCAGCTCATCGGCGAAGAGCTGGGGTTCACCGGCACCCAGCTCGAACGGATCCGCTGGGCGGCCCTCATCCACGACCTCGGCAAGCTGGCGGTCCCCGCCGAGGTGATCGGCAAGCGGGGCCGTCTCGACGGTGAAGAGTTCCGCCAGCTCCGGGTCCAGGCCCACCGGGTCGAAGACGCCCTCGCCGAAGTCGATTTCCTCCGACCGATGGTGCAGCTCGCCTCCGGCTTCCACCCCCACGGACCGCGAGAAGACTACGGGCAGAAAGGTCACCGGCACGTCCGCCAGCCGACGCTCGAGATGCAGGTCCTGGGCGTGGCCGACGCCTTCGACGCCATGACGTCGAGCCGTCGGTACCGCATGTCGATGGGCCAGGAAGCCGCCTTCGCCGAGATGCGGGCCGACCCGAGCCCCCTCTTCGACGAGGACGTCATCGCCGCCCTCGAACGGGCCCTCGACCGGATCGGGCAGCGGTACGGTCCGGCCCGGATCCAGGAAGAGGAAGCCGACGACGACCGCGCCCTCGCAGACCAGGGGGCGAGGGAATGAGGCTGCGACGAGGAAGCGTGGCAGCCTGGGTGTGGGTGGTGTCGGCCGCCTTCCCGGTGATCGCCGGCTGGATCGCCTGGACGCTCCACGACCTCTCCCGGCAGGAGATCGACCTCGGGTCACAGGCGCTGGCGGCGGCGGCGTTGGCGGTGGCCGGACTGATCTCGGTCCCGACGCGTTCGGGACAGCGGATGAGCGCCTCCTTCGGTGTGGCGGCCGCTCTCCCCTTCGTGTTGCGTGCCGACGGAGCCCCGATCGACTCCCGCAGCCT
>JALSJV010000256.1 GCA_026989215.1 Acidimicrobiia bacterium | reverse complement strand
CAACAACACCACCTCTGCTCCTTCCTCCACCCTGTGTTCTCCCAGATCGACGATCACCTGGTCCATGGTGACGACCCCGGCGAACGGCCGTCTCCTCCCACCGACCAGCACGACCCCCTCGTCGCTCCAGGCCCGGGGAACGCCATCGGCGTAGCCGATGGGGACCGTGGCCACGAAATGGTCCCCGGCCAGGGGGCGGCGACGCCCATACGACGGTCTCGACCCGGCGGGAAGCGACCGGACGTAGGCGACGTGGGAGACGATCGACATCACCGGCTCGAGCCGGATCCGGTCGTGAGTGGCGGCGCAGGGATGAAGGCCGTACATCCCCAACCCGACCCGGACCATCTCATGGCGCGCCTCGGGGAACAGGAGCGCCCCCGGTGTGTTCGCCAGATGTCGACGCCCCAGGTCGATCCCTCGGCCGACGAGCCGTTCACAGAACTCGTCGAACCGGCCGATCTGACGTCGGGTGAAGTCGGGATCGCTGTCGGCGACCGCCAGATGACTCCACACGCCCCCGAGGGTCAGGTGCGGATCCCGATGGATCCGCACGGCGAGCTCGAGGGCGGCGGCGGGATCGGCACCCACCCGGTGCATGCCCGTGTCCACCTTCAGATGCACGTCGAGCCGGCGCGAGGTCGCCGCCAGCACGTCGAGGAACGACGACCGGTACACCGTGGGCACCAGCCGCCAGCGGACGACGTCTTCGACCATCTCCCGGGGCGGTTCCGAGAGGACGAGGATCGGGGCGTCGATCCCGGCTTCACGGAGCCTGATCCCCTCCTCCACCAGCGCCACCGCCAACCAGGTGGCCCCGGCGGTGAGGGCGGTCTCCGCCACCGGCACGTCACCGTGCCCATAGCCGTCGGCTTTCACCACCGCACACAGCTCCGCCGGCGCGACAAGCTCGGCGATCCGCTCCACGTTGCGGGCAAGGGCGGCCAGGTCCACCTCCACCCATGACGGCCTCATCTGCCCGACTCCTCGAAACCCCACCGGCGGATCTCGGTCGCCAACCGGTCGGCCGTCACCACCCCGTCTGCGGCGAGCGCCTCACCGGCTCTCCCATGCCAGTACGCCCCCGAACGGGCCGCCGCCAACGGTGCCAGCCCCCGTGCCCAGAGCGCCCCGATCATCCCGGCGAGGACGTCTCCGGTCCCGATCGTCGCCAGCTCCGGACCCCCGGAGGCCACCACCCACGGTGGCCCCCCGGCGGTGACGAAGGTCGGGTTGCCCTTGAGGACGACGACGGTGCCGGTGTCGGCTGCGAAGCGGACGGCGGTGTCGGGGTCGGCCCCCACCCCGGCGAGGCGTCGGAACTCCCCGGCATGGGGGGTCAGGATGGTCGGCCCGCTCCGAGCCGCCAAGACGTCCCGTTCCAACCCGAAGAGGCCGTCGGCGTCCAGGAGGAGCGGACCTGGCCGACGTCGGACCATCTCGGCGACGAAGTCGATCCGGTCACGGCCGAGACCGGGCCCCAGCACGACGACGTCGAACCGGTCGGCGACGGCGACCGCCTCGTCGAGCTCGTAGGAGAGCACCTCGGGCGCGATCGTCGCCACCGCTGCCCGCTCCGGTCCGGCGACGCCGACCGCGCCGGCACCGAACCGCAGAGCCGAGCGAGCGGCGAGCACCGCCGCCCCCACCATCCCCGGGGCGCCCCCGATCACCAGCACCGACCCCGCCGACCATTTGTGGGCGGTCCGGGACCGGGCCGGCCGGGGAGCGTCCTCGGCGTCGGTCATCCGCATCGCCGGGGTCGGTTCCCCGAGGCCGATGTCCACCACCTCCACCCGTCCGCACCGATCGGGTCCTTCCCCGAGGACATGGCCGGTCCGCAACGCCCCGAAGGTGACGGTGAGCAGGGCGGTGAAGGCCTTCTCCAGGACCGTGCCGTCCTCGGGGTCGAGGCCCGTGGGGACGTCGACGGCGACGACGGGCAGGTCGGCGTCGATCCACGGCATCAGCGCCGGTGGGATGCCGTGACGGAACCCGCCTCCGAAGACGGCGTCGACGACGAGGGTCTCTCCCGACGGCCGTCCCAGACGACGGACGGGGACGTGGGCGGCAGCGGCCCGACCGGCCGCCCAGCGCGCGGCCGGCGTCTTCGGCATCTCCAGCAGGTGGACTTCGACCGCCACTCCTCGCCGCCGCAGGTGCCGGGCGGCGACGTACCCGTCCCCTCCGTTGTTCCCCGGTCCCACCAAGACCGCCACCCGGTCGCCGTACCCGATCCCCAGGGAGGCGACGTGCCGGGCGACGCCGTACCCGGCCCGCTCCATGAGCACTTCGACGGGTGCCGACGCTTCCCGATCGAGACGGGCGGCCTCGGCGGGCGTGATGACGGGGCGCATCCGGCGATGGTATCGCCCGATCCCTTCAGCCGCTCCCGCTCCGGCCGACGGGCAGGGCGACGCGGCCGGTGCCCTTCCCCGCTCGACCCGGCATCACCGGCCGTCGCTCTGGGAGGCGTCCGGGGAGGGGCGGCCCCGGGCCGCCCCTCCCACCGCATCTCAGCTCTGGTGCTCGCCCACGGCGATGGCCATGACCATCGCCGTCTCGTCGGTGTGGGTGATGGTGACGAGGACGTCGGCGACCCCGAGCATGTCGGCCCGTGCCCGCGCCGTCCCGAACAGCCGCACCCGGGGAGGACCTCCGCCCGTGATCTCGATGTCGGTCCAGCGGATCCGCCGCCACCCCACACCGAGGGACTTCATGACTGCTTCCTTCCCGGCGAAACGGGCGGCGTACCGTCGGGCCGGTCTGGCGAACCCCTCCGCATAGGCCCGCTCATGGTCGGTGAAGCACCGGGTCGCGAACCGTGGGTAGGCGGCGAGGAGCCGCTCCACCCGCTCGATCTCTGCCAGGTCCACGCCAAGCCCGATGATGCGCACGGCCCGAGGCTACTCCCGCCCCACCACCGTTTTGGCACCCAGATATCGCGTATGACGCGCGATCCAGGTGCCAAAACGGATCGGGTGGATCGGGGCTACTCCACGGTGACGGTCTTGGCGAGGTTCCGGGGCTTGTCCACGTCGAAGCCGCGTGCGGTGGCGATGTGGTAGGCGAGAAGCTGCAGCGGCACCACCGCCGTCACCGTGCACACCAGATCCGGGGCCCTGGGGACGGCGATCGCGTGGTCGGCGACCTTCCGGGCCGCCTCGTCCCCCTCTTCGACGACCATGAAGATCTCCCCGCCCCGGGCCCGCATCTCCTCCATGTTGGCGAAGGTCTTCTGGCGAACATGGCTGTCGGTCGCCACGCCCACGACGACGACCCCCGGCTCGATCAGGGCGATCGGTCCGTGCTTCATCTCCCCTGCCGGGTATCCCTCCGCCCGCACGTAGGCGATCTCCTTCAGCTTCAACGCCCCCTCCATCGCCACCGGGAAATCCCCCGAACGTCCCAGGAAGAAGAAGTCTCGGGTCTTCGACCAACGAGAGGCCAGAGCGGCGATCTCCTCGTCGAGCTCCAACACCCGGGCCACCTGCTCGGGGAGGGCTCGAATCCCCGATGCCAACACCTCGATCGCCCCGTCGTCCAGCGAACCACGAGCCCGGGCGAGGTGGAGTCCGAAGAGCTGCAGGGCGACGAGCTGGGTGGTGAACGTCTTGGTGGCGGCCACCCCGATCTCGGGTCCTGCCCTGGTGTAGAGGACGGCGTCCGATTCCCGCGCCAGGGACGAATCCACCACGTTGGAGACGCCCACCACCACCGAGCCCTGGGCCTGCGCGTACCGGATGGCGGCCAGCGTGTCGGCGGTCTCGCCCGACTGGCTGATCCCGATCACCAGGGTGTGGTCGTCCAGCACCGGATCCCGGTACCGAAACTCGGAGGCGATGTCGATCTCGGTGGGGAGCCGGGTCCACCGTTCGATGGCGTACTTGGCCATCATCGCCGCGTGGTAGGAGGTGCCGCAGGCCACCACGAACACCTTGTCCACCGACCGGATCACGTCGTCGTCCAGCTCCAGTTCACGCAGCAGGACCCGACCCGCCTCGTCGAATCGTCCCCTCAGGGTGTCGGCGATCGCCTGCGGTTGTTCGTGGATCTCCTTCAGCATGAAGGTCGGGTAGCCGCCCTTCTCGGCAGCCTCCAGGTCCCAGTCCACCGTGCGTTCCCGCACCGCGACCGGGTTCCCGTCGAGGTCGGTGATGGTCGCCGAGTCGGCCTCGAGGCGAACCACCCGGTCGTCCTCCAGGACCGCCATCCGACGCGTGTGGGCCAGGAATGCCGGGATGTCGGAGGCGAGGAAGTTCTCGCCGTCGCCGAACCCGACGACGAGGGGACTGCCGCGGCGGGCCCCGACGACCACGTCCGGTTCGTCCGCCCGGATGACCACCAGGGCCAAGGCCCCTTCCGCCCGCCGCATCACCTGTCGCACCGCCTCCTCCAGGGGCAGGTCGTCCAGGTCTTCGACGAGGTGGGCCACCACCTCGGTGTCGGTGTCGGAGGCGAAGACATGACCCCGGGCGGCCAGCTCCGCCTTCAGCTCCGCCCAGTTCTCGATGATGCCGTTGTGGACCACCGCCACCCGCCCCGTACAGTCCCGATGAGGGTGGGCGTTGGAGGTGGTGGGCGCGCCGTGGGTGGCCCATCGGGTGTGGCCCATCCCCACGTTCGCGTCGGGGACCTGCTCGCCCTGAAGCACCCGCTCCAGGTCGGCGATCCGCCCGGCCTTGCGGACGATCCTGATCCCGTCGGGCTCTGCCAGCGCCACGCCGGCGGAGTCGTACCCTCGGTACTCGAGCCGCTCCAGGCCGGGGACCAGCAGGTCCAAGGCGCTTCGCGACCCGACATAGCCAACGATGCCGCACATGTCGATGCTCCTCGTTCGATCCGTGTGCGGCCGAGCGCGCGCCGGTATCGACCGGCTCCACATCGGGTGGGCCTCTGTTCCCGGGGTCACCCCCGGGGTTTGCTCCCACTCGTCACGACCGTGGACGGCCGGGAAGGCATCCGCCGAAGACTTCGATCACCTTCCTCCTCGTCACCTCCCGCCGGGGGAGGTCTGGCGCTTCCGATTGGTTTCGTGTGCGCGCATCGGCCCTGTACTCGTCGTGTGCCTCCTCAACCCTCCTTTCCCACCGTGGCGGAGACCACCTCCGCCAACTTGACAGCGTAGCGCTCCGCCTCCTCGGGGGAAGGGGCCTCCACCATCACCCGGACCACGGGCTCGGTGCCCGACGCCCGGACGAGGATCCGCCCCCGATCACCGAGCTCGGCCTCGGCCTGACGTACCGCGTCCCACAGCTCGTCGAACTGGTCGAGGTCGACTCGCCGCCCCACCTCGACGTTGTGCAGGACCTGGGGGTAGGTGGTGATCGAGTCGCGGCGCAGCTCGGCCAGGGTCTTGCCGGTGCCGGCGACCACTTCGAGCAGCCGAACCGCGGTGAGGAGGCCGTCACCGGTGATGCCTTTGTCGAGGAAGATCACATGACCGGACTGCTCCCCACCCAGCACCGCCCGCCGCCGCCGCATCTCCTCCAGGACGTATCGGTCGCCGACCTTGGTCTGCACCAGCTCGATGCCGTCCTCCTCGAGGGCCTGGCGGAGCCCGAGATTGGCCATCACCGTGGTGACCACCACGTTCTTGCGGAGCCGGTCGAGCCGCTTCCAATGGCGCCCGACGATGGCGAGGATCGCGTCCCCGTCGACGACCCCGCCCTCCTCGTCGACGGCGATGAGACGATCGGCGTCCCCGTCGAAGGCGAGTCCGATCCTCCCCTCCACCAGCCCGGCCAGGGACTCCGGATGGGTGGCCCCGCAGCCGTCGTTGATGTTCATCCCGTCGGGGGTGACTCCGACGGCGTCCACCTCGGCTCCGAGCCGCGTGAACAGCTCGGGCGCGGCTCGGTAGGCAGCCCCGTTGGCGCAGTCGAGCAGGAGCCGAAGCCCGGTGAGCCGGTACTGGGAGATGCCCGCCAGGTGGGCGACGTAGCGGGCGATGGCGTCATCCAGAGGGAAGCGGGTACCGACGGCGGGCCCGACGGGGATCGCCCGTGACTCGGCGTTGCGGACCCGATCCTCGATCCGAGACTCCTCCTCGTCCGAGAGTTTGGTGCCGTGACGGGAGAGGAACTTGATCCCGTTGTCGGCGGCGGGGTTGTGGGAGGCGGAGACGACCGCCCCCATGGCGGCACCGGTGTCGACGGTGAGGAAGCTGATCCCACCGGTGGGAAGGACCCCGACGTCGACGGTGTCGATCCCCGCCGAATGGAACCCGGCCTGCAACGCCAGGGACAGCATCTCCCCGGAGCGCCGGGTGTCACGGCCGACGACGACGGGGCCGTCGTCGAGGAGCAATCCGGCGGCCCGACCGAGGGCAAGGGCCAGCTCCGGCGAGAGCTCGCTGTTGGCGACGCCGCGTACGCCGTCGGTTCCGAAGAGGCGCCTCCGGTTCTGGAGCAGGCTCAGCGGCACGGGCCCGGTTCAGCGCTTGGTGTACTGCGGCGCCCGCCGGGCCTTTTTCAGTCCGTACTTCTTGCGTTCGACGATCCGGGCGTCACGGGTGAGCATCCCGGCCTTCTTGAGGATGGGACGGAGCTCGGGGTCGAGCGCTTCGAGGGCACGGGCGATGCCGAGGCGGAGGGCGTCGGCCTGGCCGGTGGTGCCACCCCCTTCCAGGGTGGCGTCGACGTCGTAGCGACCCTGCATCTGGGTGATCTGGAGGGGCTCCAGCACCCGGATCCGGGTGGCGATCGACGGGAAATAGTCCTCGAGGGGTCGGCCGTTGAGCCGGACCTCGCCGCTGCCCTCACGCAGACGGACGCGGGCGACGGACTCCTTGCGGCGGCCGGTCGTCTGAACCAACGGCTTCGGCATCAGGATTCAACCTTTCGGATCGACAGCTCCAACGGTTCCGGCTGCTGGGCGGCGTGGGGGTGGTCCGGTCCGGCGTACACCTTCAGCTTTCTCGCCATCTTCCGACCGAGTCGGTTCTTCGGCAGCATCCCCTTGACGGCCCGCTCGATGACCGCTTCGGGGCGACGCGCCTGGAGGGCCTCGAAGGTCTCCTCCTTGAGGCCGCCCGGGAAGCCCGAATGCCGGTAGTAGATCTTCCTGCGGCTCTTCGCCGACGTCACCTTCACCTTGGCGGCGTTGACCACGATCACGTGATCACCCCCGTCCATGTGGGGGGCGAAGGTCGGCTTGTGCTTTCCCCGGATGAGCTGGGCCACCTCCGACGCCAGCCGCCCCAGGGGCAGGTCGGTGGCGTCGACCACCCACCACTTGGACTCCAACTCGGAGGCCTTCGGGGAATACGTCTTGTTGTTGGTCATCGCACTCTCGCACAGATCGAAGAAGGTGATGTCGCGGGGATCACGCTCCGGCGAAGGAGCGGCCGTATGCTACGGCGCCATCCCGCCTCTGCCAACTCGGAACAGGACATGACGATCACCCTCGCCGACATCGAACGAGCCCGAACCCGGATCCGCGACCAGGTGATCGAGACTCCGCTGCTCCACTCGGCGTCCTTCTCCCGCCTGTTCGGCTCCGACGTCTGGCTGAAGGCCGAGGCCCTGCAACGGGCGGGGTCGTTCAAGATCCGGGGGGCGGCGAACGTGATCTCCCAGCTCTCCGGACACGCCGTGGTCGCCGCCTCGGCGGGCAACCATGCCCAAGGGGTGGCGTTGGCCGCCGCCAACGCCGGCGTCCCCTGCACCGTGTTCATGCCGGAGAACGCCGCCCTCCCCAAGATCGAGGCGACCCGAGACTACGGTGCCGAGGTGCGCCTCGTCGGGTCGAACCTGGCCGAGGCGGTCGATGCCGCCCTCGCCCACGCCGAGACGAGCGGCGACCGCTTCATCCACCCCTACGACGACCCGGACATCGTCGCCGGCCAGGGGACCCTGGGTTTGGAGCTGGTCGAACGGCTCCCCCACCTGGGCACCGTGATCGTCCCGACCGGTGGGGGCGGGCTGCTGTCGGGGGTGGCGGTGGCGGTGAAGGGTCTCCGCCCCGATACCAGGGTCGTCGGCGTCGAGATCGACGCCGCCCCCACCTATGTGGAGAGCCGCAAGGCGGGGCGTCCCGTCTCCGTGCCTCCCCGCCCGACGATGGCCGACGGGATCAACGTCACCATGCCGTCGGAGCTGACCTTCGAGCTCATCGAGCGCCACGTCGACGATCTGGTGGTGGTCACCGAAGCCCAGACGTCGTCGGCGCTCACCCTGATCCTGGAGCGTTCGAAACTGATGGTGGAGCCGGCGGCGGCGGTGGGGATCGCCGCCCTCGCCGAGGGTCTCCTCCCCGCCGACCTGCCCGAACCCGTCGTGGTGGTGCTGTCGGGCGGCAACATCGACCTGCTGCTGCTGGGCAAGGTGGTCCGTCACGGGCTGGAGTCGTCGGGACGCTACGCCGACCTGCGGGTCTGGGTCCCCGACCAGCCCGGCCAGCTCCTCCAGATCCTGCAGACGATCGCCGGCGAAGGAGCCAACGTCGTCCAGGTCGAACACCATCGGGAAGGGTTCGGCCTGCCCTTCGGGACGGTCGAGATCACCATCTCGATCGAGACCCGGGGCCCCGAACACACCGCCAGGATCCGCAACGCCCTCGAACGCTACGCCCCGGAACGCTGAGCCCGGCGGGCCGCCTTCACCCGTACCGCACCTCCCACAGGATGAGGCCTTGAGGAGGGGCGATCGGCCGGGCCGCCGCCCGGTCCCGACGGGCGAGCACCTCGGCGACGCTGCCGGGCTCCACCCGCCCTCGACCGGCGTCGACACAGAACCCGACGATCGAACGGACCATCTGATGGCAGAAGGCGTGGGCTTCGATCCAGTAGACGAGGAGCCGACCGTCGGTCTCCCAGCGGGATTCGAGCACCGTTCTGACCGTCGACCGTCCCGCAGCGGCGCGGCAGAACGAAGCGAAGTCGTGTTCTCCAAGGAACCCGATGGCGGCCTGCTCCATCGCCTCCGGATCCAAAGGTTCGGGGACGTGCCACGAGGTGTGGCGCAGCAGCGGGTCGTGGATCGGCGCGGCCAGCACCTGGTATCGATACCGACGGGACCGAGCCGAGAACCTGGCGTCGAAGTCGTCGGGCACCTCCCGAACGGCGGTGACGGCGATCTCCGGTCGCAGCATCCGATTCAGGGAACGCCGGAGCCGGTCAGGATCCAGCACGTGGTCGACGCCGAAGGACATCACCTGGCCACGCGCATGCACCCCGGCGTCGGTCCGCCCGGCGCCGACCGTGACGACGGGGACCCGCAGGATCGTCTCCAATGCCGCCTCGACCTCGCCCTGCACGGTCCGCACCGTGGGTTGACGGGCGAAGCCGTGGAATTCCGAGCCGTCGTAGGCGACGTCCAGCCGATAGCGAGGCACGTCCCGAGGCTACCCGCGCCCCTTCAGACGAGCCCACCGAGGACGAGGAAGGGCAGCCGGAACAGCAGGCCGACGATGAAGAGGATGGCGTACCCGACGAGGACCGAGAGCACCGCGTCTCGGAACGACAGCGAGAGGGCGACCGACGTGGCGACGACGAGGGCGGCGAGGAACCAGACGACGCCGGCGATCACGAGGGCGGAAGCCCCGAAGATCCCGAGCAGCAGCGGAAGGACGGCGAACCCGTGGAGTCGGATGACCGTCTGCATCTGGGCGCTGCCCCCGAACAGGCGGGTCCCGGCGAACCAGACCGCCACCGCCAGGAACAGCCACGACGCCAGCCCGGAGATGATGGCGCCCAGCAGGCCCTCCACCAGACGAAGCGACACCCCCGCTCGCGTCACCGCCTGGACGAGGTACACGACGCCATGGACACCGCCGACGAGCATCACCGCGTCGGCGGTGGCGTCACCGTCGAAGAACACGGCGTTGTAGGCGTTCCGGTCGAACAGGGCGGCGCGGAAGGCTCGCTGGATCACGGACTCACCTCGGGGACACCTCCGGCGAGGCTACCACCCGCCAGCGCCCGGATCGGACGGGCGAGGGACTCGTCCAACACCGAGACCCGGTCGAGGGGGACCCAGGCGACCGCCACCGTCTCCTCCGTCGTCTCCAACCGGTCGTCCGTCGCCCGGAACGCCCAGCGGACGTCGAAGTGGAGATGGGCGGGCCGCCTCGACGCTGCCGGGATGGGATGGACGTCGACGTCGAGGAGCCCCAGACCCTCCAGGTCGACCACCCCGGTCTCCTCCGCCACCTCCCTGCGGGCGGCCGCCTCGGTGTCGGGGTCGCCTTCCTCGACGTGGCCGCCGGGCTGCACCCAGCGTCCCAGGGTCCGATGCCGCACCAGGAGCAGCGAACCGCCGAACACCACGAACCCGGAGGCGGTGACGTGTCCCGGTTCGACGACGTCGGGGTCGAAGGCGGAGTCCCCGAGCCGTTCGAGGAGCCCGAGGAGCCGATCGACGGCCTCGGACCCGGTGGGCACACCCTCCCGTAGCCGTTGGGCGAGCGCGGCGGCGCGGTCGGTCATCGACGGCGAAGCCGGACACGGCCGACGGAATGGTCGGCACGTTTCTCCAGGATGAGGGTGGCCCGCTCCCGGGTGTGGAGGATGTTCTCGTAGAGGTTGACCTCGTTGATCTCCTTCCAGATCCGGTGCGCTTCGGCCCGAGCCTCGTCGTCGGTCAACGAGGCGTACCGGTGGAAGTAGGCGTTGGGGTCCCTGAAGGCGGTGTCGCGGAAGGTGAGGAAGCGGTTCACGTACCAGTCTTCGATGTGGGCGGGGTCGGCGTCCACGTAGATCGAGAAGTCGAAGTAGTCCGACACGTAGGTGCCGCTGCCCCCGCCTTGCAGCACGTTGAGGCCTTCGAGGATGACGATGTCGGGTCGCCGTACCACTCGGACCTCCCCGGGGACGACGTCGTAACGGATATGCGAGTACACGGGTGCCACGACCTCCTCCACGCCCGCCTTCACGTCGCTGACGAAGTCGAGCAGCCTCCGCCGGTCGAAGGACTCGGGGAAACCCTTGCGGTGCATGAGGCCTCGCTCTTCCAACACCGCGTTGGGGTAGAGGAACCCGTCGGTGGTGATCAGGTCCACCCGGGGATGGTCCGGCCAGCGGGAGAGGAGGGCCTGGAGGATCCGGGCGATGGTGGATTTGCCGACGGCGACGCTCCCCGCCACCGCGATCACGTACGGCACCGGATGGGTGGGCTTGCCGAGGAAGGTGTCGGTGACGCTGAAAAGCTGCTGGGAGGCCCTGACGTAGAGGTTGAGGAGCCGGGAGAGGGGCAGATACATCTGCTCGACCTCGTCCACGGAGAGCTCCACGTTGATGCCCTTGATCCGTTCGACGTCCTCCTCGGTGAGGGTCATCGGAGTCGATGCCCGCAACCGAGCCCACTCCTCCCGGGAGAACTCGAGGTAGGGGGACAGGGCCGGATCAGGGGTCATGTCGGTGTCGACGCTAGACGCCCGAGCCCCCTACCGAGCTGCGTCATCGCCAGAACCCGTCGAGCCGGGCGAGGACCTGCAGCATCGTCTCGTCCGACCCGCCTCCGATCGACCCGAGACGCTGATCACGGTAGAAGCGTGCGGTCCAGGTCTCCTCCAGATATCCGGTGCCGCCGTGGAACTGGAGCACCCAGTCGGCCACCTCGCGACTCAGCCGCCCGGCGGTGAGCTTGGCGATCGTCGCGAACCGGGTCGGATCCTCCCCCCGCATGTACGCCTCGGCGGTGGCGTAGTTGTAGTGCTTGAGCAGATCCACCTGTGCCACCAGCTCGGCCATACGGTAGGCCACGTACTCGTGGCCCAGCAGCGGTTTGCCGAACACGACTCGGTTCCCCAGGTACTCCCTCGTGCGCTCCAGGGCCCGTTCACACGCTCCCACCGCGCCGTACGCCGCCCACATCCGCTCCAGCACGAACTGGGCCATCTGCTGTTGGAAGCCCCGACCGATCTCCCCGATGGTGTTGGCGACCGGGACTCGCACATCGGTGAAGGTGAGAAGCCCGGTGTCGGATGCCCGCATCCCGAGTTTGTCCAGCTTCTTCGAGACCTCGAAGCCCTCCACGTCGGTGGGGACGATGATCTGGCTCATCCCCCGATAGCCCCCCTCGTCGGAGGTGCGGGCGAGCAGGCAGAGCCAATCCGCCTGGAGCGAGTTGGTGATGAAGGTCTTCGACCCGTTGATCACCCATTCGTCCCCGTCACGGACGGCCCGGGTGCGGATGGCGGCGACGTCGGACCCGGCGTCGGGTTCCGTGACGGCGATCGAGCACACCATCTCTCCCCGCAGCGTGGGTGCCAGATAGCGCCGTTTCAGGTCTTCGGATCCGAACCGGTGCAGTGCCGGGGTGGCCATGTCGACCTGCACCCCGAGGGCCATCCCGATCGACCCGTGGTCGGCCCTGCCGAACTCTTCTGCCAGGACGACGGTGAACAGGTGGTCGGCGCCTTGGCCTCCGTATTCGGGGTCGTATTCGAGCCCGAGGAACCCGAGCTCCGCCATCTGCCGGAACAGGTCGTGGAGGGGCATCATCCCCTCCGCCTCCCATTCCTCCACGTGCGGGTTGATCTCCCGCTCCACGTACTCCCGGACCACCCGCCGGAAGTGATGATGCTCCTCGGTGAACGGCATGCCCGCACTCTAGGTTCCTTCTCCCCCCGTGGAGCGAAGCGGAACGGGGGGAGTCCCCGAGCGAAGCGAAGGGGGAG
>JALSJV010000255.1 GCA_026989215.1 Acidimicrobiia bacterium | reverse complement strand
GACCTCCTCCACGTACAGCTCGCGGCGGAGATGCCCCCGCCCCGTGATGAGACGGGTACGAGATGGGGCGGGGGCCTCCGCCGGCAGGATCGGGAGGCGGGAGGGATCGGCGGCGGCGGTCCCGCCCCCCGACTCCATGACGGCGGCTCGCGGCTCCGACGAGGAGGGGAGTTCGTCGGGGATTGGTTCGACCGTCATGGCACCCCCACCATAAACCTTCGAGTCGACTGGAATGTCAAGGCCGGGCTGATGCGTCGGCGTTCAGGCCCCGGCCGCCTCCAGGACCGCCGCGAAGGACGCGGCCGGGTCGGTCGGGTCGAAGGAGACCGCCCGCAGTCCGGCCTTCTCCGCCCCGGCGACGTGGGCAGGCTGGTCGTCGACGTGGATCACCGCGGCCGGATCCGGTGAGCCGAGCCGGACGAGCGCCGCCTCGAAGGCCCGCGGGTCGGGTTTGCGGACCTGGGCGTAGGAGAGGTCGATGATCGGGTCGAACCGCGCCAGGAGCCGCTCCAACAGGTGGGGCTGATGGAACCGATGAAGATGATTGGAGAGAACGGCGGTACGGATCCCCGCCGCGTGCAGCGCCGAGATGCACCCCCGCACCTCGGGACGGACGATCTCCCCGTGTTCGGGGGCGAAGAGGATCTCGATGAGGCGCAGCGTGGGATCGTCCCCGTCGATGCCCAGCATCGGAGCCAGCCGTTCGGCCTGGCGCTGCCAGTACCCGTCTTCGTCGAGTTCCCCCGCACAGAGGAGCCGCCAATCGGGATCACGGTCGGGGTCGAAGGGGCCGAACAGGCCGAGGGTGCCCGCTGCCCAACCCCGGTGGTGTTCCAGGCGGGCTGCCATCTCGAAGGGGGTGACGATGACCACACCCCCCACGTCGAACATCACGGTGTCGGTCCGCACGGCCCGGGAGGGTAGCTCCCGGCCCAGGGCTCCCCACCACCGCCACGGTGGCCCCCGGCCCACGGAGTCCCCCGGCCCAGGGTCCGAGACCACCGCCTCGGTGGTCCCCAGCCCTGGGCTCGCCGCCGTCACCACCGCCACGGCCCCGCTCCGGTCACGACCGAGCGTCGGCATGGCGCAGCTCCGCCACCCGGACGATCCGCCGGGCCATCCTCCGAAAGATCGGGGCGTGGAAGGGGAGCAGGATCCACCAGTAGAGACGACCGGTGACGCCATGGGGGAAAAACCACGCCACCTGACGCAGGCGCGACCCGGCATCGGCAGGTTCCACCGTCCACTCGAGGAACGCCACCCCCGGTACCTTCATCTCGGCTCGGAGCAGCAGATGGCGAGCGGCGGGATCGATCGCCGCTACCCGGAAGAAGTCGAGGGCCTCACCGGGTCGCAGCTCCTCGGGGTGACGTCGGCCCCGCCGTAGCCCCACCCCACCGATGAGCCGATCCACCAACCCCCGGAGCCGCCACGCCCAGTCCATCGTGTAGTACCCGACGTCACCTCCGATTCGGGTGACGGCCCAGAACACGTCGTCGGGCGGGGCGGTCGACTCCACCACCCGGACGTCCTTCGCCACCGGCTCCCCCGCCCACACCGGGTCGCCCGGCAGTGGCTTGGCCGGGGCGACCAGGGCGTCGGACCAGCGGGTCGCCACCTCGGCGTCCCGGATCCGGGCCAGGGCCAGGGTCACCGCCTCCCGATAGGAGATGAGCCGATCGGGCGGGTACCCGGGCGGTGTCGGACCGGTCACGACCACATCGTTGGTGAGGCTCTCGATGAGGGGGCGGGCCGTCTCCACCGGCAGGGGCGTCACCAACCCGACGAAATAGGGCGAGAGTCGGATGCTGAACAGAGGGAGGGGGATCACCCGCCGTCTCCGCAGCCCCGCCACCTCGGCGTAGATCTGCATCATCTCCTCGTAGGTGAGGACGTCCGGTCCGCCGATCTCGTAGATGCGGCCACCGTCACCGTCGAACCAGAGGGCGTCGACCAGGATATCGAGGACGTTGCGCACGGCGATCGGCTGGCAGCGGGTCTCGATCCAGCGGGGTCGCATCATCACCGGCAGCACCTCGGTGAGGTGCCGGATCATCTCGAAGGACATCGAGCCGGAGCCGATGATCACCGCCGCCCGCAGCTCGATGACGGGTACCGAACCGGAGGCGAGGACCCGTCCCACCTCGTGACGGCTGCGGAGATGGGGAGACAGGTCCTCCCGCTCCGAACCCAACGCCCCCAGATAGACGATGCGCTCCAGACCCGCCGCGGAGGCGGCATCCGAGAAGTTACGAGCGGCCTCACGGTCCTCGGCGGCGAAATCCTTGGTGGCCCGCATCCGGTGGATCAGGTAGTAGGCGACGTCACATCCGCCGAGGGCGGCCCGGAGGCCTTCGCGATGGAGGACGTCACCGGCGACGACCTCCACCTGCGCCCGCCACGGGTCGAGGGTGAGCCGCTCGGGGTCCCGGGTCATGCAGCGCACCTCCACACCCCGCTCGAGGAGGCGTGGTACGAGCCGGCCCCCGATGTATCCGGTGGCTCCGGTGACGAGCACCTTCACGATCGCGAAGCTATGGCACCGTCGCCCCGGCCACCAGGGCAGTTCGGCACCCCGCAGCGTCCCCGGCCCAGGGCTCCCCACCACCGCCACGGTGGCCCCCGGCCCACGGAGTCCCCCGGCCCAGGGTCCGAGACCACCGCCACGGTGGTCCCCAGCCCTGGGCTCGCCGCCGTCACCACCGGTACCCGCCGAGCCCTGGTAGGGTGACGGCACCGCCCACCACGAACCGGCGCCTGCGCGCGTCGGCGGGGGCGGCGAATCACGGCCCGAAGGCCGTACCTCGATCCTTTGTACGGAGTGCGACGGATCGAACCGTATCCCGCTCCGAGGAGGATCCATGACCACCTTCGACCAGCTCGGCGTGCCCGAGCCCCTCACCCGAGCCCTCGCCCGACGAGGCATCACCGAACCGTTCCCGATCCAGGCCGCCGCCATCCCCGACGCGCTCGACGGCCGGGACATCCTGGGGCGAGCCCCCACCGGCTCCGGGAAGACCCTCGCCTTCGGCCTCCCCCTCCTCGCCCGAGTGGGATCCTCCCGGCCCCAGCGCCCCCGCGCCCTCGTCCTCGCCCCCACCCGGGAGCTCGCCGAGCAGATCTCCAAGGAACTCATCCCCCTCGGCAAGGCGGTCGGCCGTTGGACCCTCGCCGTGTACGGCGGCGTCGGGTACGAGTTCCAGCGACGCAACCTGCGGCGGGGCACCGACGTGCTGGTCGCCACCCCGGGACGCCTCACCGACCTCATCGACGAAGGGTCGGTCTCCCTCGCCGACATCGACCTGGTGGTGGTGGACGAAGCCGATCGGATGGCGGACATGGGCTTCATGCCGCAGGTGCGAAGGCTCCTCGACCAGACCTCGACCCCTCGACAGACGGTGCTGTTCTCCGCCACCCTCGACGGGGACACCGCCGAGCTGACCCGTCGCTATCAGACCGATCCCGTCCGCCACGAGGTGGAAGGAGCCGACGATCACGGCGACGCCGCCCACTACTTCTGGCGGGTCGCCCACCACGACCGGGTGGCCACCACCGCCGAGATCGTCCGAACGACCACCCCCACCATCGTCTTCACCCGCACCCGTCGGGGCGCCGACCGGGTGGCCCGCCGCCTCCAGCAGGCGGGCGTGCAGGCGGCGGCGATCCACGGTGGGCGTTCCCAGAGCCAGCGGACCCGGGCGCTGGGGGCGTTCGGCAACGGCCGGGTGAAGGCCCTGGTCGCCACCGACGTCGCCGCCCGCGGCATCCACGTCGACGGGGTGGCGTCCGTCGTCCACTTCGACCTCCCCGCCGACCCGAAGGACTACCTCCATCGCTCCGGACGGACCGCCCGGGCCGGGGCCGACGGGGTCGTCGTCTCGCTGGTGATGCCCGACCAGGTCACCGACGCCCGCACCATCCAACGGGCGGTCGGACTCCCAGAGATCCTCCACGACCCGGGCGACGACTGGCTCACCGGCAGACTGGGCGGGCGTCTCGGTGACGAGCCGGTCCGAGCCGCGCGTCCCCGCCGCGGAGGAAACCACCGCCCCCATCGCAACCAAGGCCGACCCCGCGGCGGCGCTCGGCGGCACGCCCGCCGCTAGACGCGACGAGCGAGCCCCGGCCGGAGTAGCGGCCCCGTCCGACTCCTCAAGCCGGACGGGGTCGCTGCCGATGAGGAACTTCACCCCGTCCGATGAAGGTGCCTCGACTCGCCAACGCGCTCGTCTCGACGGTCGTGCTCGCCGCCGCGGCCGTCTCGCTCGTCGCCGTCGTCGTCGGCGTCGCCGAGTACGTCACCGCCACCAGGCCTCTCAGCGAGGGGGTGTTCCTGTCGGGAGCCACCTCCGACGCCGCCCGCACCTACCGCCGGCTCCGCCGGGCCGGTCGAGACGACGCCACCATCGTCCGTCTCATCCGCAACCGCCTCGACGCCGCCGCCGTCGGGATCGTCGACGACCGGGGGCGGTACGTCGCCTCCACCTCCCCGACCCTCACCACCCTCGACGACTCCTATCTCCTCGCCGAGTTGGACGAAGGAAGGTTCGGAGCCGCCGCGCAGACGCTCTCCAAAGGCCTGCTGATCGACGGGGTCGCCGAGACCGAACCGGGGGCGGTCGTCTACACCGCCGTTCGCCCCCTGGGGGATGGGCGCGGCGTCGTCACGATGTTCACCATCCCCGAGCTGCGCCGACGGACCATCCCCATCTCCCACGGTGCCGACGGCGCCCTCGACCTCGTCGGCCTGGGCGTCCTCTCCGGCGTCCTGGCCACCGGCCTCGCGGTGCATCGGATCCGGACGAGGCGTCGCCAGGCTGCGATGCGCCGGGAGACCGAGGAGCTGCGGGAACGCTCCGAGGAGCTCGAAGCCCTCAACCGGGAGCTGGAGACCGCCCAGGCGGAGACCCTCGCCGCTCTCGCCGAGGCAGAGGAGGCGAACCGGGTCCGTTCCGAGTTCGCCCTCATGATCACCCACGAGCTGCGGACACCTCTCACCTCGGTGGTGACCGGCGCCGAGCTGCTGCGGGGGACCGAACTGAGCGACGCCGACCGGGACCAGATCCTCGACGATCTCGTCGCCGACGCCCGACGTCTCCGACGGCTCATCGCCCAGATGCTCACCGTCGCCAGGGTGGAGAGCGACGGGTTCGACGCCGCTCCGGCCGCGGTCACCCCGGAGCAGCTCGCCCGGGAGCTCACCCACTGCCATCCGCGGCTGTCCTGCGACCCTGAGGCGCTCCCCGACGTCGTCGTCGAGACCGACCCGGAGGTGCTCTCCACCCTCCTCGGCTCCCTCGCCGACAACGCCCTCACCCACGGCGCGTCTCGGGTCTGGCTGGAGGCCTCCGACGAGCTCGGATTCGACCCGATGCAGGTCGTCGGTGACCTCGACGGGGACCGCCTGTACCTGGTCGTCGCCGACGACGGCCCCGGCATCGACCCGGAGTTCCTGCCGCGCGCCTTCGAGAAGTTCGCCAAACACGGCTCCAGCCCCGGCACCGGCCTCGGCCTGTACCTGGCGCGACTCATGGCAGACTCCATCGACGCCGCCATCGCCGTCACCACCGGACCGGAGGGGACCCGCATGGCGGTGGCGGTGCCCCTCGCCGGGGACCGCCTGGAGGTGGCGTCGTGAGGCGCCTGATCGTCGCCGGGCTGCTGGTGGTCGCCGCCTGCACCCAGGTCGCCGACGGTTCGGGACGTCTCGACGTCACCCTGCGCGACTTCGAGATCGAGCTGGGTGCCGACACCGTGACGGCGGGCGTCGTGAGCTTCACCGTCGTCAACGAGGGCGAGGATCACCACACGCTGGTGGTCGAGAGCATCGACCACGGTGCGGTGCTGGCGGCGGTCCCCGCGTTGGCGCCGGGGGAGTCGGCCACCCTCACCGTGGAGCTCGCCCCGGGCCGTTACTTCCTCACCTGCCGGGTCGTCGAGACCGAGGAGGGCGGCGTGCTCGAAGACCATCTCGAGATGGGGATGGTCACCGTCCTCACCGTCGAGGCCTGACCGCCCGCCCGATGCGGGCCGACGGCGAATCTGGTGTACTGGACCCATGGTGCGCTTCTCCGAACATCCCACCGTCCGTGTCAGCGTCGACGTCGCCGCCCCGCCCGAACAGGTGTGGCGCCTGGTCTCCGACATCGATCTGCCCGCCCGGTTCTCGGCCGAGTTCCAGGGAGCCGAATGGATCGACGAACCGGGCCCGGGTGCCCGGTTCGTCGGGCGGAACCGCCACGAGCGGATCGGGTCGTGGGAGACGACCTCGTGGGTGACGATCTACGAGCCGCATCGCAGCTTCGGCTGGGCGGTGGAGCGTCCCGACGATCCGGTGGCGACCTGGCGTTTCGACCTGGAGGAGACCGCCCGAGGCACCCGACTGACCTTCACCGCCGGGCTCGGTCCGGGACCGTCGGCGATCACGGAGCTCATCTCCCAGCATCCCGACAAGGAGGAGAAGATCATCGGTCGCCGCCTCGCCGAATGGCAGGCGAACATGGAGGCCACCCTCGCCGGGATCAAGGAGCTGGCCGAGGCGGCACCCGACCGCGGTTGACGGCCCACCGAGCCGCCCGGTCTTCGCCGGTCCGGTGCAGGATGGGGAGACGGTCGGGCATCTACACTCGCCGCCGAGTGTCGGGAGGAGGACCGATGACCGCAGGCCCCGGAGGAGCGATCGTCGCCGCCATGCTGGCGGCGGAAGGGGTGGACACCGTCTTCGGGATCGTCGACGGAACCTACTTCGGCCTCGTCTCCTCCCTCGAACGTCACGGCATCCGCCTCATCTCCCCCCGCCACGAGACCACCGCCCTGCACATGGCGGGTGCCTACGCCCGGCTCACCGGACGGGTGGGGGTGGCAATCGCCTCCAACGGGCCGGGCGTGGCGAACGCCCTGCCGGGCGTCGCCGTGGAGCAGGGGGAAGGGCATCGGGTGCTGCTCCTCACGTCCTCCCGCCGGGTGGGGATCTCCTACCCGGATCGGGGCGGGACCTTCCAGTACTTCGATCAGGTCGCCGTCACCAGGCCGATGACGAAATGGTCGGGGACGGTGCCCGACCGTGCCCGGATCCCCGAGTTCCTGCGGCGGGCGTTCCGCACCCTCTGGTCGGGGCGCCCCGGCGTGGTCCACGTCGACATCCCCGAGTCGATCCTGAACGGCAAGGGCCCCATCGACCCGACCGAGATTCGCGCCCCCTCCACCTACCGACGCGTCGAACCTCAGGCGCCCGACCCCGTCCTCGTCACCCGGGCCGCCGAGCTGCTTCGGTCTGCGCGCCTGCCGCTCATCCACGCCGGGACCGGAGTGGTGCACGCCCAGGCCTTCGACTCCCTCCGACGGGTCGCCGAAGCCCTCGCGGCTCCGGTCACCACCTCCTGGGGCGCCCGGGGTGCGCTCCCCGAGACCCACCACCTCTCGGTGCCGATGACGCTGCTCGACACCTACCGCAAGCTCCGGACCGAGGCCGACGTCGTCCTCGTGGTGGGGTCCCGGCTCGGCGAGACCGACTGGTGGGGGAGACCCCCCTACTGGGCCCCCGCCGCCGACCAGGCCGTCGTCCAGGTCGACGTCGACGACCACTGGCTGGGCGTGAACCGCCCCCTCTCCCTGGCGGTGCAGGCCGACGCCGACGCCTTCCTGGGGGCGCTCGCCGCCGAGCTGGAGGCCGCCCCTCCCCCCACCCTCCGGCCCGACACCTGGTCGGAGGTGGCGGCGAAGGAGCGGGCGAAGCTGGACCGTCACCTCGACCAGTCCCGGGGTGACGGGGTCAACCCGGGGCGGGTGGTCCGCGTCTGCGGGGAGGTCCTCGACGACGACACCCTGTGGGTGTTCGACGGCGGGAACTCGACGGTGTGGGCGCAGTTCTTCCACGAGGTCCGCCACCCCAATTCGCTGCTCGCCACCTTCAAGTTCGGGATGTTGGGTGCCGGGGTGGGTCAGGCCCTCGGGGCTCAGGTGGCCCACCCCGACGCGACCGTGTGCTGCCTGATCGGGGACGGGGCGATGGGGTTCCATCCCCAGGAGGTGGAGACGGCGGTCCGCCATGACCTCCCCGTCATCTACGTCGTGTTCGTCGACCGCCAGTGGGGCATGGTGAAGATGGGCCAGCAGTTCGCCCTCCGTCCGGTGAAGACGCTGGTGCGGCGACACCTCGACGAGGGGGAGACGATCGGCACCGACTTCGCCGAGATCCGCTTCGACGACCTGGCCCGGTCGATGGGCGCCCACGGCGAGCGGGTCTCCACCGAGGCCGAGCTGGCGCCCGCCCTGCGGCGGGCACTGGCGACCGACGGCCCGGCGGTGGTCCACGTCGACGTCGACCCCGTCACCCACATGTGGGCTCCCCGCCTCCGAGCCTTCAAGGACATGCACGAGGAGCCCGGGGGATGACCACGATCAGGAGGAACCGGTGACGCCCATCGACCAGGTCCAGCTCAACTTCAACGAGTCGAGCCTGCTGCTCCTCAACGTCCTCATCGGGCTCATCATGTTCGGGGTGGCGCTCGACATCCGGGTGGAGGATTTCCGCCGGGTGGTCCGGGACCCCCGGGGCCCCCTCATCGGCCTCGGCGCCCAGTTCCTGCTGCTCCCCGCCTTCACCTTCGCCCTCATCACCGTCCTCGAGCCCGCCCCGTCCCTGGCCTTGGGGATGATCCTGGTGGCGGCGTGCCCGGGTGGGAACTTCTCGAACTTCCTGGCCCACCACGCCAGGGCGAACGCCGCCCTGTCGGTCTCGATGACCGCCATCTCCACCGCCCTGGCCGTCGTCATGACCCCCCTCAACCTGTCCTTTTGGGGGAGCCGGAACGCGGGGACGGCCGCCATCCTCACCCGGGTGAGCCTCGACCCGGTCGATCTCCTGGTGACGATCCTCCTCATCCTCGGCATCCCCCTGGCCGTCGGCATGGCCTTCGCCCGGTTCCGTCCGTCGGCTGCCGAACGCCTCCGCCGTCCCATGCGGATCTTCTCGCTGTCGGCGTTCGGGCTGTTCATCGTCGGCGCGCTGGCGGCGAACTGGCAGTATTTCCTCGCCTACGTCGGCGCGGTCGCCGCGCTGGTCGCCCTTCAGAACGCCGTCGCCCTCGCCGTCGGCTACTGGACCGCGCGGGGTCTCCGCACCCCGCTCTACGACGCCCGGGCCATCTCCATCGAGGTGGGGATCCAGAACTCGGCGTTGGCCCTGGTCCTCATCTTCGGGTTCTTCGACGGGCTCGGCGGCATGGCGATCATCGCGGCCTGGTGGGGCGTGTGGCACCTCATCAGCGGCTTGGCGGTGGCCACCTGGTGGTCGCGTCGGCCGGTCCCCGTCCCCGTCGCCGCATGACCGTCCGGGTGCTCGTCACCGGTGGGGCCGGGTTCCTCGGCTCCCGGGTGGTGACCCGCCTCGCCGCGACGGAGGAGGTGGAGGAGGTGGTGTCGGTGGACGTCCGCCCGGGACCGCAGGGACCGCGGATCCGCTCGGAGCTCCTCGACGTCCGCGACCCCGCCCTCGCCGACCTGGTCCGGGAGTGGCGGATCGACCGGATCGTCCATCTGGCGGCGGTCGTCACCCCCCGTCCCGACCAGACCCGTGAGGAGCTTCGGTCGATCGACGTGGGCGGCACCGCCAACGTCGTCGCCGCCGCCCTCGCCGCCGGGGTGGGGCATCTGACGGTGACCTCCAGCGGTGCCGCCTACGGCTACCACGACGACAACCCGGAGTGGATCGACGAGGACGATCCCCTCCGCGGCAATCCCGAGTTCGCCTACGCCGACCACAAGCGGCAGGTGGAGGAGCTGCTGGCGAAGACCCGGGCCGAGCATCCCGAGCTGACCCAACTCGTCCTCCGCCCCGGCACGATCCTCGGGGCCGGGCTCCGCAACCAGATCACCGCCCTCTTCGAGGCTCCGGTGATCGTCGGGATCGTCGGCTCCGACAGCCCCTTCGTGTTCATCTGGGAGACGGACGCCGTCGAGGTGATCGTCCGGGGCACGCTGCAGCGGCGGGGAGGCGTCTTCAACCTGGCGGGCGACGGCGCGGTGCCGCTCCGCCGGATCGCCGACGAGATGGGGACGCGGTTCGTCGCCCTGCCCGCCCCGGTGGTGAAGGCGGCGCTGGCGGTGGGGCGCCGCCTCGGGATCTCGCCCTACGGCCCCGAGCAGGTGGTGTTCCTGCGCCACCGCCCCGTGCTGTCGAACCGGCGCCTGGTGGAGGAGTTCGGCTATCGACCGAAGATGACGTCCCTGCAGGCGTTCCGGGCGTGGAGGGACAGCCGTGCGTGAGGAGGGGTTCGGAGGCCTGAAGGTGGTGGTGACCGGAGCCGCCGGGGGGATCGGCTCCGCCCTGTGTCGACGCCTCGCCGCCGAAGGTGCCCAGGTGTTCGCCTGGGACCGTGACGCCGAGGCCCTGGAGCGGCTGGCGGCGGAGGTGGCGGTGGAGCCCCGGGTCGTGGACCTGGTGGATCGCGTCCAGGTGGAGGAGGCGGCGGTCGAGGTCGGCCCCTTCGACGTGGTGATCAACAACGCCGGGGTGACCGCGTTGGGGCCCTTCGGGGAGGTGGCGGCGGAGGCGGTGGAGCAGGTGATGGCGGTGAACCTGTTCGGAGCCGCCTACGTCACCCGGGCGACGCTCCCGGGGGTGGTGGAGCGGAGGGGCCGGATCGCGGTGTTGTCCAGCGTCGCCGGCTTCTCCCCTCTCGTCCATCGCACCGCCTACGCGGCGTCCAAACACGCCCTCCACGGCCTCTTCGAGAGTCTGCGGGCCGAGCTGGTGGGGACCGGGGTGACGGTGACGATGGTCTGCCCGTCCTTCGCCGACACCGGTATCGACACCCGGGCGGTGGCCCGGGCGACGGGCGAGAAGGGGCGGTGGTCCACCACCGGACGGCACCTCTCCGCCGACCAGGTGGCGGCGGCGGTGCTCCGGGGGCTGCGACGGAGACGCCGTCTGGTGCTGGTCGGCGCCACCGCCAAGCTGGCCTACGTCACCTTCCGGGTCTCCCCCGCCCTCTACGAGCGGCTGATGCGCAGACGTATCGGCGGTGCCTGACCGGCGTGGTTCCGCCACCGGCGAAGCCACCTGCCATCGCTGCGATGCGATACGCCCTATATCTCATGTGCTATGTTTCTGCTGATGAAGGGTGGCGCGCTGATCCGAGAGGCACGCCTTCGGAAGGGCCTCACGCAGGCGGAGCTGGCTCGACGCCTGGGCACGTCGCAGTCCGTCGTGGCTCGTTGGGAGTCTGGACGAACCGAACCCGGATTCCGGACGGTGATCCGTGCGATCCGAGCCTGCGGCCTCGAGCCGACGATCCACCTGGTCGAGCTCGACCCAGACCACGACCGACTCATCCAGGATCACCTCCGTATGAGTCCCGAGGAACGACTCGCCGACCTGCTCCACCGGCTCGAGCTGGAACAGATCCTCCATGGTGCTCGCCCCAGATGAACGACGAGACAATCCCCCGCTTCCAACCACTCCGTATCCTCGAGGTATTGCTGCGGCATGAGGTCAGGTTCGTCGTCATCGGGGGTCTCGCAGCAACCCTGTACGGGTCGCCTCTCACCACCGGCGATGCGGACATCTGCCCCGACGATGCCGAGGAGAACCTGTCGCGCCTCGCCGACGCCCTCATCGAGCTCGACGCACGGGTCTCCGCTTCGGACACCCCCCGGGGGCTCCGCTTCGACATCGCTGCACCCACCCTGGCCCAGGCGCGGGTCTGGAACCTCGTCACGGATGCAGGCCGGCTCGACCTCTCCTTCGAGCCTTCCGGGACGCGCGGCTTCTCGGATCTGGTGCGAGGAGCCGTCACCTTCGAGCTCGCCGACCTCGACATCCCGGTCGCGTCGCTGAGCGACGTGATCCGTTCGAAGGAAGCGGCTGGACGCGAACGGGATCTGCAAGCCCTGCCCACCCTCCGGCGGCTGCTCGAGCAGATCGACGAGAGATGGAGAGAGGAACACCCATGAACCCGAAACCGGCGAGCGCCAGCCGGGTGACCTTCATCCGGACGATGACCCAGCTCGACGCCAACATGGCGGGCAACGTCCACGGCGGCGTGATCATGAAGGAGGTGGATTCGGCGGCGGGGACGGCGGCGATGCGTCACGCCGGCACCCTGTGCGTCACCGCCACCATCGACGAGCTCTCCTTCCTCCAACCCGTCCACGTCGGCGACATCCTCGTGGTGAGAGCCCAGGTCAACGACGTCGGCCGGACGTCGCTGGAGGTGGGGGTCCGGGTCGAGGCCGAGCCCCTCGGAGGCGGCGAACCCCGTCACACCACCAGCGCCTACCTCGTGTTCGTCGCCCTCGACTCGAGCGGGCGCCCCACCGAGGTGCCGCCCCTCATCGTCGAGACCGACGAGGAGCGGCGACGCCAGGAGCAGGCCCGGATCCGCCGCCAGATGCGCGCCGAACGGATCCGACGTCTCCGGGATCACACCGGCCAAGGAGACTGAACGTCGGCCGACGTTGGCGCCACCCGGCATCGCAGGTTCGGAGGGAAGCATGGGCCTGGAGGGCAGGTCGGCCACCGGGACGCCGCCCGCCGGGCTGCGGCGGTCCGAAGCATCCCGTCTCCGTGCTGGACCCATGCACCACACCGGCCGAAGAGCTCCTTGACACCCCTCCCCCGTACTCTCAGGCCGGACATGGGAGTTCGGCGCCGGCTTGGCGCGACGGCGGCACGGTCGTCGACTCCCGGTGAAATCGAACCCGAGGGGGCAGAATGAGAAGGATCGGAGTCCTGGCGGTGGCTCTCGCCGTCGTCGTCGCCATCACCGGCCTTGCGA
>JALSJV010000254.1 GCA_026989215.1 Acidimicrobiia bacterium | reverse complement strand
CCGACGACTGCCCGAGGTTCACCGATGACCCGGAGGCGGCGCTGCGGGCCATGCTGAGAGCCGCCGTCTACTCGACGGTGGCCGATTTCGACCGCGGGGAGCCGTCGGTCGCTCTCAGGGACGTGATGCCGACTCGACGCCGCTGGCTGCTCCGCCCCCTCGTCGAGTCGGCCGGACACACCCGCCTGATAGCCCCCGGCGGATCCGCAAAATCGCTGCTGGCGTTGGCGGTCGCCTGGACCGTCGCCACCGGCCGCCCGAAGCTCCTTGGGTTGAAACCCGACGTTTCTGGCCCGGTCCTTTTCCTCGATTGGGAGGCGGATGCCGAGACGCATTCGGAGCGAATTCGGGCACTTTGCAAGCCCCACGACCTCGATATTCCCGACGGTCTCCTTTACCAAAACCACCGCTTCCCGTTGCACCGGAATTACCGAGCGGTCGCCCGCACCGTCAGGGAGGAAGGCGTGGTGATGGTCGTCGTTGACTCCAACGCGCTGGCCCGTGGCGGATCGGGGGAGCGGGGAGCGGAGGACTCGACGATCCGCATGTTCGCCTGCCTCCGGGAGATCGGCGTTCCCGCCCTCATCATCGACCACAAGTCGGACGAGAAGATGCGGACCGGCAGGAGAGGCGGCTACGGCTCGGTCTTCAACACCAACTCCGTGCGGCTGGAGTGGGAGGTGGTGCGTCAGCAGCAGACGGCCGAGTCCATCGCCGTCGTCCTTTCGTTGTCGAAGAAGAACAATGTCGCGCCGCAAGCCGACCTCGGGTTCCGTTTCGAGTTCGCCTCCGACGGCGACCGGTTGGACGAGGTGCGGGTCCGTCAGGTCGCGCCGGCGGAGGTGCATCCGCTCGCCCACCTCGAGGAGCGCCCGTCGGGGCTGGTGGACCGGATCGCGGCGCTGCTGGTGGCGTCCGACGAGCCGCTGTCCGTGGCGGAGATCGCGGCGGAGCTGGAGACGACCGAGGGCTCGATCCGGGCTCGCCTGGCCCGCCATCACGACCGGTTCGTCAAGGTCCGGTCGGGGCGGAGGACGCTCTGGCGGGTGGTGGACGAGCCCCGCGACGACGGAGACCAGGATGAGCTGCCGGATCCCTTCTGACCCGCGAACACGCGCTCGCATCTGCAAGCACCGGACCCCTCCGGTGCGGTCGAAAACCGGCCCTGACCTGGGACTTTCCAGAACCTGGCTCGTTAGTGCACCACTTTGCGCACCAAGTGCACCACCCATTCACAAGGTGGGGTACAAGCGCCTCGGGCGACGTTGGTTGACGTTGTGTGGGCGCGGTGTCGGTTGCGGGAGGAAGCGCACCACGAAGTGCACCACGAAGTGCACCACTTTGCGCACCAAGTGCACCAGCAAGCAGCAAAACCCCAGGTCAGCGAAGTGCACCACGAAGTGCACCAAGTGCACCAGATGTGCACCACAGCGGGGGGGTCCGAAGGACCCCCGCGTGTGCTCAATCTGGTGGGTTCATCTCAACGCGAGCGCCGAGACGGTGAAATCGGGTCGCGGTCACCCCATCGGCGAGAGGAGGAGAGGGTGAAGCGGCGGAGACGATCCGACAGCCACCTCGCCCACCAGCTCGACCGGGCACTGCGGGAGAACGCCAGACTCCGAGCGCGGATCCGCGCCCTCGAGGCCACCAGCCGCGACTCGGGCCTCCTCACCGACATCGCCGAGACCCTCACCGCCGCCGCCCACGCCGCCCACCCGCACCAGGCCACCCCCACCGACCGGGACAGCACCCGCCGCAGCCGCGGCGACACCCCCATCCCCGGAGCAGGCACCGCCGCCGCCCGCCGAGCCCAACAGCGGCTCTGGCGAGACCTCGCCTCCGCCGTCGGCCGCTGGCACCACGCCGCCGCCAGAGGCTTCGC
>JALSJV010000253.1 GCA_026989215.1 Acidimicrobiia bacterium | reverse complement strand
ACCCATGGCGAAGGCGAAGTTTGAGCGTACGAAGCCGCATGTGAATGTGGGGACGATGGGTCATATTGATCATGGGAAGACGACGTTGACTGCGGCGATTACGAAGGTGTTGGCTGAGCGGGTTGGTGGGGCGAATTCGTTTACGGCGTTTGAGGAGATTGATAAGGCTCCGGAGGAGCGTGAGCGGGGGATCACGATTCAGATTGCGCATGTGGAGTATGAGACGGAGAATCGTCATTATGCGCATGTGGATATGCCGGGGCATGCGGATTACATCAAGAATATGATTACGGGGGCGGCGCAGGTTGATGGGGCGATTTTGGTGGTGTCTGCGGCGGATGGTCCGATGCCGCAGACGCGGGAGCATGTGTTGTTGGCGCGGCAGGTGGGGGTGCCGTATATCGTGGTGTTTTTGAATAAGACGGATATGGTGGATGATCCCGAGTTGTTGGATTTGGTGGAGTTGGAGGTTCGGGATCTGTTGACGGAGTATGAGTTTCCGGGTGATGAGGTGCCGGTGGTGCGGGGGTCGGCGTTGCGGGCGTTGGAGGGGGATCCGGAGGCTGAGGATCAGATCATGGCGTTGATGGAGGCGGTGGATTCGTATGTGCCGGAGCCGGTGCGGGATACGGAGAAGCCGTTTTTGATGCCGATCGAGGATGTGTTCTCGATCACGGGTCGGGGGACGGTGGTGACGGGCCGTGTGGAGCAGGGGGTGTTGAATCTGAACGACGAGGTGGAGATCGTGGGGATCCGTCCGACCCGGAAGACGGTGGCGACGGGGATCGAGATGTTCCGGAAGTTGTTGGATTCGGCGCAGGCGGGGGACAATGTGGGGGTGTTGTTGCGGGGTGTGGGGAAGGATGAGGTGGAGCGGGGGCAGGTGTTGGCTGCTCCGGGTTCGATCACGCCGCATACGGAGTTCGAGGCGCAGGTGTATGTGTTGACGAAGGAGGAGGGGGGTCGGCATAACCCGTTCTTTTCTGGGTATCGTCCGCAGTTTTATTTCCGGACGACGGATGTGACGGGGACGGTGTTGTTGCCGGAGGGGACGCAGATGGTGATGCCGGGGGACAACACGGAGATGACGGTGCAGTTGATCGCGCCGATCGCGATGGATGAGGGGCTGCGGTTCGCGATCCGTGAGGGTGGCCGCACCGTCGGAGCCGGCCGGGTCACCAAGATCCTCAAATAACCAAAGAGAGCACACATGGCTGAAGAAGGACAGAAGATCCGCATCAGGCTCAAGGCCTACGACCACCAGGTCGTGGACGAGTCCTCGCGCAAGATCGCCGAGACCGTCTTGCGGACCCAGGCCAAGATCCGCGGGCCGGTCCCGCTGCCGACCGAAGTGCACCGGTACTGCGTGATCCGCGGGCCGCACGTCGACAAGGACTCGCGCGAGCACTTCGAGCTGCGGATCCACAAGCGGCTGATCGACATCCTCGAGCCCACACCGAAGACCGTGGACTCGTTGATGCGTCTCGATCTGCCGGCCGGAGTGGAAGTCGAGATCAAGCTGTGAACGCGATCCTCGGTGAGAAGCTGGGCATGACCCAGATCTTCGATGACGAGGCCCGGGCGATCCCGGTCACCGTCATCAAGGCCGGGCCATGCCACGTCGTCCAGGTCAAACGTCCGGAGAAGGACGGGTACGCGGCCGTGCAGCTCTCCTTCGGGGAGGCGAAGCCGGGCCGAGTCAACAAGCCCGCCGCCGGTCACTTCGCCAAGGCGGGGGTCGCCCCGGCGCGGCATCTGGTCGAGGTGCGGGTCGACGATCCCGACGCCTACCAGGTGGGCCAGGCGATCACGATCGGCGAGGTGTTCACCAAGGGCACGATGGCCGACGTCACCGGCATCTCCAAGGGGAAGGGATTCGCCGGCGTCATGAAACGGCACAACTTCTCCGGGCAGGGCGCCAGCCATGGGAACCACAAGAAGCACCGGGCGCCGGGCGCGATCGGGGCCTGCGCCACCCCGGCCCGGGTCTTCAAGGGGACCCGGATGGCGGGACGCATGGGCGGAGAGCGGGTCACCGTGCTCAACCTCGAAGTCGTCGACGTCGATGCCGAGCGGGGCCTGCTGCTCCTCGGCGGCGCCGTCCCGGGTCCGAAGGGATCACTCGTCCTCGTCCGAGAAGCGGTGAAGGGGAGGAAGGACCGTGGCTGAAGTGAAGGCGCCCCTCTACTCCCTCGACGGTTCGGCCAAGGGCGAGGTCGTCCTCGACCCCGAGATCTTCGGGATCGAGCCGAACCTGGCGGTCCTCCACCAGGTCGTCACCGCCCAGCTCGCCGCGGCCCGCGCCGGGACCGCGTCGACCAAGACCCGCGGCGAGGTTCGCGGCGGTGGGCGAAAGCCATGGCGCCAGAAGGGCCTCGGTCGGGCCCGTCACGGCTCCATCCGGGCTCCGCAGTGGGTCGGAGGGGGCGTCGCCCACGGTCCCAAACCCCGTGACTACCGCCAGCGGACCCCGAAGAAGATGAAACGCCTGGCGCTGCGCTCGGCGCTGTCGGCACGGGCGTCGGAGCAGGCGGTGAAGGTCGTCGAGAACCTCGGCTGGGAGCGTCCCAAGACCAAGCAGGCCGTCGCGCTCCTCGAGGCGATGGGGCTCGACGGAAAGGTGCTCGTGGTGCTGGGACGCGGCGACGTCGCCGCCGAGCTCTCCTTCCGCAACCTGGCTCGGGTGCGGACGGTGGAGCCCGGTCACCTCACCGCGTACGACGTCCTGTGGTCCGACGACGTGGTGTTCACCACCGAGACCCTGGGCCTGGCGGGACGCCCCGGGTCCTACGAGGTGAGCGAGGAGGACTTCGTGAAGGAAGAGGGAGGTGAGACCGGATGAAGGATCCCCGCGACATCATCATCGAGCCGGTCGTCTCCGAGAAGTCCTACGACCTCATCGAGCGGCACAACACCTACACCTTCCTCGTCGACCGGCGGGCCAACAAGACCGAGATCAAGGAGGCGATCGCCGAGATCTTCGGGGTCAAGGTCCTCTCGGTCAACACGATGAACCGGAAGGGCAAGCGGAAGCGAACCGGCTGGGTGATGGGCAAGCGCGCCGACACGAAACGCGCCCTCGTCAAGCTGGCCGACGGCGACACCATCGATCTGTTCGGAGTCTGAGCCATGGCCATCAAGAAGAGAAAACCAACGTCGCCGGGCCGCCGGTTCCAGACCGTCTCGGATTTCGCCGAGATCACCAAGACGGAGCCGGAGAAGTCCCTCATCGCCAAGAAGAGCTCGACCGGAGGCCGCAACGCCTACGGTCGGATCACGTCGCGGCATCGGGGAGGCGGCCACAAGCGGAAGTACCGGATCATCGACTTCCGGCGGAACAAGGACGGGATCCCCGCCAAGGTCGCCGCCATCGAGTACGACCCCAACCGCAATGCCCGGATCGCCCTCCTCCACTACGTGGACGGCGAGAAGCGGTACATCCTCGCACCGGTCGGGGTGAAGGTCGGTGACGTGCTCGAGTCGGGCCCGAAGGCCGAGATCCGGCCCGGAAACGCGCTCCCCCTCCGCAACATCCCGGCCGGCTCGACGGTGCACGCCATCGAGCTGCGGCCTGGCGGCGGCGCCAAGCTGGCTCGGTCGGCGGGCACCTCGGTACAGCTCATGTCCAAGGAGTCCGACATGGCCCTCCTGCGGCTCCCCTCGGGGGAGATGCGCATGGTGTCCCTCGACTGTCGGGCCACCCTCGGTCAGGTCGGCAACACCGACGCCGAGCTCGTCAAGCTGGGCAAGGCGGGTCGGAACCGCTGGAAGGGCGTCCGCCCCCAGACCCGGGGAGTGGCGATGAACCCCGTCGACCACCCCCTCGGGGGCGGCGAAGGCAAATCGTCGGGTGGTCGTCCGCCGGTGAGTCCGTGGGGCAAACCCGAAGGTCGCACCCGGAAGAAGAAGAAGGCGAGCGACAAGATGATCGTCCGCCGTCGGAACGCGAAGGGTCGGAGGTAACGATGGGGCGCAGTCTGAAGAAGGGGCCCTTCGTCGACGACCACCTCCTCGAGAAGATCGAGGTGCTCAACGAGAAGGGCGAGAAGCGAGTCATTCGGACGTGGAGCCGACGCTCCACCATCATCCCCGAGATGGTCGGGCACACCATCGCCGTCCACGACGGCCGCAAGCACGTGCCCGTCTACATCACCGAGTCGATGGTGGGGCACAAGCTGGGTGAGTTCGCACCCACCCGGACCTTCCGGGGCCACGCCGGTTCGAAACGGGAGAAGGCGGCGAGGCGGCGATGAAGGTGCGAGCCCAGGCCAAATACATTCGACAGTCGCCCTACAAGGTGCGGCGGGTGCTCGACCTCGTGCGCGGCCTCCCCGTGTCCGAGGCCGAGCACGTGCTCGCCCTGACTCCACGGCGGGCCGCCGAGCCCGTCGCCAAGGTGTTGCGTTCGGCCGTGGCCAACGCCGAGCACAACTACGCCCTCGACGCCGACGAACTCGTCGTGGCCGAGGCCTACGCCGACGAGGGACCCACGTTGAAGCGTTACCGCCCCCGGGCGCGAGGGCGTGCGACCAGGATCCGCAAGCGGACGAGCCACATCACCATCGTCGTGGCCGACCGGAGCGAGGAGGAGGACTGATGGGGCAGAAGACGCACCCCTATTCGTTCCGGTTGGGCATCGTCACCGACTGGAAGTCGAAGTGGTACTCGGACAAGGACTACGTCGAGCTCGTCAACGAGGACAGCCGGATTCGTGACTACCTCCGCAAAGAGCTGACCCGCGGCGCGGTCTCCCGGATCGAGATCGAACGGACCCGCGACCGCGTGGTCGTGGAGATCCACACGGCCCGTCCCGGAGTGGTGATCGGACGCAAGGGCGTGGAGGCGGAGCGCCTCCGCTCGGGGCTCGAGAAGATCGCCTCGAAACCCGTGAAGCTGAACATCATCGAGGTGAAGGACCCAGAGCTCGACGCCCAGCTCCTCGCCCAGGGCATCGCCGACCAGCTCGAGAACCGGGTGGCGTTCCGGCGGGCGATGAAGCGGGCGGTCGCCACGGCGATGAAGGCGAACGCCCAAGGCGTTCGGGTGGAATGCAAGGGCCGTCTCGGCGGCGCGGAGATGGGTCGGCGTGAGTGGTACCGGGAAGGCCGGGTTCCGCTCCACACCCTCCGGGCCGACATCGATTACGGCACGGCGACGGCCCACACCACGGTGGGGACGATCGGCGTGAAGGTCTGGGTCTACAAGGGCGACGTCCTCGCCACCGGCGCTCCTTCGCGGGAGAAGATCGCCGCCGAGGCGGCCCTCGCCACGGGCGGTCCCGCCCGGCGGGGTGCCCGGGCGGCCCCGGCGAAGGCCCGGGCCGAGCAGGCCGTGGAGGGTGGTAAGATGCCCCGCCTCATCGAGGCCGGCGGCGGCAAGCGTCTCATCGAGGCCGGCGGCGGCAAGCGAGAGGGCAGGCCTCTCATCGAGGCCGGCGGCGGCAAGCGCAAGCTGGACGCCGAACTGGCCGAAGCCGAGTATCGGGAAGAGCGCAGCGCGCTCGAGGAGACCGAGGCGCCGGTGGAGGCCCAGGTCGAGGTCGAGACCGAGGCCGAGACCGTCGAGACACCAACCCCGTCCGGCGATGCCGCGGAGGAGACCGCTCCGGTCGCCTCCGAGGAGACCACTCCCGAGGCCGACACCCCGGCCGCGGAGGATGCCGCCGGCGAGTCCACAGAGGAACAGCAGGAAGAGGAGTAAGCGGTCATGTTGATGCCGAAGCGTGTGAAGCACCGCAAGGTGCATCGCGGCCGCAGGAGCGGTGTCGCCAAGGGTGGTACGAAGGTGACCTTCGGCGAGTACGGGTTGCAGGCCCTGGAGCCGGCGTGGATCACCGCCCGTCAGATCGAGGCCGCCCGGGTGGCGATCACCCGTGCCGTCAAGCGTGGTGGGAAGGTCTGGATCACGATCTTCCCCGACAAGCCGGTGACCCAGAAACCGGCCGAGACCCGGATGGGGTCGGGCAAGGGCAACCCCGAGTACTGGGTGGCCGTGGTGAAGCCGGGTCGGGTCATGTTCGAGCTGGCCGGGGTCCC
The DNA here is from genome assembly GCA_026989215.1 of Acidimicrobiia bacterium. Lineage (GTDB taxonomy): Bacteria > Actinomycetota > Acidimicrobiia > Spongiisociales > ZC4RG35 > S012-128. The sequence continues at coordinate 6,966 of JALSJV010000253.1, read as the reverse complement.
CGAGGAGCTGGCCCGCGAGGCGATGCGCCGAGCCGGCCACAAGCTGCCCATCAAGACCCGATTCGTGACGAGGGAGGAAGCATGAAGGCCGACGACCTCCGCGACATGACCATGGAGGAGCTGGTCGAGGCGTTGGCCGAGGCGAAGGAGGAGCTCTTCAACCTCCGCTTCCAGCTCGCCACCAACCAGCTCGACAACACGGCCCGGATCAAGGCCGTGAAGAAGGACATCGCCCGCATCCTCACCGAGGTGCGGCGTCGGGAGATCGAGGCGTGGCAGGCGCAGGCCGCCACCGGGGAGAGTGCGTGATGACCGAACGTGGAACTCGCAAGGTGCGGGTGGGCGTCGTCGTGTCGGACGCGCGCGACAAGACGGTGACCGTCGAGGTCCCGAGCTCCTACAAGCACCCGCGCTACGACAAGATCGTTCGACGCAGCACTCGCTTCCACGCCCACGACGAGCACAACGAGGCCCGAGTGGGCGACACCGTACGGATCGTGGAGACGCGCCCGCTGTCCAAGACCAAGCGGTGGCGGGTCGCCGAGATCGTGGAGCGTGCCCGATGATCCAGCAGGAATCCAGGGTGAAGGTCGCCGACAACACCGGCGCCCGGGAGGTGCTCTGCATCCGGGTGCTGGGCGGCTCGACGCGCCGGTACGCCCGGGTCGGGGACGAGTTCATCGGCACGGTGAAGGAGGCCCAGCCGGGAGGGTCGGTGAAGAAGGGCGAGATCGTCCGGGCGGTCGTCGTTCGGACCCGTAAGGAGAAGCGACGTCCGGACGGGACCTACATCCGGTTCGACGACAACGCCTGCGTGATCATCGACAACAACCGCCAGCCGCGGGGTACCCGTATCTTCGGTCCGGTCGCCCGTGAGCTCCGGGACAAGCGTTTCATGCGCATCGTCTCCCTCGCGCCGGAGGTGCTCTGATGACGCATGCTTTTGGCACCTGGATCACGCGAGATATGTCGAATCCGACCGCCAATTCGGGAAGGTGCGGGGAGGTCCTGCGATGAAACTCCGTGAAGGGGACCGGGTGATGGTGATCTCCGGCAAGGACGCCGGCAAGGAGTCGCGCATCGCCCGGGTGTTCCCCAAGAAGGACAAGATCATCGTCGAGGGGGTCAACACCGCCAAGAAGCATCAGAAGCCCCGAGGCCAGACGATGCAGGGCGGCATCATCGACAAGGACATGCCGATCCACGTCTCGAACGTGATGATCGTCTGCGAGGACTGCGGCCCGACCCGGATCGGCTACCGGATCGACGAGACCGGCAAGCATCGTGTCTGCCGGAAGTGCGGAGGTGACCTGTGACTCCCCGGCTGAAGGAGAAGTACTGGAAGGAGATCCACCCCCGCCTCCAGAAGGAGCTGGGGCTGGAGAACCCGATGCAGGTCCCGCGCCTCACCAAGATCACCGTCAACATGGGGGTGGGGGAGGCCGTCCAGGACCGGAAGCAGATCGAGTCCGCCACCGAGGAGCTCGCCCTCATCACCGGTCAGCGTCCTCGCCTCAACCGGGCGCGGAAGTCGATCGCCGGGTTCAAGATCCGCCAGGGGATGCCGGTGGGAGTCTCGGTGACCCTCCGGGGCGACCGGATGTGGGAGTTCTTCGACCGCCTGATGGCGATCGCCATCCCCCGGGTGCGCGACTTCCGGGGCCTCAACCCTCGATCCTTCGACGGGCACGGCAACTACAGCTTCGGGTTCACCGAGCAGCTCATCTTCCCCGAGATCGACTACGACCGGATCACGGCGATCCGGGGCATGGACATCACGATCGGGACCAGCGCGGACAACGATGAGCACGCCAAGGCCCTGCTCGAGGCCTTCGGGTTCCCGTTCCGGCGACAAGAGGCAAAGGTGTGAAGGAGCAGGCATGGCACGCAAGGCATTGATCGTCAAGCAGCAGCGAACCCCCAAGTTCAAGGTACGGGCCTACAACCGCTGTAAGCGGTGCGGTCGGCCGCGCGCCTACCTCCGCGCCTTCGGGATGTGCCGGATCTGCGTGCGCGAGCTGGCCTCCCGGGGGGAGCTGCCAGGAGTGCGAAAGGCGTCTTGGTGATGTTGACCGATCCGATCGCCGACATGCTCACGCGCATCCGCAACGCGACACGCGCCGGCAAGGAGACGGTGAGCATGCCGTCGTCCCAGATGAAGGAGCGGATCGCGAAGATCCTGGCCGCCGAAGGGTTCATCGACGGCTTCGACGTCGAACCGGCCCGGGCCGGGCGGACCCTCACGATCAAGCTGCGCTACGGGGATCATCGGACCCCGGCGATCCAGGGGATCAAGCGTGTCTCCAAGCCGGGACATCGCATCTACCGGGGTGCCTCCGAGCTGCCTCGGGTCCAGGGCGGCATCGGGATGGCCGTCGTGTCGACCTCCCAGGGGCTCATGCCCGACCGGGAGGCGCGGCGTCGGCGTCTCGGAGGCGAGATCATCTGCGAGGTGTGGTGATGTCGCGGGTCGGCAACGCTCCCATCCCCATCCCCGACGGCGTCGAGGTGACGGTGGACGGCTCCCACGTCACCGTGAAGGGTCCCAAGGGCACCCTGGAGCGGACCTTCCACGAGCGGGTGACGATCGAGGTGGCCGACGGCGTCGCCACGGTGCGCCGTCCCGACGACAGCCGCGAGTCGAAGGCGCTGCACGGGCTGTCCCGAGCGCTGCTCGCCAACATGGTCGCCGGCGTCTCCCAGGGGTACAAGAAGGAGCTGCAGATCATCGGTGTCGGGTATCGGGCCGCCCTCAAGGGCCGGTCCCTGGAGCTGCAGCTCGGATTCAGTCACCCCGTCTCCTACACGGCCCCCGACGGGGTGGACTTCGAGGTGCCGGAACCGACGAAGGTGATCGTGAGCGGGATCGACAAGGAGAAGGTCGGTCAGGTCGCCGCCGAGATCCGGAAGCTCCGTCCGCCCGAGCCCTACAAGGGCAAGGGCATCCGGTACGTCGACGAGTACGTGCGGCGGAAGGCCGGAAAGGCAGGTAAGCGATGAAGGCGACCCGTGCCGCGGCTCGGGCGCGGCGACACGTACGGGTTCGGAAGAAGGTCCGGGGAACCCCGGACCGTCCCCGGCTCGCCGTGTTCCGCTCGAACCGTTACATCTACGCGCAGCTCATCGACGACACGAAGGGCCACACGATCGTCGCCGCCTCCTCCCAGGAGCGGGGTCTCCGGGATCGACGCCTCACGGTGGAGACCGCCGCCGAGGTCGGCCGTCTGCTCGCCGAGCGGGCGAAGGAGGCCGGTGTGTCCTCGGTGGTGTTCGACCGAGGCGGGTTCAAGTACCACGGCCGAATCAAGGCCCTGGCCGACGCCGTCCGTGAAGCGGGCCTGGAGTTCTGAGGAGCATGGCAATGGCAGAGCCACAGCAGTACGACGAGCGGGTCATCCAGATCAACCGGGTGGCGAAGGTCGTCAAGGGCGGCCGCCGGTTCTCCTTCACGGCGCTCGTGGTCGTCGGGGACGGCAACGGCCGGGTCGGGATCGGATACGGCAAGGCGAAGGAGGTGCCGGCGGCGATCCAGAAGGGGATGGAGATCGCCCGTCGTTCGATGATCACCGTGCCGATGGCCGGGTCGACCATCATCCATCAGGTCGTCGGCTCCCACGACGCCTCCCGGGTGCTCATCAAGCCGGCGGCCCCCGGTACCGGGGTGATCGCCGGCGGGGCGGTGCGCCAGATCCTGGAGGCGGCGGGGATCAAAGACGCCCTGGCGAAGTCCCTCGGATCGCCCAACCACCTCAACGTGGCCCGGGCGACCATGAACGCCCTCCAGGGTCAGCGGCGTCCCGACGAGGTGGCCCGCCTGCGGGGCAAACGGCCGGAAGACTTCGTGCCGCCGGGGCTGTTGGCCGCCTACCGGGGCACCGAATCGCTCCGTGCCGCCGGGGAGAAGTGAGGTTCGGAGATGGCCGAGAAGACGTTGAAGGTGACGCTCCGCCGTAGCGTGATCGGCGAGAAGCCGAAGACCCGCGCCACGGTTCGGAGCCTGGGTCTGCGCAAGCTCCACCAGACGGTGGAGCACCGAGACAGCCCCGTCGTGCGGGGGATGATCCACCGGGTGCGGCACCTGGTGGAGGTGGAAGAGGACTGAGATCGGGGCCGGAGAGCTCGGAGAAGAGATCATGAGTGAAGAGCGCGAACAACTGAAGCTCCACCATCTGCGTCCGGCCCCGGGGTCGAAGAAGCGGAAGGTCCGTGTCGGCCGCGGCGAGGGCGGACGTCGGGGCAAGACGGCCGGTCGGGGGACCAAGGGCCTCAAGGCACGGGGCACACTGCGTCCCGGATTCGAGGGAGGTCAGATTCCGCTGGCCCGGCGGCTCCCGAAGCTGAAGGGTTTCCGCAACCCCAACCGTGACCCCTTCGTCGTCGTCAACGTCGCCGCCCTGGGGGTCTTCGACGCCGGCGCCACCGTCGGGCCCGACGAGCTGCGGAGCCGGGGCCTCGTCAAACAGCGCGGGCGGATCAAGGTGCTCGCCGAGGGCGAGATCGACCGCGCCCTCACGGTGCGGGCCCACGCCTTCAGCGCCGCCGCCCGGGCCAAGATCGAGGCGGCGGGCGGTACGGCCGAGGTCATCGAGGGATGAGCATCGACGGGCACCGTAGGCGTCGCCGTCCGGTAGCCTGGCCTCCGGCCCTCGGTCGCCCCTCCACGGACAGGTCACATCCATGCTGAGCATCTACCGACACATGTTCGCCATCCCGGATCTTCGGAGGAAGATCCTGTTCACCCTCGCCATGTTCGGGGTGTACCGGTTGGGGGCGACGATCCCGGTCCCGGGGATCGACCTCGACGCCGTCCGGGCCTTCCAGCAGCAGCAGCAGGCCGGCGGGGTGTACGGGCTGCTCAACCTGTTCTCCGGGGGCGCCCTGGAGCAGTTCTCGGTGTTCTCGTTGGGGATCCTCCCCTACATCACCGCCTCGATCATCATGCAGCTCCTCACGGTGGTGATCCCCAAGCTCCAGGCCCTCCAGGACGAAGGCGAAGCCGGTCAGCGGATCATCACCCAGTGGACCCGTTATGTGACGGTGATCCTCGCCCTCCTCCAGTCCACCGCCTTCACCTTCCTCTTCCACGTGGGCCGGTTCACCAACGGCATCGACCTGGTCCCCCAGTACACACCGGGGCGGGTGTCGCTGATCGTCATCACCATGACCGCCGGCACCGCCTTCGTGATGTGGCTCGGCGAGTTGATCACCCAGCGGGGTGTGGGGAACGGGATGTCGTTGATCATCTTCATCTCGATCCTCTCCCAGTTCCCGTTCATCTTCGGCCAGATCTGGGGTCAGACGGTCGCCGCCGGGTTCGTGATCCGGTTCGTGGTGATCATGCTCGTGTTCCTGGCGATGATCGGTGCCATCATCTACGTCGATCAGGGTCAGCGGCGGATCCCCATCCAGTTCGCCAAGCGGGTGCGGGGTCGCCGGGTGATGGGTGGGCAATCCACCTACATCCCCCTCAAGGTGAACACGGCGGGCGTGATCCCGGTCATCTTCGCCACGTCGGTGCTCCTGTTTCCGCCCCTGGTGGTGACGTCGATCCCCTCCAACGCCGCCTGGGTCCGGGCCGTGTTCAACTGGGTCGACCGGAACCTGGGGGCCGGGGGCTCGGCGAGCGGGTGGTACATCATCATCCTGTTCTTCCTGATCATCTTCTTCACCTACTTCTACACCGCCATCCAGTTCGACCCCCAGCGCCAGGCCGAGATGATCCAGCGCCAGGGCGGCTTCGTTCCCGGCGTACGGCCCGGACCTCAGACCGCCCGGTATCTGGGCCACATCCTCAATCGGATCACGTTGCCGGGCTCGATCTTCCTGGCGGTGATCTCGGTGCTGCCGGCGATCGCCGGGCTGATGTGGAACATCGCCATCAGCTTCTCCGGTGTCTCCATCCTCATCGTCGTCGGGGTGGCGTTGGAGACGATGAAACAGATCGAGTCCCAGCTCACGATGCGGAACTACGAGGGTTTCCTCACATGAACCGGGGGAGGGCTGGGACGTGAAGCTGCTCTTCATCGGACCGCCGGGCGCAGGCAAGGGGACCCAGGCGCAGCGGGTCGCGGAGCGCCTCGGGATCGCCCACATCTCCACCGGCGACATGTTCCGTGCCCAGGTCGCCGCCGGCACCGAGCTTGGCAGGCGGGTCGAGGCGATCATGAAGGCCGGCGACTACGTCCCCGACGAGGTCACCGTGGCGATGCTGGGCGAGCGGATCGCCGAGCCCGACGCCGCCGAGGGGTTCATCCTCGACGGGTTCCCCCGCACCCTCGGTCAGGTGGAGGCCCTCGACCGTCTCCTCGGCTCCGACGGGCTCGACCGGGTCGTCGTGCTCGACGTCCCCGAGGACGAGCTCGTCCGGCGCCTCCTCTCCCGGGGGCGCGCCGACGACACCGAGGAGACGGTGCGGAACCGGCTCGCCGTGTATCGGGAGCAGACCGAGCCGCTGATCGAGCTCTACGCCCGTCGGGGAATCGTCGTCCACGTCGACGGCGTTGGGGAGATCGACGAGATCACCGAGCGGCTGCTGCGAGCCATCGACGCTCGGGCGGCCGCCGAGTGAGGTCCCGGACGTGATCACCATCAAGACCCCGCGAGAGTTCGAGAAGATGGCCGTGGCCGGACGGTGCGTCGCCGCCGTCCACGCCGAGGTGCGTGCCGCCATCCGGCCCGGAGTCTCGATGCGCGAGCTGGACGAGATCGCCGCTCGGGTCATCCGGGGTCACGGATGCGTGCCGTCGTTCCTCGGTTACCACGGGTATCCGGCGAGCATCTGCACGTCCCCGAACGACGTCATCGTCCATGGCATCCCCGACGAATACCGTCTCCGCGACGGCGACATCATCTCGATCGACGCCGGTGCCATCTTCGAGGGATACCACGGGGATGCCGCCTTCACCGTCGCCGTCGGCGACGTGCCCGACGCCGTGGACCGGCTCATCGCCGCCACCGAGGAGGCGC
>JALSJV010000252.1 GCA_026989215.1 Acidimicrobiia bacterium | reverse complement strand
CGAGCGGGCCGTCGCCCACCTCCGGGAGCTGGTGCCGGACGCCCGCTACGTGATCGCCCACGGTCAGATGCCGGAGGGTCGCCTCGAGCAGGTGATGATCGACTTCTGGAATCGGGAGTACGACGTGCTGGTGGCCACCACGATCATCGAGTCGGGCCTCGACCTGCCCCAGGTGAACACGCTGATCGTCGAGCGGGCGGACCTCCTCGGTCTCGCCCAGCTCTACCAGCTCCGGGGGCGGGTCGGCCGGTCGGACCTGCGGGCGTACGCCTACCTGTTCCACTCGCCGGATCGCCCCCTCACCGAGGAGGCCCATCGCCGACTGGAGGCGATCGGGGAGGCGACCGACCTGGGGTCGGGGTTCCAGCTCGCCATGCGCGACCTGGAGATCCGGGGGGCGGGGTCGATCCTCGGCGAAGTCCAGTCGGGGCACATCGCCGCCGTCGGGTTCGACCTCTACACCGAGCTGGTCGCCGAGGCCGTCCGCCGTTTGGAGGGCCTCCCATCCGTCGACGGTGAGGAGCCCGCCGACGTGCGGATCGAGCTCCCGGTCGATGCCCACCTCCCCGCCGACTACGTGCCGGAGATGTCGCTGCGCCTCGAGGCGTACCGCCGTCTCGCCCTCACCCGAGACGAGGGGGAGGTCGACGAGGTGGCGCGGGAATGGGAGGACCGGTTCGGCCCTCTGCCGCCTCCCGCCTCGGCGCTCGTCGACATCGCCCGGCTGCGGGTCGAGGCGCTGCGGGTGGGGCTGTCGGAGATCGTCAAGCTGCGGGACGAGGTGCGTCTCGCCCCGGTCGACCTCTCCGCCTCCCAGGAGGTGCGCCTCCAGCGTCTCGCCCGTCGGGCGGTGCTGCGGGCGAGCGAAGGGGTGCTGTTCCTCCCCGCGCCGAAGGACCTCGTCGTCGGCCTCATCGACTTCTGCCGCCGCATGTGGCCCCCGACCTGACCCCGCCTCCCCGTTTTGGCACCTGGATGTCGCGTATTCCGCGCGATCTGGGTGCCAAAACGGCGGGGATGGTCGGTTCGCGGTAATCCGGGTCGGCGCCCTACCATGGGCGGCCCGCTCTCCGACGAGGTGAAACCCGTGAAAAAGACCGTGCTCCTGCTGGGGGTGTTCGCCCTCGTCGTCGCCGCCTGCTCGGCCTCGGACACCGTCGTCGCCACCGTCGACGGCCGTCCCATCACCCTGGAGAACGTCGAGGAGCTCTTCGCCTCCGACGGCGGGGCGGTGGACAAGGTGCAGTTCGCCCGGGAACTGCGGAACGCCATCGTCGAGACGATCCTCATCGACACGGCCAAGTCGGAGTTCGGGATCGAGATCGACCCGTCCGAGATCGAGACCCGGTACCAGGAACTGGTCGCCCAGGTCGAGTCCACGGGGACCTCCTACGACGATTTCCTCGCCGAGCAGGGCATCACGGACACGAGGGTGCGGCGTATCGCCCACCAGTTCCTCATCCAAGACGCCGTGATCGAGGCGCTGGTCGAGCGGGCCGGGGCGATCACCGAGGAGCAGATCCAGGAGCGGTTCGACCAGCAGCTCACCCAACGCACCGAGGCCTGCGTGAGTCACATCCTCACCGAGACCGAAGAGGAGGCCGAGGCCGTCCGTCAGCGGCTGGAAGCCGGCGAGGACTTCGCCACCGTCGCCCGGGAGGTGTCGATCGACCCGTCGGCGGCCGACAACGGGGGAGATCTGGGATGTGGGCCCCTCGGACAGTACGTCCCCGAGTTCGCCGTCGGTGCCCTCCGTGCACCGATCGGGACCCCGACGACCCCGGTGCGGAGCCAGTTCGGGTACCACGTCATCCTGGTGGAGAGCCGCACCGAGCCGGTCCTCGACGACTCGGTGCGTGAGGAGATCGTTGCCCAGCTCGAAGCCGA
>JALSJV010000251.1 GCA_026989215.1 Acidimicrobiia bacterium | reverse complement strand
CGAGGTGTGGGGGACGGGATCGGCGTCCCGAGAATTCCTCTACGTCGACGACGCCGCCCGGGCCATCGTCGCCGCCACCGAACGCTACGACGGCCCCGAACCGGTGAACGTCGGAGCGGGACGGGAGGTGACGATCCGCCGACTCGTGGAGATGATCGGCGACCTGGTCGGCTACCGGGGCGAGATCCGATGGGACACCACCAAACCCGACGGCCAACCCCGACGGATGCTCGACACCCGACGCGCCCGAGAGCTCTTCGGCTTCCAGGCGGAGGTGCCCCTCGAAGAAGGGCTGAAGGAGACGATCGCCTGGTGGGAGCACCAGGCCGCATCCGCCTGATGCCCCCCTTCCCACCCCGCTACGACGTGCTGGGCACGGCGATCTCCCGGACCACCTTCGACGAGGTCCTCTCGCTGCTGGAGACCCCCAGGGACGACCGGGCCAGCGTCGTCGCCGTCTGCAACGTCCACTCGGTGATGACCGCCCGCCGAGACCCGACCGTCGCCGCCGCCCTCGCCGACGCCGACGTCGCCACCCCCGACGGGATGCCCCTCGTCTGGGCCCTCAACCTCGCCGGACACCACCAACCCGAACGGGTCTACGGACCCGAGCTGATGCGCCGAGCCCTCGAAGAACGCCACGGACTCCGCCATTTCCTGTACGGGTCCACCGCCGAGGTGCTGGCACGGCTCCGCCGTCGAGTGGAGAAGAACAACCCGGACGTGCAGATCGTCGGCACCCACAGTCCGCCCTTCGGGCCGATCGACCAGACGATGCTCGACGACGCCACCGACAGGATCCTCCGCTCGGAGGCCGACGTCGTCTGGGTGGGTCTGGGCATGCCGAAACAGGAACGGTGGATGATCCAGATGCGCGACCGGCTCCCCCGCGTCACCCTCCTCGGCGTCGGAGCCGCCTTCGACTTCCTGGCAGGCACCAAACCCCAGGCACCGCGGTGGATGCAGCAGGCCGGTCTCGAATGGCTGTTCCGTCTCGCCACCGAGCCCCGGCGGCTCTGGCGCCGCTACCTCTGGAACAACCCGGCGTTCCTCGGACTGCTCGCCATACAGGTGCTGAAGAGCCGCATCAGCCGCTGACAGACCGCCGAAGAGGTGTCCCCACCGAACCGACACCCCCCAACACCACGCCCAACGGGACCGCCACCCCGAGAGTGGTGAGGGGATTGTCGGTGAGGGCCAGCATCGCCAAGGCGAGCAGGGCCACCGCCGAGACCGGCCTCCGGGACCGTTCCGATCCCGCCACCACGGCGACGACGAACCCCGCAAACAGTGCCACCCCCACCACCCCGGTGTCGCACCACACCCGCAGGAACTCGTCGTGGGGTTCGGGAAAACCGACGTTGACGTCCGAGCCGTAACGTGACGACGCCCCCGCCCCGTCCCCCAGCCACGGGTCCGCACAGGCGGCGGCGATCTGCGGCCACACCTCGGCCCGGCCGGAGGTATCGAGCCGGGTCTCCCCGGTGACGAGACCCGCCAACGTGCCCTCACCCGACACGAACCAGCGCTGCTGGAAGGCGACCGTCCCCGCCGCCAACAGCACCGCCGCCGCCACCAGGGCGGCGACCAGGATCCGACCCCGGCGGGGCAGACGCAGGGCCGGGCTCACCACCAGGGCGACCACCAGCGCCGCCGACGCCATCCGCGAACCCGTCCCCACCGTCACCGCCAGCCCGGCGGCCGTCAACGCCGCCGCCTCCCAGCGCCGCACCGTCCCCGACCATCCCGCAACCACCAGCCCGACGACGGTCATCGCCAGAATCCGATCGGGGTTCAACCCCGCCACCCGAGGCGGATCGGGCACCGCAACCGTCGCCGCCCCCGCCACCACCACCCCGACCACCGCCAGCCACCACAGCATCCGCCGC
>JALSJV010000250.1 GCA_026989215.1 Acidimicrobiia bacterium | reverse complement strand
GGCGACCGTCTCCGGCGTGACCCGCCAGTCGATGCTGCGGTTCCCGGCCAGTCCTCGGAAGCCCTCCGGTCGGTATTTGGCGGCCTCGATCACCTGCCGTGCCTCGTCGGGGGTGTTCACCCAGGGGACGTGGATCCCGTGCACCCCGGCGTCGAGGAACCGGAGAATCGTGGACGGTTCGTTGCGTGGGACCCGGGCGATGGGCGAGACCCCCCGCACCTCGGCGGCACGTGCCAGGTCGGCGACGTCGGTGGAGGCGATCCGGCCGTGTTCGCCGTCGAAGACGAGGAAGTCCCAGCCGGCGGCGGCGACGAACTCGGCGAGGTCCGGGTCGGGGGAGCGGACGAAACACCCTCGCACCGCCTCGCCTGCCCGCAGGCGTGCCCGAAGGGGGTTCACGATCATCGCTGCCCTCCCATCGGGGTGACCGGTTCCCACGCCCCCGACGTCCAGGATCGGATGATGGCGTCCTGGACTTCGGCGACGGCGAGGGCGTCGTCGAAACCGGGGTGGAAGGGTCGATCCTCCACCACCGCGCGGAGGAACTCGAGGGCTTCGATCGTCTTCATGTCCTCGTAGCCGATCGAGTTGCCTCCGCCGGGTACGAAGTTTCCGTGGTGGGGGAACCGTTCCCCGGCGAGGACGTCCACGAACCCGTCGACGGGGAACTCTTCGGGCAGGTAGAGCCGCATCTGGTTGAGCTTCTCGTGGTCCCAGGCCGCCGCTCCCGCCGAGCCGTTGAACTCGAAGGCCATCTGCGACTGGGGCCCGAAGATGCTCCGATCCGCCTCGAGGATGCCTCGGGCCCCGTTGGCGAAACGCACCATCGCTCCGACGTAATCTTCGTTGGTGACCTCGCCGGTGGGGTCGTCGGGGCTCCCCCGGTCGTAGTGGGTTCCTTCCCCCGGTCGGGGAAGGGGTCGCCGCCGGACGAAGGTCTCCTTCACCGCCACCACCTCTGCGATCGGCCCGAAGAGGAACAGGGCCATGTCGATGGTATGGGACATGAGGTCCATCAGGGTGCCGTATCCGGCCTCGGATTGGAGGTACCGCCAGGAGAGCACGCCGAGACGGTCGCGACCGTACATGGAGAAGAACCGGCCTCGGTAGTGGGTGAGCTCGCCGAAGCGCCCGTCGTCGATGAGCTGTTTCGTCCACTGGACCAGCGGCGCCCAGCGGTAGTTGTATCCGGCGCCGGTGATCACCCCGGCCTCGGCGGCGGCGGCGGCGATGGCGGCGGTCGCCTTGGGGGAGATCCCGACGGGCTTCTCGCAGAAGATGGCCTTCCCCGCGCGGGCGGCGGCGGCGGCGACCTCCTCGTGGAGGGCGTTGGGGGCGGTGATGTCGACGACGTCGACGTCGGGGTGGTCGACCACGCGCCGCCAATCGTCGACGGCCCGGTCGAAGCCGAAGCTTCCGACGGCCAGCTCGGCTCGTTGAGGGGCGGGTTCGGCGACGACGACGAGGCGAGGTCGGATGCCCGCTTCCGGGAAGGTGACCGGGATGTTGCGGTAGGCGCGGCTGTGGGTCTGCCCCATCCATCCGAAGCCGACGACTCCGATCCCCACCTCACGTGACATGGACCCTCCTCCGCTCCCATACCTCGGGGTTGACGATGTCGGGGGGGCGCCGCCCCTGGGCGACGGCGAGGGCGTTGGCGACCGCCGCCTCCATCAATCCGATCCGGGCTCGGTCGGTGGCGGTGGCGACGTGGGGGGTGACGACGACGTCGTCCCGGAGGCTCAGGGGGTGGTCGGGGGGGAGCGGCTCGGGGACGGTGACGTCGAGGCCTGCTCCGGCGAGGTGTCCACGGTCGAGGGCGTCGAGGAGGGCGTCGTGGTCGACGAGTTCGCCCCGGGCCGTGTTGATCAGGATGGAGCCGGGGCGCATGGTCTCCAGT
>JALSJV010000249.1 GCA_026989215.1 Acidimicrobiia bacterium | reverse complement strand
CGACTCCGCTTCCACCTCTGATTCCGCTCCCGCCCCCGACTCCGCTCCCGCCCCCGACTCGGCCCCCGCCCCTGGCTCCGCTCCGCCCTCGCCCCGTCCCATCGGTCAGAGGGATATCAGCTCGCCGCCGCCACCCGCATCGGCATCCCCCCGTCCACCGACATCGTGAACCCCGCCCGGGGCCGGGGCGGGTCCGGGCGGGCGTGCCGGAGCCGGAGACGCCGCAGCAGGGTGGGGACCACCACGCCCATCTCCAGCATCGCGAAGTGGTCGCCGAGGCACTTCTTCGGACCCGCCAGGAAGGGGATGAACTGACAGCGGTGTCGGCTCGCCACCGCCCCGGGCTCGAAGCGGTCCGGGTCGAACCGCTCCGGCTCGGGCCACGCCGTGGGGTCGTGATGGAGGCCCCGGATGTTGATCACGATCCGCGTCCCGGCGGGGATCCTGAGATCACCGACCCGATGGTCGGCGTCGGCCTCCCGGATGGTGAGGAACACCGGCGGGTAGAGCCGGAGGGTCTCGGAGATCACCCGACCGAGGTACGGCATCTCCTCGACGTCGTCGGCCGTCGGGTCCCGGTCACCCAGCACCTCGGCCATCTCCCGGCGGACCCGGTCCTCCACCTCGGGGTGGGTGGCGAGGAGGGCGAGGAGCCAGGTCGTCGTCTCGGCGGTCGTCTCATGCCCGGCGAACACGATCCCCGACATCTCCCCGACGAGGTCTCGGAGCCCGAACCGGTCGTCGTCGGCATGCTGGGCGAGGAGCAGATCGAGGAGATCCCCCCGCGGCTCACCGGTGGCGATCCGGTCGGCCACGATCTGGGCGAGGACGCGCCATCGGTACCGGGTGAGGCGCCGCAGCCGCAGGTTGGCGGGGCTCGGAAACCACCACGGCACCGGGATCGGCGCCGCCGCCCGTCCACTCACGACCCGAGACGACACCTCGAAGGACTCCTGGAGGCGTGACACCTCGTCGTCGCGGGTCACCGAGAACATCGTCTCGAGGATCGCCCGCATCGTCAGGGTCCGCATCCGAGCCTCCACGTCGACCGTGCCCGCCTCCAGCCACTCCTCGGCGGCCCGGACGGCGTGGCCGACCATCGTGTCGGCGAACCGGGCGATCGAGCGTCGGTGAAAGGCGGGGGCGAGGAGGCGCCGCCGCCGCCGCCATTCCTCCCAGCGATCGGTGTTGAACATCAGCTCCGGTCCCGGCCCCCGGTTCAGCGCCATCAGCCGACGGTCGCGCGGATAGTCCTTCACCGCCCCCAACAGGATGTGCTCGACGATCTCGGGGTCGGTCACCACCCAGAAGGCCTGCGTGCCGAAGCGGACCTCCACCACCGGCCCGAGGCGCCCGACGTCGGTCCAGAACCCGAGACGGTCACGCCGAAACGCGAGGTAGTCGCCGAAGATCGGCACACCCCCCGGGCGGCGACGCACGTGCACGGCGACGGTCACGCCGCGATCGTATCCCCTCTCTGGTCGGGACGTCGGCCCCGACGAACCCTCAGCTCAGGGCGGGCAGCAGGTCGGAGAGCCCGAAGAGGAACAGCCCGCCGATCGCCAAACTGAAGATGCCGACGACGACCGCGACCGCCACGTAGAGCCGCTTCGAGCGGGCTGCGCCCATGAACCCGAGGGTGGATCCCACGGCGATGATCGTGTTCATGGTGACGATCCCGGCGACGAAGATGAAGAGGGTGGCGAGGCCGAGGCCACGTCCGCCCGCCCCGGCGGCGGCGAGGAAGATGAGCACCTGGGTCGGGGTCTCGGCACCGACCCCGTGCAGCATCCCCACTCCCAGGGACGTCTTCACCCCGTAGTTGGTGAAGGGCAGGTCGGCGGGGGCGATCGCCGCCGCCCCCGGCCCTTCACGGGCCGGGGCCGCGCCGTGGGGATGCCCGGCCGATGGCCCGTGGGTGTGCTCCACCGTCGAGCCATGACGGTGCTCCACGGCGAGTCCCCGTCGCCGCATCCACGCCTGGAAGCGGCGGTTGAGTCGCCAGATCGCCTGGAACAGCAGCATCCACCGACTCCGGAGACGGATGTCGGAGCCGTGCCGGGCCAGGGAGACGAACACCCAGATCCCCAGGAAGACCAGCGTGGCGCCGACGAGCCGCTCCATGAGGGTCTCGACGCCGTCGGGGACGGCGAAGCCCGACAGGATGAGGATGGCGCCGAGGACGATCACCACCATGCCGTGTCCCAGGGCGTACAAGGTCGAGTACCACAGGGCGTGGCGACGGTTGTCCTGGGAGCTCGTGATGTCGGTGATGGCGGCGATGTGGTCCCAGTCGAACCCGTGGCGGAGCCCCAGCAGGTACGACGCCCCCAGCAGCGCCAGTTCGGAACCACTCATCGCTCCATCGCTCCTCGTTCTTGCATATCGTTTGCAAATATAGCGCGTCGGGTCGCCGCGCGTAGGATGCAGCCATGTCCGCCGAAGCACGCCTCTCCGAGCTCGGGCTCGCCCTGCCCGACGTCCCCACCCCGATGGCCTCCTACGTCACCTTCGTCCAGACCGGCCCCCTCGCCTACACCTCCGGACACGGGCCCCTGCGAACCGACGGCTCCTGGGTGACCGGCCAGGTCGGAACCGAGCTCACCGTCGAAGAGGGGACGGAGGCGGCCCGACTCACCGGCCTCGGACTCCTGGCGACCCTCCGGCACCATCTCGGCTCCCTCGACCGGGTCACCCGGGTCGTGAAGGTGCTGGGGATGGTGAACGCCGCCCCGGGATTCACCCGGCACCCCGAGGTGATCAACGGCTGCTCCGACCTGTTCCTCGACGTCTTCGGGGACGCCGGCCGCCACGCCCGCTCCGCCGTGGGAGTCGCCTCCCTGCCGATGAACATCCCGGTGGAGATCGAGGCGATCGTCGAGGTGCGGTGACGGCCGCCGGGTAGCCTCGGACGGCCATGCCTCGCGATCCTCGCTTCGATCTCCTCTTCGAGCCGGTGGCGATCGGCCCGGTCACCGCCCGGAACCGTTTCTATCAGGTGCCCCACTGCAACGGCATGGGATACCGCGACCCCAACGCCCTGGCGGCGATGCGGGGAATGAAGGCCGAAGGCGGATGGGCCGTGGTCTCCACCGAGGAGACCGAGATCCACCCCAGCTCCGAGACCACGCCCTGGATCGAAGGTCGGATCTGGGACGACGCCGACCTCCCCGCCCACCGCCTCGTCACCGAGGCCATCCACTCCCACGGCGCCCTGGCGGCGATCGAGTTGGTCCACAACGGGATGTCGGTGGCCAACTACACGGCCCGCATCCCACCGATGGGACCCGGCCACCTGCCGCTCATGGGCAAGATCGCCCCGGTCCAGGCCCGGGAGATGACCCTGGACGACATCGCCGATCTCCGTCGATGGCATCGGGCGGCGGTGCGACGGGCGATCGAGGCCGGGTACGACATCGTGTACGTCTACGCCGGGCACGGGCTCAGCACCCTCCAGCACTTCCTCTCCCCCCGCACCAACACCCGCACCGACGCCTACGGCGGCACCTTGGAACGCAGAGCCCGACTGCTGCGCGAGGTGCTGGAGGACACCCTGGACGAGGCGGCCGGGAAGGCGGCGGTGGCCTGTCGGATCGTCGCAGACGAACGCGCCCCCGGAGGCCTGGACGGGGACGAGATCCGACGTCTGCTGGAGATGATCGGCGAGCTCCCCGACCTCTGGGACTTCATGGTGGGGAGCTGGGAGGACGATTCGGTGACGGCCCGCTTCGGACCCGAAGGCGGCCAGGAGGACGTCGTTCGGGGCCTGAAGGAGCTCACCTCGAAGCCGGTCGTGGGTGTCGGCCGCTTCACCTCCCCCGAGACCATGCTGCGGATGGTCCGTGACGGTGTCCTCGACTTCATCGGCGCGGCCCGCCCCTCGATCGCCGACCCCTTCCTCCCCACGAAGATCGCCGAGGGTCGCTTCGACGAGATCCGTGAGTGCATCGGCTGCAACATCTGCGTCTCCGGCGACTTCACGATGTCGCCGATCCGCTGCACCCAGAATCCCTCCATGGGCGAGGAGTGGCGCCGTGGGTGGCATCCGGAGCGTTTCTCGACGGTGACGACCACCGAGAAGGTGCTGGTGATCGGAGGAGGGCCCGCCGGTCTCGAAGCGGCGATGGCGGCGGGGAAACGGGGATACGAGGTGGTGCTCATCGAGGCGACCCGGCACCTGGGTGGGCGTGCCGCCAGGGAGGCGACCCTCCCCGGGCTCGCCACCTGGAGACGGGTCGTCGACTACCGGGTCGGCCAGATCGAGCGCCTCCCGAGCGTCGAGGTGTACTTCGAGAGCGCCATGACCGCCGAGGAGATCCTCGCATACGACTTCGACCACATCGCCGTCGCCACCGGAGCCCGTTGGCGTCGGGACGGGGTGGGGGTGAGCCGTCTCGGGCCCCTGGACCTCGGCGACGTCCTCACCCCCGACGATCTCCTCGACGGAGTGCGGCCCGACCGAGGTCGGGTGGTGGTGTACGACGACGATCATTACTACCTGGGCGGCGCGATCGCCGAGATGCTGGCAGGGGACGGCCACGACGTGATCCTCGTCACCCCGGCCGCCGACGTCTCCCACTGGACCCACCACACCCTGGAGCAGGCCCGTGTCCAGCGTCGGCTCCTGGAGATGGGGGTGCGGATCCTCCCCCACCGCCTCCTCGAGGGGAGACGCGAGGACGTCATCCTCGTCTCCTGCGTGTTCACCCACCGGATCGAGGAGCTCCCCGCCGCGGCGTTGGTGACGGTGACGAGCCGCCTCCCCCGAGATGGGCTCGCCCGGGAGTTGTCGGGGCGGGGTCCGACGGTGCGGGCGGTCGGGGACGCCTTCGCGCCGGGGACGATCGCCGCCGCCGTCTGGGATGGCCGCCGATTCGCCGAGGAGCTCGACGGCGCCGACCCACAGGCCCTGTTCCGACGGAACGTGGCCCGGTTGGTC
Organism: Acidimicrobiia bacterium; assembly: GCA_026989215.1. Lineage (GTDB taxonomy): Bacteria > Actinomycetota > Acidimicrobiia > Spongiisociales > ZC4RG35 > S012-128. The sequence continues at coordinate 8,217 of JALSJV010000249.1, read as the reverse complement.
TGACGGCGGCCGACCTTCAGCAGTAGTCGTTCGACACGACGGCGATCCTCAGGGCCTCGGCGAGCGTCGCCACGTTGCCGGCGGCGTCGGTCGCCACGAACCCGATCGTCGCCGCGACCCGGCCCTGGGGCGGCGCGGTGTCGGCGGGGAAGGGCCCGAACACCCCTTCCCATCGGCCCTCTTGCAGGGTCAACGGGATCTCCCCTTGTGCTCCTCCTTCGAGGGTCCAGACGGCGACCACCTCGGCGACGCCGCCCTCGTCGGCGGCGGAGACGGCGATCAGGGTGGTCGAGACGTCGACGACGGTGTCGCCCACCCGGATGGTGCACGGCCGTCCGTCGTCCCGGAGCTCGGCGATGCTGTCGAGCTCGGAGAAGGGCTCGGTGAGCGTGGGCGGGACGGTGTCGGCGGGCACCGTCGTGGTGGTGGTCGTGGTGGTGGTCGTGGTGGTGGTCGTCGTCGTCGTCGTGGTGGTCGTCGTCGTCGTCGTGGTGGTCGTCGTCGTCGTCGTGGTGGTCGACGTCGTGGAGGTCGTGGTGGTGGTGGTGGGAGCGGCCACGTCGGTCGTCGCCACGGTCACCGGGGCCGCCCCGGATCCCCCTCGCAACAGACCCACCGCGGTGGCGCCGAGCAGCACCATCGCCGCCACCCCGGCGACCACCAGCCCTCGCCGCACCTGGGATGACGGCGCCGCCGGAGGCGGAGCATCGGCCCCGATGATCCGATCCCAGATCCGGTCGGCGAGCCCTTCGGGGGGACGGACCGATGCCAGAGCGGCGAAGGTCGGCAGGGGGGCCACCAACCGCCGTCGGGTCCGTTGGCACACCTCACACGACTGGACGTGGCGGTCGATCTTCCGGCGGAGGCGGCGCTCGAAGGGCGGATACGTCTCCCCCGAGACGAGACGAGAGAGTTCGGGACAGTCGCGGGTGCCGCCCCGGACGAGGAGATAGGTCCCGATCGCCCCCGCCACCCGATCCTTCATCCTCGAGACGAGGGTGTAGGCGGCTCCCGGCTTCACGCCGAGCACCTCGGCGATCTCGGCCGACGACAGACCCTGGCGAACGTACAGGTCGAGGATCGAGTAGGTGCGCTCGTCGAGGGCGGCGGCTGCCTCCCAGACGAGGCGGGCCGACTCGTCGAGCTCGGCGACGGTCGCCGGATCGCTGCGGGGGTCCCGGTCGGTCATGGTCTGAAGCTCGTTGGGTTCGTCCTCGGTCGGGAGGGTCGGCATCGGCACCGCCCGACGCTCCTTGCGGAACCCGGCGAGGGCCTCGCGGCGAACGATCGAGAACAGCCAGGCCCGGAAGCTGTCGGGATCCCGGAGCTGGTCGAGTCGTTCGTGGACCTTGAGCCAGGCATCCTGGACCACGTCGGCGGCGCGGTGGGGATCCTTGGTGAGCCGGACCGCGAAGTCGTAGGTCCGCTCGAAGTAGCTGCGGTAGAGACGCTCGAAGGCGTCCATGTCGCCGCCCCGTGCCGCTTCGACGAGGCCTCGTTCTTCGATACCGGGCATGGATCTCCCCTCAGGGGTCCGAATCGTATCGACTCGGCTCGCCCCGCTCCGACCGCCGGGGAGGGCCGGGTCCCCCGGCCCGGCCCCTCCACCGGCTCCCCCCACCTCTGGAGCACCGTCGGGCCTCACACCGGACGTCGCCTCGCCGACGCCGATCCGGCCGTCACCGCGCCCCCCACGGTGGCAGCGTCACCGGCGGCGACCGGAGACATCTCCGAGACCCCTTCGGTTGCAACCGACGTGGCGGCCTCTTCGACGAGCAGCATCAGCGCCAGGGCCATGCCGGCCGGGGTGAGCGCGTGTCGCATCGTCATCGTGGGTCCTCCCGTGGTCGCGTACTCCATGACCATCAGACGCGCCACCCCGACGGTTCTTACACGTTCTCGGAACGTTTTTCCCGACGGATCCGGTCCGCGGTCAGGACCCCTCGGGCCAGGGCTGGAGGTCGACGAGCTCACGGACGGAGATCCGACCTTCGGCCAGCCTCCCCTCGGCGGCGTCCCAGATCCGCCAGTGCATCGTCCCTCGGCCCATGGGCTGGGACTCCACGAAGATGCAGCGCAGCTCCCCCGGAGCGAATCCGCACTGGGACTGCACCGCGGCGAGCAGGCGCTCGTCGTGGAGGTGCCCCTCCCCGAAGTTCCATCCCACCACCATCCCGGCGACCAACTCCCCGTCCAGCCATTCGTAGTCGTCGATGTCCTCCACCGCCCGGGGGACGAGGACCTGGAGGGCCCGCCCGTGGAGGTGCATCGCCCGGAACGCCATCACCTTCGACAACAGCCCCGTCGTCGTCACCTCGTCGTACATGCGGCCGAGCTGGACCCGCAGACCCGGAGACGTCTTCACCAGCCCCTCGTCGAGCTTCGCCGACGTCCCCCGTCGGAACAGCCACACCGAGTAGGCCCAGTTCCCGGCGTAGTACCGCATCGACATCAGGAAGGACACGTACCGGGGCCACAGGTTGCCGACGACGGGCACGACGAGAAGGAACAGCACGAGGAACGCCACCAGCGGCGGCGACGACACCTCCCAGGCTCGCACCGGGGCGTTCACCCCGAAGAGGACGAACCCGCCGTACACCATCATCACGTTCCACTCGATGGGGACGCCCATCGGGATGCTGGAGGTGATGAACAGATGGAACGCCACCATCACCGCCAGCGCGACGAAGGTGAGGGTTCCTCCGCGACCGAGGAGCAGGCCGAGGGGGAAGAGGTACTCGACGACGGTGCCGCCATGGGCCATCGCCGCGGCGAGACGCGAGGGGCGCAGATCGTCGGGGAATCGGCGGTACATCGCCCGCTTGAAGGCCCGCCAGCGGATGGTCGGGCTGTTCGAGACCATGACCGCCACGACCGAGGGGAAATGACGGTTGAGCTTGGAGGTGGCGGCCCACCACCAGATCGCCACCCAGATCAGCTTCGTGGCCGGGAGCCAGTCGGTGAAGGCGAAGGCGATGAGCACGATCAGGTAGTGGTCGGGGCGGGTGGCGAGAAAGGCCGTCTTGTCGGCGAGGCCGACCAGGACGAGGACGACCACGACCGGGACCACCTGGGCGGCGCCGATCTCGGGGGCGAGGAGACCTCGGAGGAGGAGCCCATACAACGCCACGTTGAGGACGACGTCCACCCACGAGCGGGTGCGACGCCCCAGCACCGGCAGGCCCGGGACGAGAGGCAGCTTCGTGGTGCCGGGCCTGAGGAAATACAGGACCCCACCCATCGGCGGGAAATATCGCCCGGTGAGGGGGCCGCTGCCGCAGCCGAGACCGAGTGCCTCGAAGAGGATCGTCCACAGGATCGCCTTCTGGAAGGCGACGTCGGACGCCCACCAGGATCCGATCCCCCCATCGACCCCGGGCGTGGAGGCGACGAAGGCCGCCCAGCCGGCGACGTAGAGGCCGATCTTCGCCAGATAGGCGACGTAGACCACCGGCGGGGTCCCGTACCCCTGCTCGGCCCAGGCCTGACAGACCATCCGAAGACGTTCGGGGAACGGTCTGCGTTCCCACTCGGCGACGTCGTATTCCGGCAGCCTCGGGGCGAGCACGGGCGGAGAACCTAGCGCGCCCCGGCGAGGCATGCCGGAGATCCCGAGGGTCCGCGGTTCAGACCACCTCGAAGTTCCTCATCATCCCCATGTCCTCGTGCTCCAGGTTGTGGCAGTGGTAGAGGAAGAGCCCGTCCGTCTCGAACCGTCGAAGCACGCGTACCGTCTCCCCGGGCATCACCAGCACCGTGTCCTTCCACCCCTCGTCCACGAACCCGTCGGCCAGGGTCTCCCAGTCCGCCCGGGCCCCATCGTCGACGATCCGCTCCACCACCTGGAAGGACTCGCCGTGCATGTGCATCGGGTGCGGGAGCCGAGCCATGCCTCCACCCATCCCCATGCCCCCGCGTCCCGGGTTGACGAACTCCCAGATCTCGAGGCTGCCGCGGGGAACCCCCTCGTCGTCGGCGACGGCGGTCATCTCGAAGGACCGTCCGTTGAGGGTCCAGGTCCCCCCGGCGAACCGCAGCTCGACCCGTCGCGTCCGGTCGGCGTCGGCTGGCGCGTCGAACCCCGGGTCCGAGAGCCGCTCCGTCAGCCCCGAACCGGCCGGGCCCTGCCGGTCGACCTGGAAGGTGAGGACGTCGAATCGGTCACTCGTGAGCCCACCCGCCCGGAAGGGGAGGCTGATGAGGCGCATCTCCGCCCCGATCGGGGCTTTGCTCCAATCCACCCACAGGTCGAGACGCTCCGCCGGAGCGAGGGTCACGTAGGGGCGCTCGACCGGCTGTGCCAGGAGGCCGCCGTCGGTCCCGATCACCGTGACCGGCTCCCCCGAATCCCATGCCAGCTTGTAGATCCGGGAGTTCGACCCGTTGAGGAGTCGGAGCCGGTGGGGGGCGGCGGCCACCGGGATCCGGGCGTCGAGACGCCCGTTGACCAGCACCCGATCCCCCAAGAACCCCATCATCGCGCCCATCATCCCTCCGTCGAGATAGCGGAGCTCGCCCGCGGGGTCGAAGCTTCGATCCTGGATGACGAGGGGCAGGTCGAACTCGCCCGTCGGCAGCCCGAGGGCCTGCTCCTCGTCGTCGGTGACGATGAGCAGTCCCGCCATCCCGGCGTAGACCTGGGGCCCCGTCCGGCGGTGGGGATGCGGGTGGTACCAGTACGTTCCGGCCCGGTTGGCGACCTCGTATTCGTAGACGAACTCCTCTCCGGTGCCGATGGCGAACCGGGGATGTCCGTCCATGTCGGCGGGGACGTCGAGGCCGTGCCAGTGGAGGATGCTCTCCTCGGAGAGCTCGTTCCGGAAGGTGATCCGTACCCGCTCTCCCCGACGGAGCCGGAGTGTGGGACCGAGGTAGCTGCCGGAGATCTCCGTCAGCGCCTGCGGATCCCCCTCGACCACCTCCCCGACGATCCGCCACACCGGGGTGGCGGTGTCGGGGAGGATCGTCGCCGTGTCGGGAACGGCATGCAGCACCAGTTCGGTGTCGGGGACGAAGCCCGGGTCGCGTCGGGGACCGGGAAGCGCCGTGACCGACGCGGTCCGATCGCCGGCACAGGCCCCGAGGAGGAGGGAGACGGCTCCGGCGGTTCCGGCGGCGAGAAAGGCGCGGCGAGTGAGTGGAGACATGAAGGCAGACACCTCGAACCTGGACGTATCCGTGCCCGTCGGCACGACCGAGTCAGGCTACAGCGCCTCGGCGGCGACCCGACCCGGAGGGTCCGAGGCGTGCCTCCCTCACGGACGGTTGAGGCGCCAGCCGCCGTCGACGGGGATCGTCACCCCCGTCACCATGTCGAAGGTGGGTCCGCACAGGGCCACGACGATGCCCGCCACCTCCGCCCTGGTGGCGAGGCGGCCGAGGGGAGTGGCGGCGGTCGCCCGCTCGACGAAGGTGGGATCGAACTCCGCCATGTCGTCGGCGCTCTCGACGATCTGGCCGGGTGCGACGGCGTTGACGTGGATCTCCGGAGCCAGCTCGAGGGCGAGCGCCTCGGTGAGGGTGATGATCGCCTGTTTCGCCAACGTGTAGATCGAGTGGTTCCGGCGCCACGCCGAGCCGGCGGAGAGGTTCACGATGCGACCCCATCCCGATGCTCGCATATGGGGGACGACGGCCCTGGTGGCCACGTAGGCAGAGGTCACGTTGGCATCCCAGATCCGCCGCCACTCGTCCAGCGGCATCTCGGCGAAGGGGGTCATCGAGAAGGGGCCGACGTTGTTGACGAGCACGTCGATCCCTCCTCCCAGGGCGGCGATGGCGTCGCCGACGACCCGGTCCACCCCCTCCGGGGTCGTGGCATCCCCTCCGACCGCGGCGTGGAGTCCGCGGTCTCGGCCCGGCAGCGCGTCGATCAACCTGTTCGCCGCCTCCCGTGACCCGTGATAGTTGACGGCGACCGAGGCCCCTTCGGCGGCGAGGGCACGCACGATCTCCGCTCCGAGATTCCTCGACGACGCCGTCACCAGCGCCCGCTTTCCTTCCAGGAACACCCAGCACCTCCTCGACGCCCCAAAATATATAAGATATGGCCGCCCGTGCCCAGACCAACCACCCCCACCCCACATCACATCACCAGATCCGACACCGGGATTCGGAGCCGATGAGGATCGGAGTCGACGTCGGAGGCACCAACACCGACGCCGTCCTCCTCGACGGGGACGACGTCGTCGCCGCCACCAAGACCCCGACCACCGAGGACGTCACCACCGGGATCGTCGAGGCCGTCCGCGGGGTCCTCGACGGGTGCGGCGTCGACCCCGACACGGTCGACGCGGTCATGATCGGGACGACCCATTTCACCAACGCCGTCGTCCAGCGACGTGACCTCGCCCCGGTGGCGGCGGTACGGCTCGCCCTCCCCGCCGGGGCTTCGCTGCCGCCGATGGTCGACTGGCCCGTCGAGCTGCGCACGGCGTCCGGCGCCCGCGCCTACGTCCTTCACGGCGGGATCGAGTTCGACGGGAGCCCCATCGCCGCGATCGATCCCTCCGAGGTCGCCTCCGTCGCCGAGGATCTCGTCGCCCGGGGCATCCGCAACGTCGCCGTCACCAGCGTCTTCTCCCCCGTCGACCCGACGCTCGAGACCCAGGTGGGCGCGATGCTCACCGCCCACAACCCGAATCTCGACGTGACCTTCTCCCACGAGATCGGACGTCTCGGACTACTCGAACGGGAGAACGCCGCCATCCTGAACGCCTCCCTCCGGCCCCTGGCTGCCCGCACCATCGAAGGGTTCCGCCGGGCGATCCGCCGCCTCGGGCTCTCCGCGTCCGTGTACCTCACCCAGAACGACGGGACCCTGATGCAGGCGGAGTTCGGACGCCGATATCCCGTGCTCACGTTCTCGTCGGGTCCCACCAACTCGATGCGCGGCGCGGCGTACCTCTCCGGGATCGAGGACGCCATCGTCGTCGACATCGGCGGCACCACCACCGATGTCGGCGCTCTCGCCCACGGATTCCCCCGGGAAGCATCCCTCGCCGTCGACATCGGTGGGGTTCGGACGAACTTCCGCATGCCCGACGTGATCTCGGTCGGTCTGGGGGGCGGCTCCGTCGTCCGACCGGGACCCGACGGCCCCGTCATCGGCCCCGACAGCGTCGGCTTCCGCATCATCGAGGAGGCCCGCGTCTTCGGAGGCCCGACACTCACCACGACCGACGTCGTCGTGGCCGCCGGCCTCGCCGACATCGGGGACGGCTCCCGGGTCCAGGGTCTGCCGCACGACCTCGTCCAGGCGACCCTCGACCGGATGCGGGAGACGATCGACGAGACCATCGACCGGATGAAGCTGTCGGCCGATCCCGTCACGGTGGTCGTGGTCGGAGGCGGCCGCATCCTCGCCCAAGGCCCCCTCCCCTCGGCGGGTCGGGTCGTCGTCCCGCCCCACCACGAGGTCGCCAACGCCATCGGTGCCGCCATCGCCCAGGTGAGCGGAGAGGTGGACCGGGTGGTCTCCCTCGGGGACCGAGACCGTGCCGGGGCGCTCGACGAGGCTCGTCGCGCCGCGACGGCGCGGGCGATCGCCGCCGGGGCGGATCCCGACACGATCAGGGTCGTCGACGTCGAAGACATCCCGCTCACCTACCTGCCCGGCAACGCGGTGCGGGTGAGGGTGAAGGTGGTGGGAGAACTGGCAGCAGGAGCACACGATGTGGCAGATCACTGAGGCCGACCTCCCATCCATCGCCATCGGCGCCGCCATCCTCGGGACCGGCGGCGGAGGCAACCCCTACCTGGGGATGATTCGGACCCGCGAGCTCCTGCGGGCCGGTCGACGGATCCGCGTGATCGACCCCGAGGAGCTGACCGACGCCGATCTCCTCGTCGTCTCGGGTGCGATGGGCTCACCCACCGTCTCCTACGAGAAGCTGGCCCGCGGCGACGAGGAGGCGGAGGCAGCGAGAGCCTTGGAACGCCATCTGGGTCGCCGATTCACGGCGATCGCTCCCCTGGAGATGGGAGGAGGAAACTCGATGGCGGCCCTCTGCGTGGGAGCCCAGTTGGACCTCCCGGTCGTGAACGGAGACGGCATGGGACGGGCCTTCCCCGAACTCCAGATGATCACCTACCTCATCTACGGAGGCAGCCCCGCGCCTTCGGCGGTCGCCGACGACAAGGGGAACCGGGTCGTGATCGGCGACGTCGTCGACGCCCGCTGGCTGGAACGAATCGCCCGCTCCGTCACCATCGAGG
>JALSJV010000248.1 GCA_026989215.1 Acidimicrobiia bacterium | reverse complement strand
TCCCAACCGGACGCCTGCACCTCGTCGACGGTGAGGAGGTCGTCCTGCCGGGCGAGGGTGATGATCCCGACGCCGGGGACCTCGAAGGCGAGAAGCTCCGCCGATGGGGGCGGCGGGACCTGCGTGGTCGACGTCGAGACGGGCGCGGCCTCCGACGCCGGGTCGACGATCTCGTCCACGACGATGGTGACGACCTCGGGTTCGGCGGTCGAGGCGGCCGCCACCGTCGAGTCCTCACTGTCGAGCGCTCCGACGTCGGTGCTGGCCAGAATGCCGATGTTCGCTCCGACGGCGACGACTCCGGCGAGGAGCACGCCGGCCACCGACGCAGCGGTTGCGAGTGCGGTCTTGTGGTTCATCGATTCCTCCTTCGAGTTCTGGGTGACAAGGTATGGGAAGGTCCGGTAGGGCGACACCAGCCCAAGGCAAAAGTTCGGTAAAGGAGCTTCCGTTCTCCCCACCCGACCTGCGATCCTGGGGGCATGAGAGTTCTCGTCGTGGAAGACGACGCCTCCATCGCCGAGCCCCTCACGAGCGGTCTCGAACGCCAGGGGTACGTCGTGCAGTGGGTGGCGACCGGCGCCGACGCCCTCAACGCCCCCGAACCCGACCTGATCCTTCTGGATCTGGGCCTCCCGGACCTCGACGGGCAGGTGGTGTGCCGCCGCCTCCGGGAACGGTCGAACGTACCGATCATCGTGGTCACCGCCCGTTCCGACGAGATCGATCGGGTCACCCTCCTCGACCTCGGCGCCGACGATTACATCGTCAAGCCCTTCGGGTTCCGCGAGCTCACCGCCCGGATCCGGGCGGTGACCCGACGTGCCTCGCCGGCGACGGGGTCGGGTGAACCGACCTCGGTCCTCGCCGTCGGACCCGTCACCGTCGATCGCCGCACCCGGCGGGTGACCGTCGACGGCACCGAAGTGACCCTCACCCCGAAGGAGTTCGACCTCCTCGCCTATCTGGCGGAGGACCCGGGGGCGGTGCGGACCCGCGATCAGATCCTCCGGGCGGTGTGGGACACGAACTGGTGGGGGTCGACGAAGACCCTCGACGTCCACGTCGCCTCGCTCCGGAAGAAGCTCGGCGATCCCGACCTCATCGAGACGGTACGGGGGGTGGGGTATCGACTCGTGGACGAACCACGATGAGGCGCCGCCTCCTCCTCAGCTACCTGACGGTGACGCTCATCGTGCTCCTGATGTTGGAGATCCCCCTCGCCCTCACCTTCTCCCACCGCGAGCTGGAGCGACTCACCGCCGCCGCCGAGCGGGACGCCATGGTGTTGGCCACCCTGTACGAGGACACCCTGGATCGGGGACTCCCCTTCACCCCTCAGCCCGCGATCGAGTACGCCCAGAACACGGGAGCGCGCGTGGTGGTGGTCGACGCCTTCGGGCTCTCCTTCGTCGACACCGACAGCCCTCCGAACCGGGACTTCTCCTCCCGTCTGGAGTTCCAGGAGGCGCTCGCAGGTCGCCGGGCGGTGGGGACTCGGTCGTCCGTCACCCTCGGCCACGACATCCTCTACGTGGCGGTGCCGGTGGCGTCGGGAGGTCGGGTCCTGGGTGCGGTGCGCCTGACCCTCCCCATCGAGGAGGTGAACGCCCGAATCCACCGCTTCTGGTGGGGACTGGCCGGGGTCGGGCTGGTCGTGTTGGGGGCGATGGCCGGGATCGGCTGGGTGGTGGCGGGTTCGGTGACCCGACCGCTCGCCGATCTGGAGAAGGCGGCCGCCCGGATCGCGGCGGGCGACCTCGACGTGCGGATCACTCCGGGCGACGCCCCACCGGAGCTCCGTGCCGTCGTCGAGGCCTTCAACCACATGGCCGACCGGGTCCGGGACACCCTGGAGCGCCACCGAGCCTTCATCGGCAACGCATCCCACCAGCTCCGAACCCCCCTGACCGCCCTCCGCCTGCGGCTGGAGAACCTGGAGACCGAGCCCGGCGCCGACGCCGACCTCCAGGCCGCGATCGACGAGACCGCCCGTCTGGCCACGATGGTCGACCAGCTCCTCGAGCTCGCACGGCTCGGGGATCGGGCGAGCACGGAGGTGGTCGATCTGGCCGCTGCCGTCGCGGAACGGCGCGACGTGTGGGAGGCGGTGGCACGGGAACAGGACGTCTCGATCGCCGCCGAGATCCCTGAACATCCCGTCTGGGCTGAGGCGTTTCCCGGCTCCGTCGAGCAGGTCCTCGACAACTACCTGGCGAACGCGCTCCGGGTAAGCCCCCCGGGCGGCCGGATCCTCATGGCGGTGACGCCCGGCGACACCCACCATGAGGTCCACGTGATCGACGAAGGGCCGGGGATGAGCTCCGAGGACCGCCGACGCGCCTTCGACCGCTTCTGGAGTCGGAACGAGGGTCGAGGAGCCGGGTTGGGGCTGGCCATCGTCCGTCAGCTCGTGGAGCTCGGCGGCGGGTGGGCCGAGCTGCGTGAGGCGGAGACGGGGGGCATCGACGCCGTCATGGCGCTCCCGGCGGCTCCCACCCCGACGGGCACCGAGCCCGAACCTCAGGCCGCGTCGTCGGCGTGACCTTCAGCCCGGAAGCACCGAGGGGCCTTCGTCGAGCAGGCGGACGAAGGTCCCCTCGTCGATCATCGGGATCCCCAGCTCCTCCGCCTTGCGGACCTTGGAGGCCCCAGGGTTCTCCCCCACGACGAGGGCGGTCGTCCGTTTCGACACCGACCCCGTCGCCCTCCCTCCACGTTCGACGACGGCCTCCTCGGCTTCCTCACGGGTGAACCCTTCGAGGGTGCCGGTGATCACCACCGTGACGCCGTCGAGCAGGTCGGCGGGGACGTCGGTCTCCCCCACCGGATCTTCGAGCCGAACCCCCGCCTCGGCCAGCTTGTCGAGCAGGGCCTGGTTCTCCGGGTCGTCGAACCACTCCCGGATCGACCGGGCGATGACCGGTCCGATCCCGTCGATCGCCGCCAGCTCCTCCTCCGGTGCCGCTCTGAGGGAGTCGATGGAGCGGTACCGCCGGGTGAGCAGCCGGGCGACGGAGTCACCGACGTGGCGGATCCCGAGGGCGGTGAGGAGCTGGGCGACGGGCCGATCCTTCGCCGCTTCGATGGCCCGCATCAGGTTTCCCACCGACACCTCCCCCCAACCCTCGTACCCGAGGAGCTGCTCGGGACGGAGGAAGAAGATGTCGGCCGGATCCCGGATGAGCCCTTCCCGGATGAGGAGGTCGATCGTCTTGTATCCCATCCCGTCGATGTCCATGCCGGCGCGGGAGGCGAAGTAGAAGAGCCATTCTCGGAGCCGTGACGGGCACGAGTAGCCGCCGGTGCACCGGGCGACCTTCTCTCCGTCGGGCCGGACGATGGGACTGCCGCAGAAGGGGCAGGTCGTCGGCATGTGCCAGATCCGCTCTTCGCCGGTTCGCGCCGAAGGCACCGGTGCCACCACCTCGGGGATGACGTCCCCGGCTCGCCGGACCACGACGACGTCTCCGATCCGCAGATCCTTGCGCCGGATCTCGTCCTCGTTGTGGAGCGTCGCCGACGAGATGTTCGCCCCGCCGACGAACACCGGCTCCAGCACCGCGTAGGGGGTGACCGCCCCGGTTCGCCCGACGTTGACCTTGATGTCGAGGAGACGGGTGGTCGCCTCTTCGGGAGGGAACTTGTAGGCGACCGCCCACCGGGGCGCCCGGGCGGTGAAGCCGAGGGTGGCCTGGTCGGCGAGGGAGTCGACCTTCACCACGACCCCGTCGGTCTGGTAGTCGCGTTCGTGGCGGCGCTTCTCCGCCTCGGTCAGATACGCCTTCACCCCGTCGAGGTCGTCGACGACTCGGTTCTCCGGATTCACCCGCAGCCCCAGGCGTTTGATGTACTCCATCGCCTCGGAGTGGGTGGGCAGCTCCGGCCCACCTTCCAGGATCCCCACCTGGTAACACCAGATGTTGAGGTCTCGGGTGGCGGTGACGGTCGGGTCCTTCTGGCGGACCGACCCGGCGGCGGCGTTGCGGGGATTGACGAAGAGCCGCTCCCCTGCCTCCTCCTGTCGTCGGTTGAGCTCCTCGAAGGCGGCGAGGGGCATGTACACCTCGGCCCGCACCTCCAGCAGCCTGGGGGGTTCGTCGGTGAGGAGCCGGAGCGGGATCGCCTTGATGGTCCGCAGGTTGGCGGTGATGTCTTCCCCCACCGTCCCGTCACCGCGGGTGGCGCCGAGGGTGAAGACGCCGTGCTCGTAGGTGAGGACGACGGCGAGGCCGTCGATCTTCGGCTCGCAGGCGTAGGCGTCGGGAACCCGCCCGAGGATCCGGGTGATGCGCTCTTCCCACGCCCTCAGCTCTTCGAAGGTGCTGATGTCGTCGAGGGAGAAGAGGGGTCGGCGGTGCCGCACGGGGCGGAACTGGTCGGAGGGGGGTGCCCCGACCCGCTGGGTGGGCGAGTCGGGGGTGACCAGCTCCGGGTGCGCTGCCTCCAGCCGTTCGAGTTCGTGGACGAGGGCGTCGTACTCGGCGTCGGAGATGACGGGGTCGTCGAGGACGTAGTACCGGTAGGCGTGGTAGCGGATCTCACGGCGAAGCTCGTCGATCCGGGCGGCGACGTCGTCGGACATGGCCGCCATCATGCCATCCCGCAGGCCGACTCCGTTCCCTCGACGAACCCTGGGTTGTCGGGGGGATCCACCACCCTCGGGAACCCGGGGTCCGAGCGATGCCGTTCCCGGGGCCGAGAGGTGGACGGTCTCCCCCGGAGAACCCAGGGTTGCCAACCCGTTCCCCCGGGCAACCCAGGGTTCGAGCTCAGGGTGCGGGCTGCGCAGCGGCCCTCCGGTCGAGGCGTTCGGCGACACCGTGGATGACGACCACCGCCACCGCCCCCACCACTGCGAGGAGCACCGGGCCGAGCACCGGGCTCGACGGTGCCGCCAGGGCCGTGGTCTGCAGCCCCGACGGCCACGGCCACAGCACCCGCAACGATCCCGCCATGAGCCCGATGAGGGCGGCCATCACGGTGTCGTGGTGATGGGTGAGCGACCAGTGGAGGATCTGGGAGAACAGGGCGAGCCCGACCACCGCTCCCGCCCCGAAGATCACGATCGTGACGAGAGCCCGGTCGTTCACCGCCGACAGCACCGGGGCGTACATCCCCAACAGCACGAGGATGAACGATCCGCTGATCCCGGGGAGGATCATGGCGCAGATGGCGAGCGCCCCGGCGGCGAAGAATGCCCAGGCGGCCGGGGTGGAGACCGCCGCCACCGCTTCCGGCGAGGTGGCGTCCCGCAAGCCCAGGAGCATGAACACGACGACCGCCACCAGCACCAGCACGACCATCCGGACGACGTCCCGACTCCGCAGCATCCGCCAGGCGATGACGACGGATCCGGCGACCAGGCCGAGGAACAGCGCCGCCATCTCGACGGGGAATCCCTCCAGGCCCCGTTCGATCGCCCGGGCCAACGTGAGGATGGCGGCGCCGATCCCGGCCAACAAAGGCACCAGGAACCCCCATTCGACCCGCCGCAGCCAGGTCCCGAACCCGGCGAGGTCCCCCTTCAGCAGATGCCCCAGTGCCGAGCTTCCCGCCCGGACGGAGGCGACGAGACGCTCGTAGATCCCGAGCACGAGGGCGATCGTCCCCCCCGACACGCCGGGGACGACGTCGGCCGCGCCCATGAGGAACCCACGGGCCACGTTCCAGGAGATCCGACGCAGCATCCGGGCAGTCTATGGGATGACCGACCACAAGGGTTGACACCCCCGGCGATCCGATAGATTGGCGTCGGGGTCGGGCTGGGGAACGGAGAGAAGGGGAGGTCCGTCATGAAGACGACCGACAGCCGACGGAATCGGTACCGCCGGCTGCTCGCCGTCGGTATGGCCGTCGCCCTGATTCTCGTCACCGCCCTTCCTGCTCTCGGTCGCCAACGTGCCTACGGCTCCAGCCGGGTCGACTAGTGCGATGACGAGGGGTGGCTCAGCTCGGCATACGACACGAACAGCGAGAAATACGGCTGGGCGGCGACCACCGGATACATCTTCTGTTCTGGAGTGGACGGGAGGCTCCGCCGGCTCCGCGGCCTGAAGATCTCCACCCAGGTCGGGTCCGACAGCTCATATTCAGGTGGCTTCTGGCTCAACCTCAATACCGGCGCCACCATCTACGACGACCGGCTCGACTACAGCGACCACAACGCGACCAGCAACCTCGGCACCAGACGAGGCTTCAGACTCTTCTGTTATTGCACAGACGCGTAGAGGGGTGAGCCACATGACACAGGACGACGATCCACAGACCAGCCGTCACTGGAGCCGCGGACGCCTCATCGTCGTCACGGCCGCGGTCCTCGCCCTGGTCGGTGGCGGTATTGCGCTGTCCCTCGACGGACCCTCCATCGAGGATCTGGCTGCCCAGGCCACGCCCGAACAGCAGGCCGCCTTCGACGACGGCGTCGTGACCGTCGACGAGTTCCATGAGGCCGTCACCAAGACCGCGGAATGTCTGGAAGAGGGAGGCGCCACGGTGGAGGACGTCGAAATCTCGGACACGCGGGCCTACTACTCGTTCACGTTCTCCGTCGATGTCGGAGCGGGTATCTCCGAGGAGGCTCTGCTGAACGATTGCCGATCTCGGTTCCTCGACCAGATCGCCGCCGGGTTCGGGCTCACCGTGAAAGACGCCGGCCCGGAGGCGAGGAGCACCGAACTCGCCGCGTGCCTGCGCGAGGCCGGGATCGACGTACCAGCCGACGCCATGGCGAAGGAGATCGTCGAGGCGGTGGACCAGACGCCGGGTCTGGAGGCCAAGCTGGCGTTCGATGCCTGTGTCGATCGCATCAACGGCGTGCAGCCGTGAACCGGTCCCGACGGGCCGTCACGATGATCCCCCCGCCCAGGACCTCGTCACCTCGGTACAGGGTGGCGGTCTGGCCGGGGGCGACCCCGAACGCCGGCTCGGCGAGGCGGAGCACCGTCCCGTCGACCACGCCGGGCACCGTCTCCCCGTGGGCCCGATACTGGACCTCCACCCGGGGATCCGACGGCGGCTCCCCCGCCACCCACGACAGGTCGGTCAGGGTGAGTTCGTCGACCGCCAGATCTTCCCGACGCCCCACCACCACCGTCGCCGTCTCGGGACGAACCTCCACCACGTACCGCGGCTCGCCCACCGCCACCCCGAGCCCGCGGCGCTGCCCGATGGTGACGGTGGCGACGCCCCGATGCGCCCCGACCCGGCGGCCGTCGAGGTCGAGGATCGGACCGGGACGTTCCGTCTCCGGGGCGACGCGGCGGAGGAACTCCCGGTAGTCGCCCGCACCGACGAAACAAATGTCCTGGCTCTCGGGTTTGGCGGCGGTCCGCAACCCCAGCTCGGCGGCCCGTCGTCGGGTCTCGGCCTTCGTCAACTCCCCCACCGGGAACCTGACCCGGGCGAGCTCGCGCTGTCCGAGCATCGACAGCACGTACGACTGGTCCTTGTGGCGGTCCTTCCCCCGCACCAGCCGCCACCGTCCCGCCTCCCGCATGGTGCGGGCGTAGTGGCCGGTGACCACCAGGTCGCATTCCAGCTCGGCGGCATGCTCGAGAAGCCGGGAGAACTTGACGGTCCGGTTGCATTCGATGCACGGGTTCGGGGTACGACCGGACGCGTAGTCGGCGACGAACCGCTCCACCACCCCGTCC
This sequence comes from Acidimicrobiia bacterium, assembly GCA_026989215.1. Lineage (GTDB taxonomy): Bacteria > Actinomycetota > Acidimicrobiia > Spongiisociales > ZC4RG35 > S012-128. The sequence continues at coordinate 5,544 of JALSJV010000248.1, read as the reverse complement.
ATGAACACCTCGGAGTAGTCCAGCACGTAGTAGGGGATGTCGAGCTGGGCGGCGACCCGGCGGGCGTCCTCGGCGTCGGAGACGGTGCAGCAGCCGGCGGTGGGCGCCTCCCCGTTCGGCCCCGACCACAGCTTCAAGGTGACCCCGACCACGTCGTGGCCCTGCTCCACCATGAGGGCGGCCGCCACCGAGGAATCCACCCCTCCCGACATGGCGGCGAGCACCCTCATCGTCCCTCCAGGGCGTCGAGGACGAGCGCGGCCGCGGCGTCGCCGTCTTCGGGACGGGTCGTCCATCCGAAGGTGAACCGCAGACATTCCCGGACTTCGTCGGCGGTGTACCCCATGGCGAGGAGGACGTGACTGGGCGTGGTGGCCCCGGACTGGCAGGCGGATCCGGCCGCGGCGGCCACACCGCGTCGGTCGAGACGGACGAGCAGCGTCTCGTTGCGGACACCGGGGAAGCGGAGGTGGGAGTGCTGGACGAGGGTGTGCTCCGCGGGGACGGTCCGTTCCGCCTTCCCGACGAGGGCCGCCTCGAACCGGCGGCGGGCTTCGGCGACGTCGGCGGCGAACCGGTCCCGGTCGTCGGCGGCGGCGTCCATGGCGGCGGCCATCCCCACCGCTCCGGCGACGTTCACCGTCCCCGACCGACGTCCCATCTCCTGGCCTCCTCCGTGCAGCACCGGCTCCAGGGCGACCCCCTGGCGGACGTACAGCACCCCCACCCCTTTGGGGCCGCCGAACTTGTGGGCGGCGAGGGTGAGGAGGTCCACACCGAGGTCGGCGACGTCCACGCCGAGCATGAAGGCCTGGACGGCGTCGGTGTGCACCACCACCTTCGGGTTCGCCGCCTTCACCGCCGCCGCCACCTCGGCGACGGGCTGGAGGGTGCCGGTCTCGTTGTTGGCGGCCATCACCGAGACCACCGCCGTCTCCGGACCCACCGCCGCCGCCACCTCCGCCGGGTCGACCCTCCCGAAGCGGTCCACCCCGACGACGGTGACGGGATGGCCGAGACGGCGGAGGAACTCGGCGGATTCGAGCACCGCCTCGTGTTCGGTGGCGACCGTCACCACCCCGCCCTTGCCGGCGGCGAGCGCCGGGCCTTTGACCGCCAGATTGTCGGCTTCGGTCCCCCCACCGGTGAAGACGATCTCGGCCGGGGCGCACCCCAGATGGGCCGCCACCCGCTCCCGGGCCTCCTCCAGGTCGTTCTTGGCGCGCCGGGACGTCCCGTGGCTTCCCGACGGGTTCCCGAACAGGTCGGTGGCGTAGGGGGTCATCGCCTCCCACACCCCGGGCCGCATCGGTGTGGTGGCGGCATGGTCGAGGTAGAGCATCGTCCCTGATGATCCCACGCCGACAGCCTTCGCGGGAACGTCGGCTTCCACCCCGGCATCAGACGTCGCTCAGTTGAGCGGCACCACCTGGAAGTAGAAGCGGGAGGGGCCGCACACCACCCCGAGGTCACATGCCCCGGGGTCGTCCTCCGGCTGGTCGTCTTCACAGTCGGGGTTGGTGGAGATGTCGGTGACGTCGAGGGTGAAGTGGGCACCGGGCTCCACCGACGTCAGCACCAGGACCGACTCTCCCTGGAAGGAGGTGGGAAGCTGGTCCGACCACGAACCCGAGTCGCCGGGAGCCCCCGACCGCCATGACATCCGCAGGTTGCCCTGGGTGAAACTGTCGACGCAGGCGAACTTCCCGGGCGGTACCTGGATGTGGAGCCGCCGCACCCCGAAGGGGGTCACGGCCATGGGGACTTCGGCGGGCCCAGAGAGGTTCAGCTCCCACGCCTCGGGCGCGTACGGGACCGTGCCCGACCCCACGTCGACGACTTCGGCGTCGGACAGCGCGCGGGCCAGGTCGTGGTACATCTCCGGGACTCCGGGGGCGGCGGCGAGGGCGGCAACCAGGTCACCCGACTCGGGGAATCCACGGATCATGTCGGTGACGCCCGTCGGTCCGATGAACGAGTGGAGGTGCTCGAAGAGGATCCAGTTGGTCCAGCTTCGGTCGGGAACGGTGGTCGACAGCTCCTGGGAGGCGAGCGTGTCGGGCAGGGTGACATGTTCGAGATTGTTCGACGGGTAGACCACCCCGCTCAGGTAGTTGGCGAGGCCGTAGGCGAGCCACCTGGTGGGGTTGGGATTCGCGAAGAACTGCAGGAAGAAGTCGTGCGCGATGAGACAGAAGGCGATCTCCCGGGCGAAGATCTGTTTGAGATCGTTTCGGGGCGTACCGGCGAGGAACTCGCCCACGTACACCCGACAGTCTTCACCGGGCACGTAGCTGGCGTACAGTGTGTCGCCGCCTGGTCGAAGGACGAGGACGGTCGGCGGCATCGAACCCAGGGTTTCGTAGGTGCTCGCCGAGTCCAGGAGGGCCTCCTTGGCGGCTTCGACGTCCCCGCTCGACCAGGCGCTCTCTCCCTCGAGGGCGGCGTACAGCGAGTACGTGTCGGGGTCGAGGTCGTCGGACAGCGCCACGCGCCGCAGGCAGGGACTCTCCACGGCCCATGGGTCACAGGGGTTCTCGGCTTCGTCCTGGGTGACGTAGACGAGAGACACCAGCAGCGGCGCCGAAGCCTCCGCCGGTGCCGTCATCGCCTCCAGATCCTTGACGCCGGGGGTGAGGCGCTCCAACAGCGCCCGAACCTGGGGGGCGTCCGGAGGCTCATCGTCGAGGTAGGCGTTGGCGGCGACGATCACCCCGGTACTCGACGGGTCGGTCAGCTCGTCGGGGACGACCCCCGGCCCGCCGTCGAGCATCCAGGAGAGCAGGACCTTCAACCCTTCGCCCATCGACCACGTCCCCGAATCCACCCCGGCGTACAGCGCTGCGTCGAGGCTCTGCGTCGCCGTGTCGACGGGCTCGTCTTCGAAGGAGATCAGTTCGGGTTCGACGTCGACGCCGGGGAACCGGGGGAGCATCGTGCGGGCGAGGTCGACGGCGACGGCGAGACGTGACGCGTCGTCGAGTTCCGGCCGGCCGAGCCCGAGACGGAAGTGGAGCATGCCGAGGGGAGTGTCCTGGCGCACGGCGAGGAGCCCGGCATAGGCCTCGTCCCCGATACCGGCGAACCAGACCGCACCGTCTCCGACCCCGTCGATCGGTCTGCCCGAGCCGCCGAAGAAGACGGCAGCCGATGCAAAATCTGCCGGGTCTCCCGGTTCGAACTGCACGAAGCTGCGCTCGTCACCGTAAACGAAGTTCCGGCAGGTCTCACCTCTCGTGTACCCGGGCGTCGACACCGGACCGCCCTCCCGGTCCCACACGTCGAGGGCCAAGTCGACGTCCTCGGTGGTGAGGATGGAACGGCAGTCGACCGGCTGCACGTCGGGGTTGTGGGGCGAGACCTCGGCCACCGGAGCAGTCGGCGTGACGGTGGAGGGGACCGTCGCCTGGATGGTGGCGGGAACGGGACGACTCTTGGACTGCTTTACGTCCGGTCCGTCCCGACCGGTGAGGACGACCGCCACCAGGGCGGCCGCGACGGCCCCGGCCGCGACCAACTTGCGGTTGCCGACGGGGCTCACCTCCCGGAACGTCGCCGAACACCCTACCCGGCCGTGCCACCGCGTGTCGGACGTCGCCCAGATCCTGCGTCGGCCACCGAGTCGAGCTCACCGACCTTGGAGGGCATCGAACCTGATCCGGTGGCGTCGTCGGCCCTGCAGCCGCCACACGGGACCTTCGGTACGGAGCACCACCGCCTCGACCCGCCGCCACGGACCGTCGTCTCCCGCCGCCGCCAGTGCCGCTTCGAGCGGAGGGATCACCGGCGGCAGGTACCTTCGCTCTCGGAGCTGCTGCCGCCACACCCCCCTGATCCGGCGACGGGACAGCACCCCGTCCGCACCCATGCGAGCCAGCTCACTGCCCGGCGGCGGAAACGCCACCTCCCGCAACGCCGCCACCCCCTCGCCGTAGGCTCCGTCCTCCTCCGACCAGCGGAACGTGACCACCGCCTCCAACGTCGTCTGCCGCGACGGCAGGTCGAAGTGGGCCTCCCACCGGGTGGCGGTGCCGTCGGCTTCGATCCCTTCGGCGGCGACGAGCCGGTGGAGATCCGCCTTCTGGTCGAGGTCGTCGGCGAGACGACGCACCACCTCCAGCGTCGCCGAGGTGTGACATCGCCCGTGGAGGTCGGGGAGGGGGATCTCGATCTGACCGGACGTCACGGATCGGATGATCCCACGGGATCGACGAAGGTGACGGCACCCGGCACCGGCAGCTCCGACCATTCCGATGCGTGGTCCACGGCGGTGACGAGCGCGTGTCCGGGTTGATACCAGGGGGGCTCGTCCAGGACCTCCAGTCCGGACACGACCACGCGACCTCCGGCGACGTCGAGACGTGTGGCCGTCCACGCTCCCGACGGTAGGGGACGGCGTCCCAGCTCGACGCCGTCGCGGAGGCGGACCACCACCAGCTCCGCCGACTCCGCTTCCGACCCGACGTCGGAGTACTCGAGGTAGACGAGTTGAGGGTCGGAGGCGGTCCCGACCAGCCGACCGGACCCGACGGCCTCCGGGTAGGTGCGCCCCGCCGGCGTACCGGGAAAGGACAGGGAGTCACCGGTCTCGTCGTAGAACTCGAACCATGAGTCGCCCTCCGCCGACACCGTGACGACGAACCGTCCGTCGACGTAGCCGACGTCCATGGACCCCTCTCCGACGTCGACGGTGACGATGTGACGGCTCTCCCCTCCCTCCAGGTCGAGGAGGTAGAGTTCCTGCAGTCCCGAGCCTTCGTCTCCGGCTTCGATGTCGGGGATCCGACTGAACACGGCCTGCGGTCGGCTTCCGATCTCCACCACGTCGTGGAGCTCGATCCAGAACCCGGGGTGAGACACGACCCATTCCACGCTCCGGCCGGGACGGAGCCGTCCGATCCGGGTCCCGATCTGCCAGGGAGTGATCCCGGCTGCGCGATCGTCGGCGAGGGCGACCAGCCCTCCTCGTCGATCGTCGAAGGCGACGACTGCGGCGAGCGGTGAGATCCGCGTCGTCCCCTCACCGGTCACCGTCCGGATCCCGTCTGGTCCGGCGACGAGGAACTCGGCCGGTCCGACGCCCCCGAAGGTCGTGTCGGAGCTCGGAAGCGTCGGTGCCGGCGGGGAGGTCGAGGTGGTGCTGGTGTGCGGAACCGTGGGAGTCTCGGTCGTCGTCGTGGTGGGTCGTTCGGTGGCCCGTGAGGTATCCGAAGTGGCGGCGCCGGCGGGCGGAGCGACACACGCGGCGGTGAGCAGTACCGCCGCGCCGAGCAGGGTTCGTCTCTGCACCTTCGCTCCCACACCTCGCCAACGTCGATCGGACGACGCCGGTTCCCCAGCCCGGGTCGCCTCCACCAGCTCCTACCGCCGAAACCCGATTCGGGACGAACGTCCCTCCCCCCACCCCTCGACAACGGTGTGTGTGTGTGTGTGGCATGTTCGGACCCGCAGGTCGGGCTGGGACCGAACAGAAGGGGAAGGTCCCGATGAGAATGAGGCGGAGGATCACCCTCTTGGCGTTGATGGCGCTCACCCTGAGCGTTG
>JALSJV010000247.1 GCA_026989215.1 Acidimicrobiia bacterium | reverse complement strand
GATCCGGTTGACGGTGGCTCCGTCGAGGTCCCGGCGACTCTTCATGAGATGGCCCACCACCCGGCCCACCGCCTTCGGGTCTCCGGCCACGCCGAGCTCGGCGATCGCCTCCCGCACCAGGTTCCGGGTCCCGTCCTCGTCGAGGGTCTGGGGCATCCAGCGGGACAGATACTCGATCTCCCAGGCGAGCTTCTCCGCCATCTCCCGGCCCCGGTCGCCCAGCGCCTCGTATTCGTCGCGTGCCTTGGTCATCTTCTTCACGTACGAGGCGATCACCATGCGATAGAGATCGTCGTCGACCTCGCCCGAGAATCCGGGGGCCGTCTTCGCCTTCGTCACCTCGGTCTCGATCTGGCGGATCACGTCACGGCGACGGGCGTCCTTGGTCCGCATGGCGTCCCGCAGCTCGGCGGTGAGTTCGTCGTGGATGCTCATCGATATGCTCCCAAAGTCTCGGCCATCAGGCCGGGAAGGTCATGATGACACGGTGATGACAGCGCATCGCAACACCGTACCGCTCATCGACTTCCTCCCAAGGTCTCGGCCATCAGACCGGGATCGTCGGTGATGATGGCGTCGAGGCCTGCCTCCGCCAAACGCACCGCCACGGCGGGGTCGTTCACCGTCCAGGCGACGACCCTCAGCCCCCGGCGGTGGGCCTCGGCGATGAACTCCGGGGCGGCGTCGAGCATCGACCAGTGGGGGACGACGGCCACATGTCGCTCCTCCACGGCGTGACCGAGGAGCGGATCGAGGTCGGTCGAGGGCTCGGCGAGGAGGCCGGTCTCGACGTGAGGGAACATGCGGCGGACGGCGTCGACGGTGGGCCACCAGAAGCTCGTGAGGAGGTCGCCGGGCCGGGCCCGGGCGGCGGCGTCGAGACCGAGACGGTGGTCGTCTTCGAATCCGGGTTCGGCGGGGTCGTTCTTCACCTCCAGGTTGAGGGGAAGGTCGGGGAGGGCCGAGAGGACGTCGTCGAGGAGCACCGGAGGGTGCCCCTCCCCCACGTCGAGGTCGGCGAGCTGCGACCAGTCGCACTCGGAGACGACCCGACCGACGAGTTCGGGATCGTGGGAGAGGACGAGGCGACCGTCGGCGGTGCGACGGATGTCGATCTCGACCATGTCGGCGACCCCGACACAGGCCTCGATCCCGAGGAGGGTGTTGTCGGGGTATCGGGTGCGCCAGCCTCGATGACCCACAACCTGGAGTCTCTCTCCAGAAATCATCATGAAAAAACTATTGCACTTCTGACGGATAGTCTGTACGTTTCCTCCCCGGCAACCCAACCTTCCCCGAGGCGCGTGCTTCGGGTAGGCTTGTGAAAAGAATCACAAATCCTCTGGAGGATTCCGACGTGCTCACCATCACCACCGACTGGCGTCAGCTCGCCGCCTGCCGGGACAGCGAACCCACGCTCTTCTTCCCGGTCGGCTCCACCGGGCCCGCCCTGGACCAGATCAGCGCCGCCAAGGAGATCTGCTTCTCCTGTGGGGTCCGGGAAGAGTGCCTCCAGTACGCCCTGGAGACCAACCAGGAGGCAGGCGTATGGGGCGGCTACGCCGAGGACGAGCGGCGGCGCCTCCGCAAGCGCTGGCTGGCGGAACGGCGACGCCGGGCGATGTGACCGACCCCCGTTCGAGGTGAGAGAGGGCCGGCGGCGACGCCGGTCCTCTCGCGTCACGGTCATGGCGCAACACCCACCGACGGCTCCACCCCCACCTCGACGGTTTCTGGATCCCCCACACCGCGCGTCACGGTCATGGCGCGAACCCCACCGACGGTTCCTCCGGCTGGGTCTCCACCTCGACGAAGGCGATCCGCTCCCGGGGCACCCCCACTCGGCGCCCCTTCGAATCCTCGAACCACAACAGTGCGGTCGCCCCCGCGAAGGCCTCCTCCACCGACCGC
>JALSJV010000246.1 GCA_026989215.1 Acidimicrobiia bacterium | reverse complement strand
CGTAGGTTTCCGGGCGTCGTGGCGGCCGAGGCAATGCCGGGCGGCTGGGGGGTCACCGCCGACGACCTGGTCGCCGGCCTCTACGGCCTGGCGGCGGGGTGGATCACCCAGGCTCTCCTCACCTGACCCCCGGTCAGGGCAGCTCGATGAACACCGCCGATTCGACGCCTTCGAGCGCCCGCAGCTCGTCCACCTGGTCGGGGGTGAGGGGCTGGTCCAGGTTGAGGCCCATCATCGCCGCCTCCCCGGTCACCCGGGATCTCCCCACCACCATGTTGGCGATGTTGATGCCGAGCTCGCCGAGGAGGGTGCCGACCCGGCCGATCACCCCGGGAACGTCGGCGTTGCGGATCAGCAGGAGGTGACGGGAGAAGGGCAGCTCGACTTCGTGGGCGAGGATCTCGACGAGCATCGGTCCTTTGCGTCCCAACGTCCCCGCCAGGACGATCTCCTCCCCCGCCACTTCGCCCGACACCCGGAGCTGGGAGACGTACTCGATGCTCTCCTCGGACGATTCGAGTTCGACCCGGATCCCCCGGGCTTCGGCGATGGAGGGGGCGTTGACGTAGGAGACGGGCTCCTCCGACCCCGCCTCCAAGGCCCCTTTCAGCAACGCCAGCTTGAGGGGGCGCACCGGGTTGCCCGCCAGCTTCCCCTCCGCCCTGAGGGTGAGCACCTGCGGCAACCCCCGGGCGAAGGCGGCGAACACCCGTCCGAGCTGTTCGGCGACCGGGAGGTAGGCCCGGACTTCGTCGGGGACGTCCGGCCCGAGGTCGATGTTCACCGCCGACATGACCAGCTCACCGGCCAGCGCCGCCTTCACCGCTTCGGCGACGTGGATCCCCGCCTTGTCCTGGGCTTCGGTGGTCGACGCCCCCAGGTGCGGGGTGAGGACCACCTGGGGAAGCTCGAACAGGGGACTCTCGGTGAGGGGTTCGTGGGCGAACACGTCGAGGGCGGCGCCCGCCACCCTGCCGGAGCGGATCGCCTCGACCAGCGCCGCCTCGTCGACGATGCCCCCTCGGGAGGCGTTCACGATCCGTACCCCGTGCTTCATCTTGGCGAAGGCCGCGGCGTCGAAGAGCCCTTCGGTGTCGGGTGTCTTGGGGAGGTGGATGGTGATGAAGTCGGCCTCGGCGAGGAGCCGGTCGAGATCCATCAGCTCGACCCCGAGGCGGCGGGCCCGCTCGTCGCCCACATAGGGGTCGTAGGCGACGAGGCGCATCCCGAAGGCGAGGGCCCGCTGGGCGACGAGCGTCCCGATCCGTCCCAGACCGACCACCCCCAGGGTCTTGCCGTGCAGTTCGACCCCTTTGAAGCTCTTCCGATCCCAGATGCCGGCCCGCAGGGTGGCGTCGGCACGGGGGATGTTCCGGGCCTGGGCGAGCATGAGGGCGAGGGTGTGCTCGGCGGCGGAGATGGTGTTGGCGTGGGGTGCGTTGACGACCAGGACCCCCCGTTCGGTGGCGGCGTCCAGGTCGATGTTGTCCACCCCGATCCCGGCGCGGCCCACCACCCGCAGACGTGGTGCCGACTCGATCATCTCCCGGTCCACCTTGGTGGCGCTGCGGACGATGAGCGCGTCGGCGTCGGCGAGGAGCTCGAGGAGCTCTTCGCGCGGTCTCCCGACGGCTTCGACGACCGTGCAGGACTCCTCCAGTGTGGCGATGCCCGGCGAGGCGATGGGCTCGGCGACGACGACCTTGGGTTTCATACCTGCTCCACGACGACGACCTCCCGATTGTGCCGCGACCGGACCCTTCGATCCAAGACCGCCCCTTTGAGCCGCGGCCAGGTTCGGAGGCGATACCCTGGGGGTGAGGAGGAACCACGACATGAGCTGGGATCTGCAATCGATCGTCGTCGCCGTCGACGGGTCCGACCAGAGCATCCGTGCCGCCCAGCGGGGCGTCG